>JANMRU010000068.1:0-9862 GCA_031388585.1 Pseudanabaena sp. SOY_30_concoct_251 | reverse complement strand
GTAGTAGTAGTGACCACATCGCAATGAGGAATAGGGTCGGGGTGATGCCCTGTGGCTACCAGTCCAGCAATGTGAGCAATATCAGCTAGCAAATAAGCACCGATTTCATCGGCGATCGCTCTGAACTTATCAAATTGAATGATGCGGGGATAAGCCGAGTAGCCGCAAATTAATAGCTTGGGTTTGTGTTTTAGTGCCAGTTCCCTCACCATATCGTAGTCTAGTTGCTCGGTGGTGGGACTAACACCATAGTGGACCGCTTTAAACCACTTACCAGAAACATTAACTGGCGAACCATGGGTGAGGTGACCGCCATGCGATAAATCCATCCCCATAATCGTATCGCCTGGTTCTAGCAGCGCTAAAAACACCGCGAAGTTAGCTTGAGCACCCGAGTGGGGTTGAACATTGGCATGAGCAGCACCAAACAACTGCTTGGCGCGATCGATCGCGATCGCTTCGATTTCATCAACAATCTCACAACCACCGTAGTAGCGCTTACCAGGCAGACCTTCCGCATACTTATTCGTCAACACCGATCCCTGAGCTGCCATCACAGCGGCGGAAGTAAAGTTCTCGCTAGCAATTAACTCAATATTATTGCGTTGTCTTCCTAATTCCTTCGTAATCAGATCCGCAACTAGTGAATCTGCCTGAGCTAAAAATGATAAGTCTGCCACGTAAGAATCTCCTAAAACGATGCCTGGCTGTACCAAAATCTTGCTAAGACATGCTAACACGACCGACTTCACCGATGGAAAGATCGAACTTTAGTGAAAGGCTTAAAATTTGCGATCGCCATTAAAATGCAGATATTAGCCCCAACCAATAATTAGGGTATGCTAAACCAGAGCTGCCGCCATAAAGTGCAATGCCATATATTCCTCATAAACCCTATACCAGTAAAACGAAGCCAGAATCTGCCACTGCCTTTACAGGTAGTTTCGCGGATGCGTTTGCCAACATCAAAGCACGTTTTGCCAGCGATCGCGACGAAGAGCGGATTGCCGCACTCACTGACGCATTAAAGTATGCTGATAGAGGTAGAGAGTTTATAACGCAGGCACTAGAAGATAAATCATTTCCCATTAAACGAGCTGCCTACAAATTGCTAGCTGCTAAGCAAAAGACAAAGGGATACAGACTCGCGATCGAAGAACTGACCGAGCTTTATGAATCGGGCGAACGAGATTTTACTGGGGCTGAATTAAGCGGTACGCTCTACAATACCAATCTCAGCGGCGCAGATTTTAGTTGTGCCAATCTGAATAATATTGACATCATCAGAAGCAATCTCAAAGGCATTAATCTCAGTGGAGCTAGTCTGTCCGCATCGCACTTGTCGTACTCAAATCTGAGTGATGCCAACCTTAGCAATGTCAACATGGTGGGTGCAGATCTCAGTGATGTCAACCTCAGTGATGCCAACCTCAGTAATACTAATCTTGCCAAGGCTAACTTCAGCAATGTCAAGCTGAGGAATGCCAACCTCAGCAATGCTGCAACTTGGGATTGGGAGCAGCTATTACAAGAATGGTATGCCACGATGGGAGAATTAGTTGACCCTAGTATTAGTGGTACAGACTTGAGAACGATCGCCCTAAAAAATGGAGTTAACTTCAGCGGGGCTGACCTGAGTGAGGCCAACCTGATTGGAGTAGATCTCAAAGGTGTACAGATCGATGAAGACACCAAACTAGATCCTAAATGGCAACTAGTTTGGGAAATAGCCAATCTAGAAAATGTTGGGGAGCGTGAATTAAGTCATGCCGACCTAAGGGGGGCAAGCCTACCATTCGCGAAATTGTCGGGTGCAAAACTTAGCCATGCTGAGTTAAGAGGCGCTAACCTATACCGCGCCGAACTCCAAGATACCGATCTCCAAAGTGCTAATTTAAGTCGAACAGAACTTCAAGGAGCCAATCTGAAAGGAGCCAATCTAAAAGAATCCAATTTAAAGGGCGCTCATCTCTGGCGTGCCGATCTTAGTAATGCTGATTTGAGCAATGCAAACCTCCATAATGCCGATCTTGGTGAAGCCAATCTGACAAATACCATCTTAGAGGGTGCCAATATGGATGGGACTAACTTACAGAATGCTAAATTGAAAAGTGGATTGGATGCGGAATATTCCTCCACTAACCAGCAAAAAACTTGGCAATCCCGCTTTAAATATTGGCTCAAAAGATAGTTTCAAACCTCAATGACAAGTTCCAATCTACCCGATGAATATGATGCGGTACTTGGGGGAAAGGATTTACCGCCTGTTGATACGCCAGTACTGGGCGGATTAGACAGAGCTAAATTACTCAGAAATAGGCTGCTAGAAACATATAGATCTGGAATGAGAAATTTTACCGCACAAGATCTAAGCGGCATTGACCTCAGCGGAGCCAGTCTCTATCACATCAATCTTGCTCAATCAGATTTGAGTAGAGGTAAGCTAGTCTCAACGAATTTACGCGGTGCAAGTTTAGCTGAGATTAAATTTTGTGATGCCGATCTAGGTAGTGCCAACTTCACCGATGCGACTTTATTTAGCGCTAATTTGCATAATGCCAACCTCAGACATGCCTGCCTGTTTGGTGCCGACCTGAGACTTGCCAACTTGCTTGGAGCTGATTTGCAGGATGCAGATTTATTTGGTGCTGACCTGAGTTATACGCTAAATCTTACTGTTAGACAGGTAGAGTCAGCCCAAAACTGGCGGCAGGCTAAATACGATACCAACTTTCGCAAAAAACTACGCCTGCCACCCGAACTCAGGTTTGGTAGATAGGCACGCATTATTTCTGTTGGCAATCAGTTTTTATTTGTATAGGGGTGAAGGGGCGGAACCCCTTCGTGGGGGCGCAGCCCCCACACCCACAACTTACGATTCATATCGGATTACTGTAATTGCTAACCACTAATTGCTATTAGCGATACTTTCCTCTAAAGTTTTTTAGTTTTTGGCCTGAAAAGGGGTGTACTTGCCGCCAAGTCCCTCAACGATTGTACGAGTATTCGCAATTAACATGCCGGCATAGGTTTCGCCTTCTGTGCCCTTCTCACCCAAGCCATCCGTAAATAGCTCTCGCTCTGAAACTTTGACACCTGCTTCTTTTGCCACTGTGGTAATCAGTTTGGGATTAATTGTGACTTCGGCGAAGATGGCTGGAACTCTGGCATCCTTAATCACCTTTACTAGCTCTTTAATCCTTGAAGGCGTAGGTTGCTCTTCGGTACTAATGCCACTCAGTGCCCCTTCTAGTGGAATATTATAGGCTTGGGAATAGTAGTTCAAAGCATCATGGGTTGTGACTAGCTTGCGCGATGTGGGAGGAATTGTCTCGACTTGAGCTTTGATCCAGGTATCGATTTGTTGGAGCTCGTTAGTAATTCTTGTTGTGTTCTGCGCATAGGTACTGGCGCGATCGCTTTGTAATTCGCTCAGTTTTTTTGCGATCGCCGAAGCGATCGCAATCCCATTTTGGGCATTATGCCAGACGTGTGGATCGGCAACTTTTTGACCATCTTCTTCAAACTGTTGGGGCTTAGGTACAGCTAGCTCATACACTCCGATTTTAACTGCGGGGTTAGATGTAGTGTTAATCAACTTGATCAGGCTTGGCTCAAAGTCGTAGCCCCCGTAGAGAATTAGTTTTGATGTTTCAATGGATGCACGATCTTCGGGCGTAGGTTCGTAGACGTGTGGGTCAGATCCTGCGGAGATCAAGCACTTCAGGTCAATCGTATCAGCGGCAATTTCTTTAGTTAAGCCACAAAGCACAGAATTAGTAGCGACCACCTGTGGACGATTCACAACTGGAACAGTTTGAGATACGGGAGAGTTTGCAGGAGTAGGGTTAACGGTTGTTGTATTGCTGGGAGTAGGACTGCAACTAACTAAGCTAGTTGTAGCAACGAGGAGAGCAGCACTTCGAGTAAAGAAGATGCGATCGCCAAGCTTTCTGGACATAGTTTCTTTCGACATTACAGATTAACCTATAGCCAAATTATGATAACGATTATCATTATTAGCTCAATTCGGGATATATGGCAATGCTCAAAATAAGCGGCCAGGATTAAAAATATTTTGCGTGTCGAACTTCTGCTTCAGTTCATGCATAACAGTTAGGGCATTACCCATATAGCCCCATACCTCCATTTTCTGCTTGATCTCGTCCGGTGCTTCCAGTAGCGATAGGAAGCCCCCAGTTTTTTCGGCTAAATTCCTAATTTCGCACATTAGCGAGATCGCAGATTCAGGTGTCATCTGCATAGGGAGATCGCAACGAAGTATGCCTAGCCCACTACTAGCGTGGATCTGCGTGTAAATGGCCAGATCTGGTGTCAGATTTGTCGCCGTAGTGGCAATGGCCTCTAGCGTATTACCAGCTTCGGTGGGCAGCACCCCTAGCTTACAAATAATCGTCTTGTCCGCATTGCCTGCCTGCCAACAACAATCTTGTAACTGAGTCCAAAAGCGATCCGAGTCTTCGATGTTTGTAACTTTAAGATCTAGGGATTTGGCTAGTTCGGCCAGGCGATCGCCCTGCAGTGCCGTACTCTTGGCAATACTATCAAAGCGCGCAACTAACCCAAGTCCACGATCGCAATCTAAATCTATGCCTAAACTCTCTACCACTCTGCTAGAGAGTAGATCGAGCCTGGTTGGGGTCAGAGATGACATCAGAATTTCGCTTCTAGCCCGACTAATTGCCGTAGCATTACCGCTTAGAACTACGGTGGCAGATGCTGCCGCTAAGGGATACACGCGAAAAGTTACCTGAGCGATCGCACCCAAAGTCCCGTAGGAACCCGTCAGCAATTTCATCAGGTCGTAGCCTGCTACGTTCTTTACCACGCGACCACCCGCTTTTACCAGTTCTCCATCCGATCGCACAAACGAAATGCCAATACACATATCCCGCACGCTGTTATAGCGATGGCGCAGAGAGCCAGTATTTCCTGTCGCGACAATGCCGCCAATCGTTGCCGTATTGGGGTAAGCGGGATCGATCGCTAAAAATTGCCCAGATTTGGCTAAAGTTGACTGCAAATCGGCAAACCGCATACCTGCTTCTACGGTTACGGTCAGATCGCCCTGTGCATGTTCGATCAGGCGATTTAGTTTTTGAGTGCTTACCACCAACTGTACGTTCTTAATGGGATTGCCCCAGGCTAACTTACTACCAGCGCCACACAAGAGAATGCGGTAGTTATGCTTGTGGGCAAATGAAATAACCCTACTAAGTTGCTCTGCTGTGGCAGGATAAATTACATGGCTTGGTGAACTGCTAGGTAGCAGCGATCGCGATATTTGATGTTTCAAGTCAACGTCAAGGTTTTGCCACTCCACGACACCGCTGGTTTCAGTAATTTTTTCTAGGGTGGCGGTGTCGATCGAATTCAGGTGCATCACTATGGCATTTAATTATGTATTGATAGCGCAATCCTAGATGAAATGTAAATTGGGGGTTTGGGGTTTTGCCCCTTTACCCCTAAACAAATAAAAACTGATTGCTATAGCGATCGTATTTCCTCCTGGATATTCTGTCTAGCGGGGATTTCTAGCAAAGCCCTTAGGCGAGATGTTTGGTAAATTCTTGGCCAGCTTAAAAAGCATGACAAAACTTTTTTTCTACCATTTTTATATTCTTCATCTGATAACCACCCATACTCACGTCTAATTCCTGCCGCATATGCTTGATAGGTTTGAATGGGCGCTCCCAGAATCGCAAGATCGGCATCCAAAAATATGAATGCGTCCATATTATTTTGGGAAAGTAATGCAATTTCATTTGTATCGGTATGATTCTTAGTTTTTAAAATCATTGCCGTTACGACATCTATGGTTGATGCTGGGACTCTTAACTGCGTTAAAGACGCGGTAGCATATGCAGCGCTTCTTTCTTCATTATCTCCAGCTTTGGGATCGTAGATTGCGTCATGAAACCATGCTGCTAGATCGACGGATGCCGCATTCTGGCAATCTTCCTTGATTAAGTCGATAACACTTAAAACCTGGCGCACATGGTCAAAATTGTGATAGAAACGCTGGTTGCCAGCATATAAAGCAGTTAACTCGTCAAAGATCTGCGCTGCGATCCTGCGATCTGTTGCAAACAATTGCAGTAGGTTGAGCCACCTCAGTTCTAGATCCAATAATTTTCCTCTCATTTCCTGGTCTTAAATTTTCTATAATTCAGTTGTGAATTGCTGGTTTGAATTTATGATGAATGTCGCGGCATTAGGTCTGGATGTAGGGCGCAAGCGTATCGGTGTAGCTGGATGCGATCGCATGGGACTAATAGCACATGGCATTACTACTATAGAACGGCGCAACTGGCAGGCGGATCTGGAGCAACTACAAGACTTAATCAACAGTCGTCAGGTTGACACCCTTGTTGTGGGGCTTCCCTATAATATGGACGGTTCGTTAGGGTATCAAGCACGTCAGGTGCAAAAATTTGCCCATGCTGCTGCCAAACAATTAAATGTAAAGTTGGAGTATGTAGACGAAAGATTAACTTCATTTGAAGCAGAGCAAATGATGCATTCACAGGGCATTTCACCGCGATCGCACAAAGCCACAATCGATCGCAAAGCCGCTGCTATCATCCTGCAACAATGGCTGGAAGAACGCAGGATTTTGTCAACCTAACTACAAATAATCAACAAATAATCAATATTTTGACATCCAAAAACTGTCATAATCTTTAAAATTAACGAGGTCACTCCAAGTTATAAAGCTTTAACCTGGCTATTGGCTTGTGCAACCTATAACTCATTATTGGTATAACTTCACCTTCAACATATGGACGACTCAATTCTAAACTTGAACGATGAAACAGGTAAGACGCTACCTTGCCAGGTCGAAATCACGCTAGAGGTTGATGGAGAGGATTACCTCTTGCTCAAGCCTGTCGATCATTCCGTGTATATTTTTGCTTGGGGCGAAGGTGACGACGAAGAGGACGAGCTTCTGCTAGATATTGAGGAAGAAGAGCTAGATCGCATTTTTTCAGTAGCGCAAGCTGTCCTGTCGGAGCAAAATCTCAAACTCCAGCGAACTGCTTACACCCTAACCGTTTCAGGCGAATTGCCAGAATTAGATGAAGATGAAATCTTTACTATTGATGCGGAAGAAGAAGATGCCAGCGAAGAATTTCAAGAGTTAGCCCATTTTTTCTTTGAGGAACAAGAGTATTCCGTATTTACGTCGTTAGATCCGCTGATGTTCTTTGCCAAGCTAGATAGTAACGGTAACCCTGAAATGCTATCTCAAGAAGAAATACAGCGTATTCAACCCTACGTAGAACAACATCTGATCGATCCTGATGAAGAAATCTAAGTGGTTATTCTATGGCTTAATATTTCCTGTAGCAATATTAGGTAGTGCCTGGGGAAGTAGTCTATGGTGGCTATGGGCTAGTGCCGCACCAGCTAATACTGTTGTAAGTACTCCAATCAGGCTACTTATCCCCGAAGGTATGCCGATGCAGGTAATTGGCAAAGAATTAGAATCCACTGGAGTAATTCGTTCTAGGTTTGCATTGAGACTTTGGTTGCAGTGGTTGGCTGTGAAAGATGGAGATACTCGTCCTCTGCGGGCGGGAACTTACGACTTTACTTTTGACCAACCACTCAGCGAAGTTGTGACGCAAATGCAGGAAAGCAAACCTGCGGAGGTGCGCTTCACAATCCCTGAGGGATGGTCGATCGCTCAAATGGCGGAATTTTTTGAGCAAAAAGGCTACTTCTCAGCTAAAGAGTTTATTGCTGCCACTGGCAAAAATGGCTTGAGTCGCAAACTATGGTTACCTACTGATATCCCAAACATGGAGGGGTTTCTTTTCCCTGATACCTATCAACTGACACAAACAGAAATTACTCCAGACCGCGTAATCGATCTGATGCTGAATCGGTTTGAAGAGGTAGCATTACCGCTGTATAAAACGAACCAACAATCTAGCAAAAAAACACCTCTAAGTCTGACGGAATGGGTCACCTTATCTAGCGTTGTTGAAAAAGAAGCAGTTCTTACTAAGGAACGTAAATTAATCGCGGGCGTGTTTATGCAACGCCTAAAGCGCAATATGCGACTTGAATCTGACCCTACGGTAGAGTATGGGCTCAAGATCAAGCAGACAAAGGAGAAGCCGCTGACGATCGCGCAGGTCAAAACTCCTTCAGCGTATAACACTTACCTGAATGCGGGGCTTCCGCCAGGAGCGATCGCCGCACCTGGGAGATCGAGCTTAGAGGCAGTTTTAGAGCCCGATGCGACGGCATATCTTTTCTTTGTGGCACGTTATGATGGCAGTCACATTTTCAGTCGCACTCTCGACGAACACAATAAAGCTATAAGACAGATTGAGAACCAGATAAATCAGCAAACTGGGCAACCGCGACGTTAGTGGCTATAATTGCTTTTATTAAAATCCGCCCCATAACTGGTCTCACAATTTATAATGCATCTATGGCAGCTTATTACTCCAGATCTGGTTTTGCGCAAGCCAATTTGGTTTATCTCACCCGCACTTTTAGCTCAGAACAACCTACGCGGCTTGGTTCTGGACGTTGATAGTACGATCGTTGGTGATAGCGAAACCGAAATTTCTCCAGAGGTGCGTCAGTGGGTAGATGTTACACGTCATGACATCAATATCTGGTTGATTAGCAATAATTTTAGCGATCGCCGCATTCAGAGTATTGCTGAGTCGCTCAATCTGCCTTACCGCAGCAGAGCTGGGAAGCCGTCACGCCGCATAGTTAGGCAGGCTTTAGAAGCTATGGGATTAAGAGCATCTGAGGTGGGAATGGTGGGCGATCGCCTATTTACGGATACGATCGCTGGTAACAGATTAGGCATGTTTACGATTTTGGTAGAGCCAATCGACAATAAAACATCTTCCTGGCTGAGTGAGCGATCGCGTGTACTGCGTAACTGGGAAATCTGGATAGCTCGCAGATCGGGAGTTAATGTATAGTTTGGCCTTTCTAGCCGAACTATAACAATCAGTCTTTATTTATTTAGGGGTGAAGGGATGAAACCCCTTTGTGGGGCAAAGCCCCCAAGCCCCCAATTTGCATTTCATCTAGGATTGCTACATACAGTAGGGGAAATCCTATTCTTTGAGTGCGAAGATCTTGGTAATTGCATCTTCGACGATGCGATCTGGGGTAGATGCACCAGAGGTAATACCGATCTTGATTTTACCTGTCGGCAACCAGTTTGTGGCTGTCTCGATCGCCTGCCCCAAAGGCTTATGCTCGATCGCGTCCGCCGAAATAATCCGCTCGGCGCTATCAATATGATAGGAAGGCAAACCGCGCTCGATCGCGATTTCCTGTAAGTGCGTCGTATTCGATGAGTTGTAGCCGCCAATTACCACGATCAGATCCAGAGGCTTCTCCACAATCTCCAACATGGCATCCTGGCGTTCTTGGGTGGCATCACAAATCGTGTTAAAGGCAAGGAAATGGGCGTTGATATGTTCGATCCCGTATTTTTGCATCATCGTGCGCTCGAATAGCTTGCCGATCGCTTCGGTTTCGCCTTTAAGCATAGTGGTTTGATTGGCTACACCCACGCGCTCCAAATCGCGATCGGGATCGAAGCCCTGGGAAGTAGCGCGACTGAACTTAGTCATGAATTCCTGGCGATCGCCGCCATTCAGCATGTAGTTGGCAACATATTCGGCTTCTTTGAGGTTCAGAACGACAAGATAGCGATTGGCGTATGAACTAGTGGCGATCGTTTCTTCATGGTTGTACTTGCCGTGCACAATCGATGTGAAGTCAGCTTTTTTGTGCTTTTCGACGCGGTTCCATACATTCGATACCCAAGGACAGGTGGTATCGACAATTGTGC
>JANMRU010000038.1:0-19947 GCA_031388585.1 Pseudanabaena sp. SOY_30_concoct_251 | reverse complement strand
CTTGCAGTGATGCGATCGCCGTAGATTCACTACTAGAATTAATTGGAGCACTGTACCAAGAACTGGTACGGAAGTGGCGTTCATCAGCATATTCAGCAGCAATGCGATAGCCCTGAGATAACAGTTGGCGTACTTGCTGAGCCGTATCGATCTTGGTTTGTTTAGTCTGTAACTGCATAGTCGTGACGTTGTTGTGGGTTGCGTTGTGGGTTGCTCTACTTAATTCATTAGATTTATTGATTTCGTCGCGGACAGGCATAATACCAGCGTCATTTTCAACGCGGCGATACCCCATATGCAGAGCATCATTTATACCTACTACGTGGTGCACGAAAGCACGATCGCTTTCTCGTACATCGGGCAATTGATCGGCCTGTTGCTGACTAGTAATAATGGCACCTGAAGGCACGAGCTTACCAGGAGAAATTTCTACATCCTGCACCAAAGAATGCATCATCACAATGCAGCCATGACCAATGCGAGCATTAAAAACCGTAGAACGAAAGCCGATAAAACAATTATCTCCCACATAGGCAGGGCCATGAATTAAAGCCATGTGCGTAATGGAAGAGTTCTTGCCTATCCAGACTGAGTAATCATGCCCATCATCTCCAACTACTCGGCCTTTCTCTAAACCGTGAATCACTACTCCATCCTGGATGCTCGCTCCTGCGCTGACACAAAAAGGAGCACCTTCATCTGCCCGAATAGAAGTTCCAGGAGCGATCGTGACATCTTTGCCAATACAAACGTCTCCGATAATATTGGAGAACGAATGGACATACGCCGTTGGATCGATCTGTGGCTCAGCAAGGCTCTTTAATTGAGGAGTGGGTGGCACAGCAAAACCACAAACTACCATCTAGAAATAGCACGCTATTTTAGCTACCCGACTGACTGCAGAACAGTCACGAACCAGATAGAAGCGCATCCTCCGAATAACAACAAATTTTGATTGATTAGATCTAGATGGCTTAAAACAAATGGTTGGAAGTTACTAAAGTTACAACCCGCTTTATCCATCTTGAAAGCCTATGTTGAGCTATACATATCCCTCAGAGGGCAGGCGAGGCATAGAGAGAAAGCTCATAACAAAAAGATTTTGCTCGCAACTAGCTCTCTTCATCGCTTCTAGGATTAAGAATTATTACTCATATAGATTCTCAATTTTGCGCTTTGATAGATTCGCCCACAGCCAAACTAGACAGCGCAGCTACTGGGATAGTGAGTTTTGATTAAGCCTAGCTATATTTACTGTAAAGCAGATAGTTATCGACATTCACAGTATCAATAATTGCTACGACTGAAGCATCCAAGGGCTTGCTTTCACTATCCCGCACCTTACGAGCAGCACTGCCTCGACTAACAAGTACCCATTCATCTACGCCTGCGCCAACGGTATCAGCAGCCACCTCGTATTCTGGCAAGGGTTGACCTTGATCGTCCACAAGTTGGAGAAAAAGAAACTTAGTTCCTGTCAAGCTAGGTTCCTTGGAAGTACTAACTACTGTGCCGCGAACTTTGGCAATTTGCATTTTGAGCGTTTGTTATTAGTTGTTGGCATCAAAAATCTATCTAACTTCTAAAACTTACGCCTATGGTCTGTTCATAGGACGAATAGAGTTCACGTTGTCCCGAAATTGCTCTACTTCTTCGGTGTAGCGAATAGGCAGAACATACTCAAGGTTTTCGTGAGGACGCGCAATGATGTGGGTAGAGAGTACTTGGCCGCCATTGACGCGCTTGACAGATTCTGTACCAGCAGCAACAGAAGCTTGAACTTCAGAAACATCTCCACGCACAATTACCGTAACGCGACCGCTACCAATCTTTTCGTAGCCCACTAAGGTGACACGAGCCGCTTTAACCATTGCATCAGCTGCTTCTACTACGGCAGGAAACCCTAGGGTTTCAATCATTCCAACTGCGATCGCCATCTGTTTTTACTCCTTAAAGTAAATAAAAATAAAATTGGGGAAATATACTTATGTACAAACCTAATGAAACTGGGTCTATTCGCTAGTCATTAGAACGAGAATTGCTCTACTTCTTGCGTATATCGGATAGGAAGAACGTACTCTAAGTTCTCTTGTGGACGAGCAATAATATGAGTAGAAACTACTTCACCACCATTCACCCGTTTTGCAGCTTCAACACCAGCCGCAATAGACGCTTGTACTTCAGACACATCTCCCCGTACAATCACGGTGACGCGAGCGCTACCGATCTTTTCGTATCCCACAAGCGTGACACGGGCCGCTTTGACCATCGCATCAGCTGCTTCTACTACAGCAGGGAATCCCCTAGTCTCAATCATTCCGACAGCAATTGGCATAATTATCTAATATCTCCTAGATCCCTGTGTTTTACACAGTACTTCTGTGTTGCGTATATTACACCTAAAGCTACACACCAATCCATTCCCATGGACACCAAGGATATGGGTGTGGCAGCTTAGGGATAATTCCCGAAAAACTCGCGCAGGTTTGAACTGCTATCTGAATACTTGTACGACTTACTACACTTTTACTGGGCGTTATTTGTTAGGGTTATTTCGTTGCTTCAGCTTTACCGCCATTCTGCGTATTTATACGCATCCTTTAAGAAGATCAAAAGCACGTGGAAATCTACCCTATTTGATTCAACCAATCGAATCTCTCAAACTTTATTTGAGGGGCGATCTGTACAAAAAGGCACTGGGGGCTAGCTCAGGTAAATTTTTGTGACGCAGTTGTGGTGTGTAACTCCTTAACAAAGCTATGAACGGGAATGTCCATGTTCAGCTTTTAAACAAGCTTTTCATTTTTTGTTTATATATACAGAATAAAGAGGCATTGCACCTTTAGCAATATAGATCGCAATGATAATTTCAAATTAGATTAATTAGTAAAACTTATTCTTAAGGCCAATTCTTATAACCAATAATGCGGCAATGGTTTTTTTGCAGCACAAAATCATAGGCACCTTCTGACTTTGAGGGCTTAGCAGTACTAAAACCTAGCCAAATTTTAAAGAGAAGCAACGCATCTCGTCGATCTGATTTCAATTGCGTCAGACACATAACAGACTCCCCCAAACTTGTTGAGAATAGGTCTGATACTGTCTAAAACAGGTTTAATTTGATCGGGTAGGCAGAAGGCAATCAAGTAAACGTTATCTAAGGTCGTAAGTGCCAGAGCGTCAGAATTCATGCTACCAGGGATTCTCCCTGCCACATTGCGCAGAATAGTATAACTACTTACTCCTGCTTTCTCTAAAGCGGTAATAATTTTAGCCAGTTCGACAGAATCACTAATTATTTCTACTCTTTTTACTTCATTCATGATGCTAACTCCACAGCAGGTTGATGCCAAATAGATATAAAGGGATGCCCACAATAATATTGAACGGGAACGTAATTGCTAAGGCGGTAGTGACATAGAGGCTGGGATTTGCTTCTGGCACTGTCATCCGCATCGCCGCAGGCACTGCGATATAGGACGCACTGGCACATAATACGGAAAACAGCAGGGCATTACCCTGGGGCATACCAACCAGTTTTGCCAGGAGTATGCCTACGGCTGCATTGAAAATGGGAATGAAAACCGAGAAAAAGATCAAAAAGCTACCCGTCTGACCGAGATCCTTAATCCGCCTCGCCGCTACTAACCCCATATCTAATAAAAAGAAGGTCAACACGCCGTAAAAGATGCCTTGAGTAAATGGTTCTTCGAGTTTCCAGCCTTTTTGCCCCGTTAAAGCGCCGATAATCAGGCTGCCGACTAGCAAGAAAACGGAACTATTCAGGAAAGCTTCGCGTAACACTTCTGGCCAGGAGAATTCGCCGTCTTGTTTATTATCATCAAATACTTTGATCAGCAAAAGTCCTACGATAATTGCTGGTGATTCCATCAAGGCTAGAGCAGCAACCATGTAGCCGCTAAACGGAATACCGAGTTCACCCAAGAAAGAGCTAGCCGTAATAAAGGTAACAGCGCTAATCGAACCGTAGGTAGCCGCGATCGCGGCGGCATTATAAATATCGAGCTTGAGGCGAAGGATAAAAAATGTGTAAACAGGGACGGCACAGGCCATTAGAATTGCAGCTAACATGGTTAGTACAACTTCCTGACTCACTCCACTTTTGGCTAGTTCACTCCCTCCTTTAAATCCGATCGCAAATAGCAGATACAGAGAAAACAGTTTAGGCAGAGGCGGTGGAATCTCCAGATCTGACTTCAGAAAAATCGCCAGCATACCAAGGAAGAAAAAGAGTACCGGTGGACTCAAGATGTTTGACATCACCAGACTTATATCCATTCTCAGATCTCCTCACACTCATCAAAAAATAAATTGCTAATAAAAATAACTTTAATCAAACCAGTTTTAATCATTACGAAGTTTAAATACCAACATGCAATAGCAACAGCAACAGCAGAAATTAAAAAATACCTGGATTAAGTGCTGCAAATTCCCGACATCAGATCCGCGTATAGCAGTAGACAAAACTGCCCAAACACGGACATCAATAGAGTCTAGTTTATCGGTATTATGGATAACTATCGGACTTTTGCTGGTTCGGGCGACTAGATCGAACAAACTCAAAGTATTCAGACGGTAACCGCTGAATTTGTTGGGCAACTTTTCATGGATCAAATGGATCAATTTTTAGTAAATACAATTTGGCTAGTTCCTTGCTATGGACTATTTGGCGCGATCGCAACGCTACCGTGGTCTATAGGTCTAGTTCGCAATACGGGACCAAGACCTGCTGCTTATCTCAATTTGTTGATGACTTTGTTGGCACTCGCCCACAGTGTGATCATTTTAAAAAGTATCTGGCAGCAGCCACCATTGCGAATAGAGATCCCATGGCTGCAAGCCCCAGGGCTGGACCTATCAATGTCGCTAGATATTTCTACGGTCAGCATGGGAGCGGCGGTGTTAATTGGTGCGATCAGTCTATTTGCTCAGTTCTATGCGCTGGGTTCGATGGAAATGGACTGGGCGATGGCTCGTTTCTACGCTCTGATGGGATTTTTTGAAGGGGCGCTGAGTGGGATTGCGCTCAGTGATTCCCTCTTCTTTAGCTATGCGATGCTGGAGTTATTAACTCTATCAACCTACTTGTTGGTGGGATTTTGGTATGCCCAACCTCTGGTTGTGACAGCGGCGCGGGATGCATTCTGGACAAAGCGGATCGGCGATCTAATCCTGCTCATGGGCGTAGTAACGTTGTCCACAATGACAGGCAGTCTTAATTTCTCCGATCTGGCAGATTGGGCGGGTACTGCCGATCTCAGCCCGCAAGCAGCCAATTTGTTGGGATTAGCTCTGATTGCAGGGCCAACCGGTAAATGCGCGCAGTTTCCGCTGCATCTATGGCTGGACGAGGCAATGGAAGGCCCCAATCCTGCCTCTGTACTGCGAAATTCCGTTGTAGTATCCTGCGGTGCTTTCATATTAATCAAGTTGCAACCGGTTTTGGCGCTTTCGCCCCTAGCTTTGGACGTGCTGGTAGCGATCGGCACAATCACGGCGGTGGGCGCATCTTTAGTGGCGATCGCCCAAATTGACATGAAACGAGCGCTGTCCCACTCCACCAGCGCCTATTTAGGTTTAGTGTTTATCGCGGTCGGAATGCAGCACGGCGATATTGCCCTGGTATTTTTGTTCACCCATGCGATCGCCCGATCGCTCTTGTTCATGAGCAGTGGTGCCGTAATGATGACCACACCCACACAGGATTTAACCGAGATGGGTGGGGTATTAACTCGGATGCCCGCCACGGCTACAGCTTATGTGGTTGGGTCTTTAGGACTAACTGCGATCTTACCTCTAGGCAATTTTTGGACGATGCTGCAATGGGTGGATAGCTTTTGGAACGAGCATCCCTGGCTAGTGGCAGTCATGTTATTTGTGAATGGGGCAACAGCATTTGGACTAACGCGGGTATTTGGATTGGTATTTTGGGGCAAGCCCCAGATCAAAACCCGTCGGATGCCAGAAGCACCCTGGACTGTAGCCGTACCCATGGTCTCTCTAATCTTCGTCACATTACTCGTACCATTGATGTTGTATAGGTGGCAGCTACTCCCTGCCTGGGAGAGCCTGAATTGGTATGCGATCGCGTTGCTGATCGCTTCTGGCCTAACTGGTTGCTTAGTTGGTGGTGCTATTTACTTAAGAACAAACTACGAAATGGGAAGCACAGTACCAATGCCACCGCGCCCCGTTCGTATCGTCTGGAAATTTGTGCAGGATTTGCTGGCCTACGATCTTTATGTCATGGGTATATATCGCGTCAGCGTTGTATTTCTGGTAGGCAATGGTTCGCGGCTGATCTCGTGGGTCGATCGCTATATCGTTGATGGTGCAGTCAACCTGTTTGGGTTTGCCTCAATTTTTACGGGCGAGACGCTTAAATATACAATTACGGGGCGATCGCAGCAGTATCTTTTAACAATCGTGATTGGAGTATTTCTGGCCAGCATCCTTGCCTTCGTTGTCTTTTAAATATTTCTCTAGGGATCGAGAATTAAATAAAACCCAATTTTGGGGTACAGGGGCGCTGCCCCTGCTTGGGGGCTTAGCCCCCAAACCCCCATTTAATTAAATTCACGATCCTAAATATTTTTCTAAATTTTGATTCATAAAATTCTCGCTTAAACATAATGCTGAGTATCCTAATTTGGGTTCCGATCTGCGGTGCGTTGCTGGTAGGCTTCGGGGCAATCTACCTGAAACCCGAACAACTACGTGGCATAACCTTAGCGATCGCCACTGGTCTATTAGGTTGGACTATTTTTCTACTGAGTCAATTCGATCCTGGCCATGTCGGTATGCAGCTCCAGGAATATTTCCCCTGGATTAAAAACCTGGGCTTAAACTATGCGATCAGTATTGATGGCCTGTCGATGCCCCTGATTGTCCTGAATAGTCTGCTCGTCTGGATTGCTATCTACAGTAGTGGGAATATCAATCGTCCAGGTCTATACTACGCACTACTTTTATTACTGAGTGGTGGAGTGGCTGGCGCTTTTTTATCGCAAAATCTGCTGCTGTTTTTCCTGTTCTACGAAGTAGAGCTTGTGCCGCTTTACCTCCTGATTGCAATTTGGGGAGGAGCGCGGAGCGGTTATGCCGCCACCAAATTTCTAATCTATACCGCCGTATCAGGCATTTTACTGCTGGCAGCGTTCTTTGGTACATCTGCTCTAGTTGGAGCAGAACTACAATCAGGACTGAGTTTTGATTTAGAAGGTCTCAAAACTCAAATCTTACCGATTGGCACACAAAGCGTCTTGTTAGTCATGATCTTGGTGGCATTTGGGATCAAAATCCCGATCGTACCACTGCATACATGGCTTCCAGATGCTCACGTTGAAGCCTCTACGCCTATTTCAGTATTGCTCGCAGGTGTTTTACTTAAGCTGGGAACCTATGGTCTACTCAGGTTTGGGCTACAACTATTTCCCGAAGCATGGCAAGCTTTAGCGCCGTTTTTGGCAACCTGGGCAGTAGTCAGCGTAATTTACGGCTGTCTCACCGCGATTACGCAAACAGATATGAAGAAAATGGTAGCTTACAGCTCTGTCGGCCACATGGGCTACATTCTATTAGGCGCGGCGGCGGCAACACCACTATCGCTATTGGGCGTGACCTTACAAATGATCAGTCACGGTTTAATTTCCGGTTTGCTATTTCTGCTTGTGGGCGTGATCTATAGCAAAGCTGGGACGAGAGATATCAATAAACTGAATGGTTTATTTAACCCTGAGCGCGGTCTGCCACTAATCGGCGCGTTAATGGTTCTGGGTGTGATGGCGAGTGCAGGTATACCTGGCATGATGGGATTTATTGCCGAATTCATTTTGTTTAGAGGCAGCTTTGAGATGTTTCCAGTCCAAACTCTTTTATGTATGATTGGCACTGGTTTAACGGCAGTTTATTTCTTGATTTTGGTCGATCGCACATTTTTTGGTCGCCTCTCCGTATCAACTCTAGAACCAGATAAACCAGTTAGTCTAGCGCCATCACTACCGCGAGTCACTTGGAAAGAACGCACTCCCAGCATCATTTTGGCAACGGCACTGGTGATTTTGGGCTTACAGCCGGGATGGGCGGTGCAGCTAATCGAGCATACGACGACGGCGATCGCTCAAGTACAACAAGCCATGCCAGTATCACAACAGCCAGCGCTCGCACCCACCGCGCCAAATTTACTCTAGTTTTTAAACAGGAGTTGCAGATTTAAGAGGAAAAAGAAAGATGGCAACCATGAGCAAAACATCAATGAGTCAGCCCCTAGCAGCCATTTTAGAGCGGCTAGAAACAGGCGGGGCGCTATTACCAGATTCAGCGCAGAATCTGAAGGAGGTAGTGGGCATCCTCAAAAGTTATGGGTTTATTTTAGATGCCTACAACACCAACTTGATCGATATTGCCGATCGCCAGTTCCTCAATTTCTTCCCATTCTTCAAATATTTTAATGGAGAGATATCGGTCGGTAAACTGCTGAAATTCTGGTGGCACGATCGCATCAACTTCGAGTTTGCCGAGTACTGCATGAAAGCGATGCTTTGGCATGGTGGTGGTGCTATGGATACCTATTTAGATTCTGATGACTTCAAGCAGAGAGCCGAACAAGCCATCCAAGCAAAGTTTAAATGGAATCCAATCATCCTGGGAATACATCGTGCCTTCCCAGAATTTCTGCCCGAACAGATTCGCCAGATGTGCTACTACAGAGCGCTGGGAGTATTTTGGTCAGTGATGGCTCCCATGTTTCTGAATTTGAGCGATCGCTATGATCGCGGCGAAATCAAATCCATCCCAGATGTAGTCGAACATGTACTTAATGGACTGGTAGAAGCAGCGAACAAACCAATTGATTACACAGTCAAAATTGGCGGTCGAGCCTATGACATTATGCCAGAATCGGCAGGGCTTACTTTTTTGATGGATGCCGCTGTCCCTTATGTCGAAGCAGTATTCTTCCGCTCTTTCCCTTTCCGTGGCACAGTCTCCTACAATGCCCAAGCGCATCAAATCTCTTCCGATCCTGCAGATTTCAACTATGGAGTTCTGTATGCCGATCCAATCCCTGTAGGCGGATCGGGCATCCCTCCCACATTACTGATGCAGGACATGCGTCACTTTTTACCAGACTATCTGCACGAAATTTATCAACGCAGTGTGCGTGGCGAAGCAGATATCCGCGTCCAGATTTGTGTCTCCTTCCAAAAATCGATGTTTTGCGTTACCACCGCTGCGATTCAGGGGTTAGCACCACATCCCATGAATACAAACGATCCAGATCAAAAGCAGACAAACCGAGTCTATTTGCAAAAATGGTTGAAGCGTCTTGAGAATTCGCGGTTGCTAAATATGCAAAATGATTAACAATCAACTCCCTTGACTGATGATTTTGTGGCTATAGAAAACACTTTGGTAGCAATAGCAAATCGAATTGGCGAGTTATAGTTGTTTCATACTCTGTTGCTACATGAGCACGGACTGGCGTGATTCCTTTCAAGATGCTTACCACCACGTCATGTTGAGATAAACGCTATAGTATGGTTACGGTTGGCTATTGTCTATTCTCAGAGGATTCTTTCGATATGCTATCTAAATCTGTACAAGCCTTTAACGATAGGGTAGCTGCTTCCCCAGAATTGCAGGCTAAACTCGAAGCCGTAACTTCCCCAATGGATTTTTTAGCCCTGGCAAAGGCAGAGGGCATCGATCTCAGTGGCCAAGATTTTCAGAGCATGGTGCAGCAAGCTTATCAGCAGTGGATCGCTCAGTTAAATCCCAAAATGAGTGGGTTCTTTAGCCAGGTTCGCAATGAAAAAGCACTGGACAGCCAGCTCAAAGCCTGCCAGTCAAGTACTGACGCGATCGCCTTAGCACAGCAGTGTGGAGTTCATCTATCAGAAGATGACCTACAACAGGCAACAATATTAGCAGAAGCCATTCCTGGCTTTAGCTTTGAAAAGTTATGGTTCAGGGGGTTAGGTCTACTGAGGTAGCACATAAGTTTTAAAATGAGAATTTCTGGAGCTTTAAACCTTTCACAAGAAAAATGAGGAGTTTGTAGATGGTTGCTGAAATCCAAGACTTTGATACCCAACACTGGGTGAAGACGCGTTCATCACTCGATCCCACCCAATCTACCTTCTTGATCTGGACAGGAGCAATTTACGCTTATATTCCCAGTGAAAAGCGAAATCGCCTCTTTAAGATGGTAGGTATGAGTGTCTGTAGGTGTATTCCCACCGAAGAGGGTAGTTGGGATTTTACCTCCAGAGAATTGACTTACTACCTTCATCCAGAAACAGGTGAAATTTTGCGACAGTGGGAAAATCCTTGGACAGGGGAATTACTCACGGTAATGCATGTTGCTAATAATCCAGTCCAGGGATGCTTTAAGGGTAAATTTCCGGCACAGGTAAATGGAGACAATACAACCTTCGTGTTTGACCTATTTTCTACTTACCCCAATCCTCTCGCCACAGAACCAAAATTTGCCGATTACAGCCCAAATCCAACTTATCAGGCCGCCGAGTTATTTAAAATCACCGTTCCGACCACAGAACTATTAAACCCTGAGATTCTCTCGGTTTCCAAGCTACAGCTTAGCTGGGATCGGATTGGCCCGTGGGTTCCTTGGTTAAAAATGGGCGATCGCCCAGGTCAACTCGTCTATAGTGCTTATGGAAGTAAAGTCAGCGGTTTAAATGAATTGCCGCAACTGCTTCAAGATGAAATCAATACTCGCGTACCTTTATATAAAAATGCACCACAATCTCGCCTAGATGTGGAAGATATTACCTCGTGGTTGTATTTCCAAAAGCACTTTGATGCTTACTTAGCTGGAGAAACTTTTCCCTTGCCTCAGCCGGAGGAAGTTTAACAGCCACAATTCGACTAAAGTTTTCCCAACAAATCGATAAGGTTGATGATGCGATCGCTTAAAGTTTTGATTCCGTCTACTTATTATAGACTTTTTACACCCACTCTAACGATAGTTTTTTCTGCGATCGCATACAATCTTGCAGATAAAGGTTGATGAGGCTTTGATAAGGAATTCCAGCTTCCACAGATAGTGCTCTGAAATAATCTACTACTTCTTCCTCAAGCCGAATTGTCACCTGTTTTTTCAGCTTTTTAAAGTATAGATTTTGAACTGATTCAGAGAAATCGTATTCATTTTTCATAGAAAAGTTTTTGGCAAAGACCTTGGAGTGAAAGGTTTTCCATATCTGCGTTTTCGTGCTCCGTGTGTTTCTGCTCGTTTTTGCAACTTGCGATCAACAATGTCTTTTAAAGGTTCTACGAAAGGTTTATAGCCCATCTTAAAGAGAATTCTTGATGTTTTTAAAAGAGGAATCGATAATTCTTCAAGCTCACCGCAAATCAAAGCTAAGTGAATTATTGCTTTAATATAGTTTCTTTCAGGGCGATTAACGTTTCTAATCCCCTTTGAACGACTATGATGCTTTGATGTACAAGATATTTTTTCTCGCTTATATTCTGCTTGTTTTTTGGGATTAAGTTGCTTGCTTTGTCCCATGATTCAATGCTCCCAAAAGTCTCTATTCAGCAGTTCATCAATGTCTCGGCTAAACGGCCACTTATCAGGAAATTTGTACTGTACATAGTCCTTACCAACATCTTTAATCGCAAATTGCCATGCGGTGTTAAAAGTTTCATCCCATATGCTTTTCAAACTAGGTGAATCGTCCAAAAGCCAGATCAACTGCTTGCGCTGCTCCCTAATCGTGCGTTCCCAACCATTAAAATCATTCGGCAGATCGACATATAACCGCTTGAGTAAATGCTCTAGTAACGTGTTGAGTCGATTTCTCAGTTGTTGCCGCTCAGATCGTCCCAAAGCTTCTAGTTCCTCAAGTAGATTATCCAAGTCGAGATCGCCAAAGCGCGCCGCACGCAAGTGGGCAATTGTCTGAGATAACCACAAGCCATAGTCTTGATCGTAAAGTGTCTTGATTTTTTGCATTTTTTGCAGATGCGATCGCCACTCCTATTGGGCATATAGATTTATCCTATCTCAAGCCTTATGCAAAATTAGCTGCGGTCTTCAGTAGAGAGATTCTCTAAATCTGGCAACTGCATTAGCTCTCTTTCCTTTTCGCGAATATTCAGCGGCAGCATCACAGGAATGGGCTTCTCGATCCAGCAACTCGCCACAGGTAAAGTTTCTTCCAATTCGTCAAGCGGACGAGGAATAATCATGAGAGTATGAAACTCACCAATACGTTCTGCTTCATACATACCAGCCTCGATCGCTACAGCCACATCCGCCACCGAACCACGCACGATCGCTGTACACAGACCCGCCCCAATCGTCTCGTAGGCAGCCAAATGCACTTCCGCTGACTTCAGCATTGCATCCGCCGCACCCACCATCGCAGGAAAACCGCGCGTTTCTAACAAACCGATCGCTTGATTGCTGAGACGGCTGTACTCACCATTGGCATACTGACTAAGACGGCTGTTAATTGGTAAGACTACATCAAGATTCGGAAATGGCCTCGGAATCACAGAGGTAGATACAAGCTGCCCAAACTGTTCTGCGGCCTCTATTCCCGCCTGTACCGCTAGCCGCACATCCGTAATTCTGCCGCGCACGATCGCCGTACAATGTCCCCCGCCAATCTTTTCATAACCGACAAAAGTCACCGCCGCCGACTTCAGCATCATGTCAGCCGTACCAATAATTGCCGGAAAACTGCTGACAGAAACCATACCCAAAGCCATTTCGCGTAGGTCTAGATTTTTTTTGGCTTGTCTAAAAGGCATCGATCCATTCGCCATTGTCATCTCTCTACCCCCTCGAAACCGCGTTGTACATATCTATGCAGAGGCAACGGAGACAGATCGCCACTGATGAATATTGCTTCTGTTGATGGTTCTGGCAGTTGCTTAATCAAATCTCTCACAACTTCCGACATGGGAACGTCATGCTGCTGCGCCAGAAGCTGAATCTTGTCAAACTCCCGCTGATTTAGTCGCACCCGTAAAGTTTTATCTCTTGGCATACTTAGCGCTGAGTGTATCACAGACATGCCAACAAGTGTAGCAAAGATGTAGCCACACTTTTGAGAACGTCAAAAAGCGCAAGGCAGAATTATGCGATCGCCTCACAAAATTCAAAATCTAAATAGCCAAAACCCGCAGAATTGCTTATCATGGATGTGAATTCCCAACTCCATGACATAGAATACTCATAGCGACAGCTATCATGACGACTCCAGCCAGCACAGTTGAGAATTATTTAGAATTACGGCGCATTCAGTCACCCTAATTTCCCCAAAATAGAGCATCTATGGTTAGCAGCTTACAGACAAATAGCCAAACAAATATCTGGGAACTAAATATTGATAGCCCACCGAGTTTACTGAATCAGGAGATTCGGGGTAGCCACAATATTGAGCACTTCATCACGTCTGCTGTACCAGAGACTCAAGATATTGTGCTGTTTGTACAAAAGGCAGCTTGGGAAATTCTGCGGAGATTTAATGCCGACACAGCTCGACTATTCCTGGTTTTAGCTTCCCAAGCCTTTCAGCAAGAAAAACCTTGGGAAGGGGGGTTTCGGCTATTTGGTACCAGCTTAATCAAAGAACTTAACTGGCAAAAGCGTAAGGACATCCTGGGAGCAGAAAAGCTAGATCGCATTGCGCATTCAGCTTGGTTATTAAGCAATCTTGCCGTCAAGCTAATCTGGAGTGAAACCGAGCCTAATTGCGGCATCGACTATACTCGCATGTGGCACATCCCACTAATTCGGCAATATGGTGAGTCTAACTCCCAGGGAGAGATCGAAGCCCCACACAATCTGGTGTTCGCAGTCAAGCCAGGTGCCTGGGCTAAACATTTTCACAATAAACGGGCGGCGGCACATTTCAATTGGTTCGCGCAAGAGATCCTGAAGATTGATACACAGACTAACAATCTGGCACTGCAACTAGCAATTTTTGTGTTCATGGATAGCCATATGAACTTTAAGGGCGAATATCGGCTAAGACATTTGGTTAAAGAGGTTCTGCCCCAAATCTACATTGACAAGCTCCAAACCGAGCGTCGCAAGTCCCAGGAATTTAGACGGTTACTCAATCACGCCTTTGATACGCTGACAAAATTGGGTTGGCACATTGAAGGCTATGGCGAAGAGCCTGGTTTTGAACACTTTATGGCAAGCTGGCTCTCAATTAGACCTCCGGCCGATACCACCCCCGAAAAAACAAGCGAACCCGATCCTAGTCCAGATTCCGATCGGGTAACAGAAATTAGGCCAAGTAATGCCGCACCGATTTCTGGCGATGAAGTCAAGGAATTTAGAAAGTCGCAAAACTGGAGCCAGGAAGAATTTGCTGAGATTTTAGGTGTTTCACAGGAACTAGTTTCTAAAATCGAGCGTGACGCAGGTAGCGTCAACCGCAGTTTAGAGCAGATGATTCGCGACTGGCAGAATGTTTACACTTCGGAATTATTAAGTTAAGAAATATTAACTGACCAGATCGATACCCGATCTTTACAAAAATTCACAGAGGTCAAAAAGGAGGTTTTACTTACCTCTAATCGCAATGCCTGTTTATAACTGAAATGCCTGAAAGCTAACCAAACTGGGGTTAGTACTTTTGTAATGCTGTCACGGATTGAGTCTAAATGCTTATTCTAAAACGATTTGCGATCGCGATAGGTAAGACTACTTATAAACAAAGTGATAACTAGTTCTGCCGCTTTCTGCAATAATGAGCTTGGCAAACTAGTTTCACCCAACAGAGGGAAGCAAAAACCGCCAAAAACGTAACAAGCCTCAGTCGCCTGACAGCAACTAAGGCTTCAAATGTACACCCTGACCAAGTCCCACCTTGTTTTCCAGACAAAAGACTTAAATCAGGAACTATCGCCCCTCAAGAGGGGAAATCAAATATAGTTCTATGTTATCAGACAATCCCCTTTTTTCCACAAACAGATTTACACCTCTCAGGAATAATTGCCCGATTTGCGCAGGCACCCGCCACGATTGCCGCCAAAACACTGAACTAGAAATCGTCCACTGCCGCCACGATATTGCCTCTGTACCAGGGTTTCAGTTTATCGGGCAGGACAAAATCGGCTTTAACATGTGGGTTGCCGCTGATGGCAAAACTTCTGAAACTACTAAAAATTTAGACGCTGAGACAAGACAACGGCGCAGAGCTAGACAGGAACAAGCGCAAAAATCAAATCAGCCAGCTAGTCAATTTGCCAATGCGCTTGATATTCCAGAGCGCGATCGCGCCATCCAGCAATTATTAGCGCAACTCAATCTAAGCCCTACACATTATCAAAATCTACGCGATCGCGGCCTCAGCGACGCTCAAATCAAGCAGGGCATGTTCAGGAGTATTGTCCCCTGGCAGAGCGTTAGCAATATTGATGCGCGTTTGGCTGGAGTCGATAGCTCTGGGCAAAAACTATTAGTGGGTGACTCTGGCACAATCTGCCCAATTTGGGACGTGTCAGGTCAAATTATTGGTTGGCAAACCCGCTTCGATCGAAGCAAAAATGGCAAATATCGCTGGCCAACTAGCCGCAATCAACAAAACCCCAACGGTGCCACTGCCCATTTACCAAATGGCGAGATGCCGCTTAGCTGTTGCCGCCCCACAAAGCTAGAAGGAAATCTAGAACAAAACCACAGTATTAATCTGGCGGAAGGTTTCTTAAAACCCTACATTGCCGCCCAACAGCTCAATCAAGTATTTATCGGCGCGGCGGGCGGTAACTTTAGCTCGTCACCCCAAACCCTCAGAACCTATTTAGACAGACTATCCACCGAGCTATCTACCAAACTGGTACGGCTTTATCCCGATGCGGGGGCGATCGCCAATTTCAACGTTTTACGCCAATATCAAAAAGCGATCGCTCTGGTCACAGGCTGGGGCTATGAGGTAGAAATCGCCTGGTGGGGTCAGTTTGACAAAACTACCCATGTTGATATCGATGAGTTAACACTTTTCTCGCAACTCAGCCAGATTACCTATATTTCACCTGCGGCATTCTTTGCGTTCTGCGATCGCAATATACAAAGCCGCCTGTCCGATCGCCCTGATGATACAGGCACGATCTATAAGCTGAAGCTGTGGCTAGGTCGCACAATTACCCGCTATCTACCACATCAAGGGTTTGCCCCACCTGAGAAACAAGGAACCCTGCCACAACGGGAAACTATTGTCTATAAGCCAGGGAGGCTACCCAGTCCTTACAACTGTGATTTCCCTACCAAAATTACGTTCAAGCCAGGGCAAAGACTTCAACTTTTACGCGAATTAGTGATGGCTGGCTGGCAACACATTCTCGATAGCTCTGCCCCAGGCACGGGAAAAAGTCATGAAGCAGGTGTAGCCTTACCCTCTAACTTGGGCGTGCGCCAACTTTTCTATTTCAGTCCCCAGCATCGCAATCCAACGGTTGCCACGATCGAGCGTGGGTATATCGATCTACCCGTGAGACATAATGGCATGAAGCTGGATAAAACCCATCAAACCCCCTCAGGCAGAGACTGGGAAGTCTGGGCAAAAGATGGCGAAAAGCCCGACACAATTGGCAACTGCTTCCGAACTCCCTTATTCAATACGCTGCGCCAAAAGAACGTCCCCGATATTGACAGCACGGACAATCCGATTTGCGGCACTTGTCACTTGCAGGATGTATGCAAAGGCAAATCAGGCGAGGGTTTTGGGTTTAGACATAGCCGCCGTCAGGCGCTAACCTTCGATCGCATCCGCGCCCACCCTGACAGCGCACCTAATCTGGAATACGACTGGCCGAATGTAGGGATTTTCTGGGATGAGGCAATCCCCACGATCGCACCTACCCAGAACATTACAGCTCACCTGGTGGACATAGATCGAGCGATCGCCCAGGTGGCAACCCAATTACCCCATGAATATTTGCAATTACGCCCCGCCTTGGCGGCGATTCGGCAGCGCCTCAGCGGCGAACTAGCGCCACCATATTACGGCTGGGGAGATCGAGAACTAAGGCAAGCGCTAGGGGAATTGCCCATAGATATAGAGGCGATCGCCGCATCCGTAGCAGACGCAACACAGCCAGATCTAAATTTTCTGGAAATGCCTGACAGTATTGCCGTTTCTAAAATTACGGGACTGACAAAAGCCGAAGCATCATTATTAAGAAGTGCCTCGCAAACAATCAGACAAGCCGACTACCAAGAGTCAAAACAACAACTCCAGGAACGCTTAATCCTGAACTGGTTAGCCCCATTTTTAGAAATTTGGGCAGGGCAAAAAATGGGAGCGATCCGCATTGATAATGAGAAGCTCACAATTACCACACGTAACCCTAGACATGGCGCGATCGCCCGCGCCGCTAAGTGGAACTGCTACCAAGATGCCACCGCCACCCCTGATTATTTAGGCCTATGGCTTGGTATCTCACCACAGCAAATTATCACAATCGAGCAAGCACTTCCAAAATGCCACAACCTGGAGATAATTCAGGTACAAGGATTGGGATTAGCTGGCAAAAATCGCTCTGAACTTTGCCAGCAGCGCATTGATGCCCTCAAACAAGAGTTTCAACATCTACATCCTGATATTGGCTTCATTGACTGGAAAAATAAAACCAGTAATGGTGATGGGGCATGGTTTGTAACATCGCGCGGCTCGAATCAATTCGAGACTAGAGGCGCGATCGCTTCCTTTGGCATCCCATATACAAATATCGGTAGTCTGGCCGATCGCTATATGGCGCTGACGGGCCAAAAGGTCAACCTCGATCAAGATCCTGATTTTCAGGCATTTTTGCAGTGGACTACAAATGCTGAAATTACACAGGCTGTGGGCAGACTGCGATCGCACCTCAGACCCCAGCAAAAACTAACGTTTTACTTCTGCGCTGACTACGACCTACCAACCGAGCTAAATACAAAGGTAGTGCGCGCCTTAGATATTACGCCAGAAGCTGGAACCAATCCCGAGCAGCTATGGCTAAAAATCACAGAAACATTCCAGAAAATTTACGACGATCTTGGTCGTGCCCCGTCCCAAGCCGAAATTACCAACAAAATTGGTATTAAGCAATCACATTTATCCAAACTGTTTAGTCAGTTTGCGGGTGGTTGGAAACAGTGGCTTAAAATATTCCAAAGTCTATTAGATACTCCTTATAGGTCTTGGAATATTTTCGACCCTGACTATCAGGCGATCGCTGAGACATATTTACCAATCCTGGCGGACCACCCACCTAACGAGTTGTTAAAGGAGTTTTACGAAATAATTGACGCTTTGGGTTGGCAAGGCTGGCAGCGAATTTTAGGATTGACTGCCTTTGATACGCGATCGCGATTAGCTGGGGCGATGATCTACACCCTATCTTGAAAAAACATTAGCGTGGATAAGTTTGAGCGAACTTACTGGTGAAGTTCTGAACCGAACTAAAGTAAAGCGAGCGATTAACTGTAGCGTTGTTGTTATGTCCTCCATTGGGAATAAAGACAATCTTTTTTGATGCAAATGTAGCGTCAAATAGCTGTTGACTCATGCCAAAAGGAATTATAGTATCAGCTGTGCCATGAATGTAGAGTACTGGCATTGTCAGCGATCGCACCTTGTTAATAGAATCAAATTTTTGATGCACTAATAAATCAATTGGGAAAATAGCAAATTTAGGATCGCGATGTACCATATCGGCGATCGATGTGAAGGAACTTTCTACGATCAGAGCTGATGCTTCGGGATGTTTTGATGCTAGTTCAATGGCGATCGCGCCACCTAAGGAATGTCCATAGATAAATATTTCTTTAGGATTTATGCCCCGTTGTTGTGTGAGATATGTCCAGGCTGTTTGGGCATCGGCATAGACTTGCGCTTCAGATGGAAAGCCTCCTTCACTCTTGCCATAGCCACGGTAATCTGGCAAGAATACCGAAAATCCCAATTCATGAAATCGGTTAGCGTGTTTAAGATTCCCCCCAATGTTTTGACTATTACCATGTAGGTACAATACAACTTTGGCATTTGGTTTATTTGCAGGTATCCACCAGCCGTTGATATTTTCAGTTTTACCCCCCTCAGTTTTGACTGGCAGAGAAACTTCTTGATAGCTCAGCTTATATTGTTCGGGCGAAGTAGTAATCTCCCGTTGAGGGAAGAAGATAAAGCGATTTTGGCCTGCCCATAGTGATAGACAAGCGACGCTATAGACGCCAACTGAGGCCAAACCTATTTTGGTTAAAGCCTGAGGGAGCCATTTGAAGCTAAATTTTTGGGGCACTATTTTGTTGCAAGAGTTATTTGACTTTATCCTGACATATATACGATTAAGGTTTCGACTTGGATCTTTGTCTGGTGAAAATTACGCTTAGAGTGATGATGTCGTGTTGTGTAGAAGTTTTTAAAACCCTTGCTATGAAAATTTGTCTGTATAACTCATCTAAATTGGGATGTTACCCAGAAGTAATCTGTATAGCTCCCTCAAATGGTGGTGTTACCCAGAAACTTTCTGTATAATTACCCAAATAGGGTGTGTTACCCAGAAAAAGTCTGTCTAATACAAGTTAGATGGACACCTTCGGCAGTAGGAGGATATATGGATTACATTATTCGCCATGAAAAAAGCGAAGACTATAGAATTGTAGAAGAATTAACAAGAAAGGCATTCTGGAATATCCATGTTCCTGGCTGTAATGAGCATTATCTGGTTCATGTAATGAGAAAACATAAAGACTTCATTCCCGAATTGGATTATGTGATTGAAAAAGATAAAAAAATAATCGGCAATATTATGTATCAATACTTCGGACAAAATTAAGGAATTAAAGAGCCATAGGAACAGAGTTTTTGGTAGTTAGGATGATTTTTAATCAAAGTAGGATTCAAGTCTAAGTTGGAAATAAATAGATCTAGGAGATGGTGATTGAGAGCAAGG
>JANMRU010000506.1:0-31509 GCA_031388585.1 Pseudanabaena sp. SOY_30_concoct_251 | reverse complement strand
AAACATACCCGATCCTGAGGCGATCGCAAAACTACAATCAGGTCTAGTAATTAAGGGGGGCTATAGGACTAAACCCTCGAAAGTTCGATTATTACCCGAGTCCCCGAGTTTACCGCCTCGCAATCCACCGATTCGCGATCGAGCAAATATTCCAACCGCTTGGCTAGAAATGACTCTGACCGAGGGCAAAAACCGCCAAGTACGACGCATGACAGCCGCCGTAGGCTTCCCGACCTTAAGATTAGTCAGAGTAGCGATCGCGCACTTAAGTCTAGATAGCCTTATCCCAGGCCAATGGCGAGAACTCACAGATGCTGAACTGGAGCCTTTACTAAAACTAATGGGTTTTTTGAGATAATTTTTGCAAACGTATAGATTTGCGATCGCCGATCTGATAGTATTTATAACTGTTCGCTGGTGTAGCTCAGTGGTAGAGCAGCGGTTTTGTAAACCGCCGGTCGCAAGTTCAAATCTCGTCACCAGCTTATATTTCACAGATCGTTAGAAAAATTGCCTTAAAACTCACCTTAATTTTGCGGGTCTGAATTTTTCTGGCGGCGTATAGTCCAGAGTCTGCCAATAGTACAGTAGGCCTTCTTGTATACGGTCTATCTATAGGTAGTTGCATCGGTAACTTTATCAGTTAGGATCTTTAATGTAGTGTTTCAAATGTACAAACTAGGTGCTTGATACTCTTCGCTTAGACTTTCAGGTCATTTTCGAGCGCGATCCTGCTGCCCGCAACTGGTTCGAGGTGGTTTTCTGCTATCCTGGCCTCCACGCGCTGTGGCTATATCGCTTGGCTCATTGGCTGCATAGTCAGAAGTTACCATTCATACCTCGGTTGATTTCACAGATTGCCCGCTTTCTTACTGGTGTCGAAATCCACCCAGGCGCGACTATTGGCAAGGGTGCATTTATCGATCATGGCATGGGTGTAGTGATTGGTGAGACAGCCATCATTGGTGATTATGTCCTGCTTTATCAGGGTACTACCTTGGGGGGGACTGGAAAGGAATCAGGCAAGCGTCATCCTACACTTGGAGATAATGTCGTAGTCGGCGCAGGTGCTAAGGTTTTAGGCAATATTCAAATTGGTTGTAATTCTAGGATTGGGGCTGGCTCTGTCGTACTGAAAAATGTGCCCCCAAACTCAACGGTAGTTGGTGTGCCAGGACGTGTCGTGCATCGCCAAGACCTGGCAACTTCTCCACTAGATCACTGTGGCGTTCCTGACCCAGAAGGCGATGCGATCAGGTCACTACTCAATCGGGTTGAGCAGTTAGAAGCTCAAATCCAACAGCACAGTTCTCAGCTTTCAAATACCTGTATTATTGATGCAGGATGGCTCAAGGATGTTCGACCAAAACATCTAAGCGCCGATCGCTCTAGAAGTCAACAAAATGATGGTTTTGTTGAAGGTGCTGGAATCTAATTTGGTTACAAATTATGAATAAAAAATTTAAGGCTCAACACAACCTTGCAACATCTGTGCTGAGCAGACTTGCTCTCCTGGCTAGTGTGGCAACTCTGGCTTCCTGCTCAGGTGGCGGACAATCTCCACAGGCTGATTCTGCTTCAGTAGGACAAAAGAGTCGGTTTGATGTTGTGATGGCACGGGGCAAGTTAATTTGTGGTGTGAGCGGAGAGGTGCCAGGTTTTAGTTTTGTAGACAAGAGTGGTAAGTACTCTGGCCTAGACGTTGATATTTGTCGTGCGATCGCTGCGGCTCTGTTTGATAACCCAGATGCCGTAGATTATCGTAATCTAAACGCTAAGGAACGCTTTACGGCGCTGCAAACTGGTGATATCGATGTGCTCAGTCGCAATACTACCTGGACGGCTAGTCGCGATACTGCCAATGGTTTTGAGTTTGCGCCCACCGTTTTCTATGATGGTCAGGGCATGATGGTGCGCAAAGATAGTGGGCTGAAATCTCTATCGGACTTGAAGGATGCTTCGATCTGCGCTCAGATTGGGACAACTACAGAGCTTAATCTTGCCGATCAGATGAGGAAGCTAAACGTAAATTACAAACCTGTCACATTTGAGGATATCAATGCCACATTTGCGGCTTATCAGGCTAAACGCTGTGCTGGTGTTACCGCAGACCGCTCGGCTTTACTGGCGCGGCGATCGCTATTACCTAAGCCAGACGATCATGTCATCCTAGACAGCTTGTTATCCCAAGAACCTTTAGCGCCTGCAGTACTTAATGGTGATTCTAAGTGGTCTGATACGGTGAAATGGGTCGTCTACTCTACAATCAATGCCGAGCAATTAGGTGTGACCTCAAAGAATCTCGACGAGCAAGCGAAAAGCACTAGTGCTGAGGTCAGACGCTTTCTTGGTGTAGAAGGCGATTTGGGCAAAGGTATGGGTTTGAGCAATGATTTTGCGGCGCGTATCGTCAAGCATGTTGGTAACTATGCTGAAATCTACGATCGCAATTTAGGAGCGGCGACCAAATTTAACCTGCCACGCGGTCTTAACAAACTCTGGAAAGATGGCGGCATCCAGTATGCGCCGCCCTTCCGCTAGCTAGACCTTCTGTAAACCTTTTAGGGTTAGATCCTCCTAAATCCCACTTAAAAAATGGGACTTTGAATTCTATAGCCCCCTTTTTAAGGGGGTTGGGGGATCAATTCCAGAAACTTTAAAAATTCAAGTCCCAATCATTGGCTAGATCCTATAGATGGCAAGTGCGGTAAGTAAGTTTAAGTTAAGGGACTTATTGAACTGGCGAGGTGCCGCCCAAATCATTTTTTTGGTGCTGTTAGCCATCTTTGCTGTAGTTACCTGGGGAAACCTGAGTAGCAATTTGCGACGCTTGGGTATTACGCTCGATTTTAATTTCCTCAATTCCCAGGCTTCCTTCAACATTAGAGAATCACCCATTCCCTTCCAGTCAACTGATACCTATGCTCGCGCGTTAGCGATCGGTTTGCTAAATACATTTAAGGTAATGGCGATCGCAGTTATCTTTGCTACGGTGGTTGGAATTACTGTGGGAGTGTCAAGGCTCTCTACTAACTGGTTGGTGCGACAAATCGGCACAATATATGTCGAAACCTTGCGCAATATACCATTGCTTTTACAGTTATTCTTTTGGTATGCAGCAGTATTTCTGGCGTTACCCCAAGCTCCAGGCAGTATTGAGCTATGGGGCATAGCTAGTGTTAATAACGAGGGTATGACGATTCCACTGTTAAAGGCTAGCTTTTCATCAGAGTTTTGCGCGTTGGTAATCGGCTTAAGCCTCTACACTGCATCGTTTATTGCCGAAATTGTGCGTGGGGGGATTCTTGCCATCTCTAAAGGCCAGTGGGAAGCGGCTAGGGCATTAGGACTAAAACCTACCCAAATCCTGCAACTGATCGTGTTTCCGCAAGCTCTGCGGGTGATTATTCCACCGCTGACTAGCCAATATTTAAACATTGCTAAAAATTCCAGTCTGGCGATCGCGGTGGGCTATGAAGACGTTTACGCAGTTTCCTCCACCACGTTTAACCAGACGGGCAGACCAGTACAAATTGTTTTGTTACTGATGGCTACTTATCTGACCATTAGCCTGATCGTTTCGCTGGTGATGAACTGGCTCAATCGCAGATTCGAGATTAAAGAACGGTGAACTATTCGCAGAACACTAGGCCACACGATAGGTAAAGCCAAGCGTTGCCCAGTCTTTAACATCTAACACCCACATATCTGCAGGTTTGTTTGCTGGTGCGATCGCGCGATCGCGATTGTGTAGGTCACCGAGCAAGGCTTGTGCTACTTGCAAAGGATTGGGTACTGCCACCATCCCAGTCGGTGATGCTGCCTGCCGCGAAGACAATTCTAGAAGTTTGGTAGTTTCGGTAAGTGGGGCGCGACTGACTACAATTTGGATATCAAATAGACCTTGAGGAGCAGATACAACCCAGTCAAATGGAGCCTCTGTCTGAGGAATTAACAATTCTTGCTTGGCGGGGACAATACTGTCGAGGGCGTAAGGACTGGTGAAGAAGTGGGGAGTCATCATCTTGCCGCGCGGATCGAGACTAAAAATGCGCACGTAGAGAGGCAGTTCGGTAAAATTTTCTAGCTGACAAATAATGCGATCGCCGATAGTGAGGGCATTATTTAGGACATTTGACGATCGCAAAGCCTGGGTTGATTTATCGGCAGAATTGGCATGTTGAGTTGTTTTGCTAGCGAGCACAACCGATTTAGAATTAACTGATTTCATTGCGGAAAGCGTTACCTTGAGCCCTAACGCTGAAGAACTCTGATTGCTGGTTAGACGAATCAACTTAGCAGCTAGCAATCCCTCTAGCAGAGGTTGTAAGCGTCGTAGTGCCGCCCCCACCGACTCCCCCACCGAACCAAAAGAACCCAGAATTGGAATGTGCCCCACTGAAAATAGGCCATAGCTCGTAGATTGCACCCCAAATAAACAATCAGCAAACTGTTCGGTGGCATTTACCCCAACCATATCAGGCATCGCCGATATCGCACTTGTGGCATCAACACGTTCAATTTTGCTTAATTCTAGATCTAGAGCGATGGTTAGAGTTAAATTGCGCGGTAATGTCCGCACTTGCTCCTGCAAAAGTTGTCCAACTTGCAGACCGCTTTGGCCGGGTAGAGATTCTACTTGTGCGGTTAACCCATAATGCGATCGCACCTGCACCAAGGCTGACGATTTCAAATCTGATGGGGAATCAGGATCGACTGCTGCCAAGATTGAGCCAACACCGTAGTAACCCAATGGTGCAATCGGCAAACCTGCCAACCATACTTCTCCAGAACGGTGATCGCTGCTGACAGACATAATCGCGCCTTCAGCCCCGTCAAGATTACTTGTCTCTTTGTTAAGTGAAGATGAAGACAGGAATAGATTGTCTAGATTTAATGAGTAGGAGGCCAGAGACTTTTGCTTGGCCTCGCTGCCCGAATTCAATTGTTTCTCAGTGGTTAGCGCCTGAGACTGAAAAGCTTTTTGTTCTAACGCACTTTCTAACGCACTATTTACATTACTCAAAACTACATGTAATGACGTAGCAGGAGTTACTTGCCATAGTTGCTGAGTCAAAGCGTAGGTAAACACACCGCTACTAAACCCTGGCCACATGGCATCCGCACAAAGTCGATCGTTACTGGTGGCTCGCAGTACCAAGCCAGGTGCCACAACCTTACTGTTAGATTTAGCTTCTTGGCCAAGACCTTGCCGATTACCAATCTGCTCCTTGAGGCTTTGTTGGAGCTCTAGCTCCTCTGGGCTAAGCTGCCAATCGCGACGACTTGGGCGCGTGCGAATGCGAAAGTTTCCCACTACTGGTGTCCCAGGATAATTATGCCCAGTATCGAGAATGCAGATCGTGTTGTCTGTGGCGATCGCATGCAGCCACAACATCAGCGTGTCATCCATCAGATCGTTGACTATGAGTTCAGCCCCAGGCATACCACTATCAACCGTGACCAATGTATTGTTTTGCCCCAAACGCGAACCATGTCCGCTAAAATGAACGACCACAAGATCTCCAGGTAAAGCCTGTGCAATCAGGTGTTCGGTAAATGCCTGAGCGATCGTGGCTTTTGTGGCAGATCGATCTGTGAGAGTCACAATATCGGCGGGTTTAAAGCCAAACCGATATACGAGTAATTCTTGCTGTAGTTCTACATCTGTAACACAGCCATTCAGAGGCAACCAATCGCCTTTGGCATCGTACTGGTTAATCCCAATCAGCAATGCCAGCTTCCGCTTTGTCGATCGACTTAAATTGTTGCCATATAGATCGGCGGCCTGAGCAATTTGTGGGTATGACATTGCTTGCCAACCCAAAAGACTAGCCGTGGCCATTTGTAAGAACTGCCGACGTGCAACTCCCATCAACGCTTTCCTAAACTTTATGTATGCTCAAGTCAATCTTAAACCTAGCAGTTAACCAATAACGCCTAATCTAGTGCGATCTAGAAATACTACTGCCAACAACCATGCTAGGCGATCGCATCTAATTCTGAACGCATAAATCGCAAGTCGCGTTTTAAGAAAGTTTGTTTACCTAGATCGGTGCTAACGGTTGCCCTGATTATGCCTAATTCAATCACACAGACTTGCTCCATGTAATGGGTACTATCAGGATCGCGAATTTGCACAATATCTCCGATCTGTAATTGCCTAACTGCGATCGGCATTAATTTTTTAGCGGCTGTTTCTGCTGGTGAAGTATTTGAGGAAATAGTTTCCGCATTTAGACCTGCGATGCGCGACTCAATTTCGACCGCCACGCGCTCCATAATCCTCGATTCCAACTCCGATAAGCGCATCTCGATCGCTTGATCAACAGGCGCTTGCATCTCTTGTTTAAGATCGCGACGCTCGTTCTTCTCTAATCTCAAGCAAAGACGAAGACCCTGCTGCACCAGTTCACTAGCACTGTAACCAGACGAATGCTGCTCCGCCATCAGTGCATCGTACAATTCCGCAGATAACTCTACCTGCAAAAATCTAACCGATTGCTCGGACAGATCTGCTTGTGTTTCGGTCATTGTGCGATCGCTCACTCAGAAATATACAGAAATCAATGATATTGACCATATCAGTTTTGTTAGGATTGTACGAATAACTACTTCCTCTCGATCGCTGGGTAGCTTTAAAAGTTCCTCTCAAAGAAAGATCTGTATCTTATCGAAGTGGGGAACTGTGCTAAGCAATTCTAGCCCAGTCCGATCACGCATTAAGGTACTCTAGCTAGTTACACTCCTGAAACTCAGTTGCAATTCGAGGGTCTAAATTTTGGTTTCTTCTACACAAGCTCCATCTCCAACTGATAGCAATATTGGCAACACCGTGCTTGCCGGAGCTAATCGCCCTATGATTGCTATCCTAGATTTTGGTTCTCAGTACTCTGAACTAATAGCTAGACGCATTCGCGAGACCAAGGTTTATTCAGAAGTTTTGCCCTACTACACGCCGATCGAGCAGATTAAACAGCTCAATCCCAGGGGCATTATCCTTTCTGGCGGGCCTAATTCTGTTTACGACGAAGGGGCTCCTACCTGCGACCCCACCATCTTTGATTTAGGGATACCTATTTTAGGTGTTTGCTATGGTATGCAATTGATGGCAAAGCAACTAGGTGGTGTAGTTGAGCGCGCCGAGAATGGCGAATATGGTAAAGCCGCCCTAATCATTGACGATCCTACCGATCTACTCACAAACGTTGATGACGGAACAACGATGTGGATGAGCCACGGTGATTCTGTGCTGAGGGTGCCTGATGGCTTTGATACTTTGGCGCATACGGCGAATACTCCATGTGCAGCGATCGCCGATCCGTTGCGACGTATCTATGGTGTGCAGTTTCACCCAGAAGTCGTGCATTCCGTTGGGGGGATCGCACTATTTCGCAACTTTGTTTACCACATCTGCGAATGCGAACCAACCTGGACAACTGATACTTTTATCGAAGAGTCGATTCGTGAAGTCCGCGCTCAGGTAGGCGATCGCCGTGTATTGCTGGCGCTTTCTGGTGGCGTAGACTCCTCAACGTTGGCATTTTTGCTGCATCAAGCGATCGGAGATCGCCTCACATGCATGTTTATCGATCAAGGTTTTATGCGCAAGTACGAACCCGAGCGTCTGGTTAAACTATTCCAAGAGCAATTTCATATTCCTGTGGAATATATCAATGCCCGCGATCGCTTCATGGCACAACTGCAAGGCGTTACCGATCCAGAAGAAAAACGCAAACGCATCGGTCATGAATTTATTAGTGTATTTGAGTCTGAGTCAAAGCGGCTTGGGCCATTTGACTTTTTAGCTCAGGGCACACTTTACCCTGATGTGATTGAGTCGGCCGATACGAATATCGACCCTGCCACAGGCAAGCGCATCGCCGTTAAAATCAAAAGCCACCACAATGTTGGCGGTCTACCTGACAATTTACGCTTTACCCTGATTGAGCCACTACGCAAGCTGTTTAAGGATGAAGTGCGGAAAGTTGGCTCTGCCCTAGGGTTGCCCGAAGAAATCGTCAAGCGCCAGCCCTTTCCAGGGCCAGGTCTAGCAATTCGGATCGTCGGAGAAATTACTGTAGAACGTTTAAATATCTTGCGGGATGCCGACTTAATCGTGCGTCAGGAAGTCAACCGTAGCGGGATCTACAACGATCTGTGGCAGGCGTTTGCGGTGTTGCTCCCGACGATTAGAAGTGTAGGCGTGATGGGAGATCAGCGCACCTATGCTTATCCAGTCGTGCTGCGCCTTGTAACTAGCGAGGATGGGATGACGGCTGACTGGGCAAAAGTACCCTATGAGTTACTGGAAATAATCTCCAATCGCATTGTTAACGAGGTTGAAGGCGTGAATCGGGTTGTGCTGGATATTACATCTAAGCCACCTGGGACGATTGAGTGGGAGTAGAATTCGCGATCGCCAAGTTTAAAGGCCAAGATTAAAGCCTAAGGGTAAATTTATTTTGCTACAAGGCGCTCTTGTGGATAGAACTACATGGAGCGCCTTGTAGTTTTTTAATGCCGTGGCAAATATTTATCTATCGACAAAAATTGATTGATGCCTTGCAATGAATAGATAAATCTAGATGACTGGCAGCAAGATTTTTCATGATACATATGCTACGCTAGTTAAGCGAAAAAACGGGTGGCTAACTCAACGGTAGAGTACTCGGCTTTTAACCGATTTGTTCCGGGTTCGAATCCCGGGCTACCCATAGATCTCGAAATCTTACTTTTTCTTAGTCTGCGCTTGTTGTAGCTCTTGGAGCTGCTTACGTTGCTCAGGAGTCAGAGTCGTAATCATCTCTTCGGCTGATTTTTTAGCGATCGCCACGATTTTGGTCTTCTGATCTTTTGAGAGATTCAATGATTCCAGCGCGGCCTTTACTTTCTGCTCGTCTTTGATGGCATCAACAAATTTAGTCCGCTGATCGGGTGTTAGCACTGCACCAATTTTTTTGTTGCGTTCAGTACGAATCGCATTGATTTTTTGCAACTGCTCCTTTGAGAGATTAATCTTGCTGGGAATAGCGGCTGGAGGTTCTTCTGTAGTGGTTGTCTGGGGGGTTTTGGTAGGTGCAGCAGGAGTAAGCGCCCAAGTCGCACTAGGAGCGATCGCTGCTAAGCCGAGGGTAGCTGTGACGATCACAATACGGATAGAGTTTAAATTCATGATTGTCTTAAATGCTCTAGTAAGAAACCTTTCGATTTTATTACAGACAAGCAAGCTATGAACTAGGTGCTAAATTAAAGTCTGGATAATTTAGCGATCGCTCATGGCAACTGTCCGTTTGTGTGGTGTGTCCAAAGCTTTTGGATACAATATGGTTCTCAAAGATATTGACCTGACGATCGGCGATCGAGAATTTATGGTGTTGGTCGGGCCATCGGGTTGTGGTAAAAGTACCCTGTTGCGGCTGATTGCAGGTCTGGAGACTGTTACCAGTGGCTCGATTTACATGGGTGATCGAGTGATCGATGGTTTACCCCCCAAAGCTAGGGATATTGCAATGGTGTTTCAGAGCTATGCGCTTTATCCCCACATGAATGTTTATGACAATATTGCTTTTGGCCTGCGCCGCCATCAACGCCAAAAAAGAGGAATATTTGCGGCCTTGAAGCGCCAGGAATCGCTACCAATCGAGCGGCGGGTGCGGCAGGTGGCTGAGTCTTTACAAATTGAAGCATTACTCGATCGCAAACCCAAAGAGCTATCAGGCGGACAAAAGCAGAGGGTGGCTCTTGGTAGGGCGATCGCCCGTAATCCCCAAGTTTTCTTGATGGATGAACCACTGTCAAATCTTGATGCCCAACTGCGCGGCGAGACCAGAGGTCAGATCGTGCAATTGCAGCAACAACTGCAAACCACCACAATTTATGTCACCCACGATCAAACTGAGGCGATGACCATGGGGCATCGCATTGCCGTACTGAAAGATGGCAAAATTCAGCAGGTAGATACACCATTAAATCTTTATCGCAAACCAGCTAATCAATTTGTGGCCAGCTTTCTGGGTTCTCCAGCAATGAACTTTATCCCGGTAGTCGCCGATGCCGACGGCTATCTCAGAAGTGAATATCTAGCGCAGGCAATTGCCCTAAGTAATGCTCAAAGGCAACTCATTGCCCCACAACAGCAACTTACACTCGGGATTCGTCCTGAGCACGTCCAGCATAGCGATCACAATTCGGCACATCTGAATGGATTAGTTCAGTTGGTAGAGGCTTTAGGTTCGGAGACAAACGTGTCAGTGAATATCGAGGGTTTATACTTAAATGTCAAAGTTTCAGCCGATCTTACCCATGCGATCGGCGAACAATCTTCGTGGAGCTTAGACAGCAACAAGCTATACCTGTTCGATCGCGACACGGGAGATGCTCTAATGCACCCATATCAATAATAATGGATCGCATAATTCTCATATACCCACCATGGATTTAAAAGCACATATCCGCGATATTCCCGATTTCCCTAAGCCTGGAATCATATTCAGGGACATCACGCCCGTATTGGCTAATCCCCAAGGCTTACACGCAATTACCAAGGGTATTGCCGAAGCTTTTGCCAGCATGGCCGTTGATTATGTAATTGGCATTGAATCGCGCGGATTTATTATTGGTGCCCCAGTTGCCCAAATTATGGGTTGTGGCTTTATTCCCGTGCGCAAACCAGGTAAGCTCCCCGCCGCCGTCCACCAGGTTGAATATGCCCTGGAATACGGTACTGATAGCTTAGAAATTCACAAAGATGCGATCGCCTCGGGAGGAACAGTTTTAATTATTGATGACGTGATCGCTACAGGAGGAACTGCTGCGGCTACAGCCAAGCTTGTAGAGCTGGCAGGGGGTAGTTTAGTAGGGTTTGGATTTATGGTGGAACTAGTAGCTTTGCAAGGTCGGCGATCGCTACCTGATGTGCCGATAGTTTCTCTTGTTAGATATTAGCTATGTGGCTAAACCTTTCCGTGAGAGCGACAGAGTAGTAAATGCTGCTCTGTCGCAATTGAGCCCCTCGTATCATCATCTGTGCAGAAAATGGGTTAAAATCTCAGGCATACACTAATTTGATATATGAACTGCAATGAGCGACAAAGAAGCAGTCATCGAACTTGTAAAGCGCCTTCCATCTGAAGTGTCGCTTCGTGAAATCCTGAAAGAGATCGAGTTCATTGCTGCAGTCAAAGAAGGGTTGAATGAAATCGATCAAGGGCAGTGGGTGTCAGTCGAAGCTGTCGAGAAAATGATGGAAACATGGGCTACTCAGTAATTCTCTCTCCAAAAGCAGTTGGAGATTTAGAAACAATTGTTCGGTATATTTCTTTGACAAATCCTAGTGCTGCCAAAAAAATAGGGCAAAGTCTCCTTGAGAAGACCAAAGAGTTGAGTCAGTTTCCATTCAAAGGGCAGAAGGTGCCTGAGTTTAACAGTTCCAACATTCGACAACTGATTCTGAAACCATACCGAGTTGTTTACCGAGTTGAAGAGGACAAAAAGCGCATCAGTATCGCTCGTTTTTGGCATTCATCACAGGAGAACCTTGAACTTTAGCTATGGCCACAAATAAAGAAATATCACCCGTTCAAGCTATTCTCGCGAATGATACATTTGCCTATGTAATCAAGCGTCTAGGACAGGCAGTAATTGTCATCTTCCTGGTATCAATTCTGAGCTTCCTTCTGCTCAAGTTATCACCTGGTGACTGTTTTACAGAATTATTAACTAATCCCAGTGTTCCCAAGAAAATTGTTGCCCAGGTTAGAGAGAGGTTGGGCTACGACAAACCCTTCTTAGAGCAATATTTTTTCTGGCTGGGTAATACTTTACAAGGTAAATTAGGGGTTCGCTGCCAAGGATTTTCGCCTGTTGCCCCCTTAATTATGGAACGGGCGGGTAACACTTTGATTTTGGCAGGTGCGACTTTAATCTCTACCTGGGCGATCGCAATTCCATTAGGCATCTTTTGTGCGGTCAGGCAAAATACTTGGGCGGATCGGATCGTGCAGGTATTGAGCTATATCACCCAGGCATTTCCTAGTTTTGTATTAGCTATAGTCTTTCTGATGGTGGCACAAAATACCTCGCTATTTCCAGTGGGTGGCATGACCAGTATTAACCACTCAGATCTAAGTTGGTGGGGCAAAATATTGGATGTTGGCTATCACCTCATTTTACCAACCCTGACTTTAACACTCGTTGGTTTTGCTGGTTTACAACGACTGATGCGGGCTAATTTACTTGATGTGCTGCGGCAGGACTATATTAAAACTGCACGAGCTAAGGGCTTGCCCGAAAATAAGGTGATCTACGTTCATGCCTTACGCAATGCGATTAACCCTATGATTACGCTTTTAGGGTTCGAATTTGCTGGTTTACTGAGTGGTGCATTTATTACTGAGTTCTTTTTCAATTGGCCTGGTTTGGGAAAGTTGCTATATCAAGGGATTTTAGAAAAGGATGTTAACCTAGCAATGGCAGGCTTAATGCTTGGCGCTGTTATGTTAACAATTGGCAACTTACTTGCAGATCTAATGCTCAAAGCGGTCGATCCGCGAATTCGTCTTGAAGAAATGGATTAATCTATCCCATGACTTTTCAATATCCACTCTCTAATCCCGAATTGGAATCTATCTCATTTCAAGATGCGATCGCCTACACTGGAGACTTACTAAGCGCTTGCGAGAACATTGCAGATTCAGAATTCCAACTAGCAGTTTCGAATTTGATTGCTACTAGTAATGGAGCTAGGGGTTTCTTTGTCAGCTATTTGACTCAGGGATGGGAAATTGGCGAGCTAAAAACGCTAGCAATTGTTGAAGCGATAAAATCTGTCCAAACTCCAGCTTCAGAATTAATTGTTAAGAATTTAGCTATGTCTACGGCAATGGCGATCGCGCATCGACGGATGGGCAATGAAGACCAAGCCCAGGGATCAGATCTACTCGCTGCACGCAGTAAAGAGTTAATCCAATTAATAAATTTAGAAGGGGTCGAGCTCATTGCCTCGCAAATCCAACAATCTGCTCAAACTGGTGAGGGTGATTACGCCGAGTTCTTAAATAAGTGGAGATATGATGCCGAACAAAAAACTGCGATTGATATAGCTTTAGGAGAAGCGATCGCTTCATAGCTTATTCATATTCTGCTCCTTAAAAGCAGACAGTCAACTATACAACAAACTGCCACTCATATCCTGAAAGCTTAAAACTTGAAATGTACTTTGCCCATAGGTGATATCGCAGATGCGAAAAAACACAAGTAAGCTTGCACTTTTGTGCCAACAAAAGTGCAACTTCCCAGATTTATTTTTTAGCTGAAGCATAGCAATATGTAGATGTCAAAAAGCTAAATTGAGGCATCAAGCTTCTTCTCAGTGAATGTGTAGCTGTAAATAGAAATAGCTAGACTAGTTCTCTGAATAGCTCATTAGGCGAAGATTCCTCGTGCAAGGGTACTGTTCACCATCAGTGCCTTTGTTTTTTATTATTATCCCTTTTCCACAATTTCCAGTAGATTGCCATCGGGATCTTCTAGAAAAATAATCCTTTGACCCCAGGGCATTTCCCTTGGTGCCGCGACCGCTTCTATCTTGGTAGCTAATAAATCTTGGTAGACCGTATCTAAATCAGAAACAGTCATTGACATTAAGAATGGATTACCGCTAATTGGTCGCTGACCTCTATTGCCAAATAACTGAGGCAACCAAGAGCGATCGTATATCCCAATCTTTAAATCGCCACTCCACCCTTCACAACCGCGATCGCTGGGGGGCTTATCAAACTGGAAGCCTAGAATGTCGCGATAAAATGCTACTGATTTCTGCACATCACTGACAAAAAGAGCGATATAGTCAATTTTCAATGGATTCTCCTAAATTATCAATATTAGGACTTACGCATTCAATGGCTAGAAACTAGATCCCCCCTAGCCCCCCTTAAAAAGGGGGGAATCCGAAAGCCCCCTTTTTAAGGGGGTTGGGGGATCGACTGCGTAAGCCCTGAATATCTCAAGATTAGAAGCAATTGCCACAAAATTGGAATGGTCACTTCGGCGTAAATTAGTAGAGACTGAACTAGCTACCGCCAATTAGTTTAATTCGGGAGTTGGCTTTAGTTCTAATTCGCAAATCTATTATTGAGACTAATATGCTTAATAATAGACTAAAGTCGTGTCTCATCTTCTACAAATAAGATCAATTTTGAATAGGCCAAAGATCAAACAAATGAAATCAAATATTCCTGTTGCGATGACGATCGCTGGTTCAGATAGTGGTGGTGGTGCTGGCATTCAAGCAGATTTGCGCACGTTTGCGTTTCATTGCGTGCATGGCACAAGTGCAATTACCTGCGTGACAGCGCAGAATACTCTAGGAGTAAATCGTGTGGATGCGATGACTGCAGAATCAGTTGCAGTGCAGATTGAGACGGTAGTAACGGATATCCAAGTGCAAGCAATCAAAACAGGAATGCTGCTTAACCAGGAAATTATTAGAACCGTTGCGAAGAAGATTGCAGCAATGGGATTTGGGAATGTGGTTATCGATCCTGTGATGGTTTCTCGGACTGGGGCGCAATTAATTGATGGTGATGCCGTGCAAAGCCTCATCCATAGTCTTTTGCCCTTAGCAGCGATCGCGACACCTAACCGTTATGAAGCACAAATTCTCAGTGGGATGGAAGTTAATACCTTAGAAGATATGCAACAAGCAGCACGACAAATTCACAAACTAGGGGCAAAGGCTGTATTGGTTAAAGGTGGTGGGATGCAAGGAGAGCTACGCGGTGTGGATGTATGGTTTGAAGGCCAGCAGATGGAGGTGCTACATACTGAGATGGTTGAGACACAGCATACTCACGGCACTGGTTGTACACTTTCAGCGGCGATCGCGGCAAATTTAGCCTTGGGCAAGCCTGCACTGATAGCAGTAAGGGATGCTAAAAACTATGTGACCGAAGCATTGAAACATAGTTTAGCGATCGGGCAGGGGCCAGGCCCAGTTGGGCATTTCTTTCCACTGCTTGTGAAATAGATTTGTCTCACCTAAGACTCACCAAGTTGTTTATAGACTCATTTTAAGTCTTACATTCTCGTGATAACACAAAAAAAATGGGCAAGCTTGCTGACTTGAGAGCGTCTCCAGAGTATCACTGTAGGCATATGCCCTTCCCGATGCTGCGATCCAGCGTTTCGATGAATGTCAATACAAAGAGTATTTAGCTCGCAAGAATTGATGTGATGTAGGTCTGCAATTCCGATGTATATCTAAACCAATTCCCTTGTGAAATTAAATGACTGAATTCCCGATGAATTGACTGACTGAGCTTGCCGCGATCGCTGAGATGTCCTAATAGATTTAATGGCTGAGGATGAGTTGCTTGCAGTTTGCGCAATGCAGTATGTGGATCGACGGAGCTACCGATATATAAGTACTCTAGATCTGAGGTATGGATAAAGTAAATCTGGGGCTTAAGTCTAGTTTTTGACTCGATATTGGGATTTTGTCCTGGCTTGACACCAAACTCTTGGATAATTGGTTTCTGTGGTAATGAATGTTTTCCGGTCTGGGCGAAGGCGATCGCGTTATGAGAAGGTAATTTTGAAAGGAAAGGATTTTGGGTAAATCTGCACGACTCAACTGATTCCCAAGTTGCTTCCTCAAAGGCAAAATCATATTTAGCTAGAAACGGAATGATGTTTCTTTTGGGATGTGGCATGGCTGAAGTGGCCATATAACCTTGACCTAAAAGCACTACAAACCAGAAACCTGAATGGGCTGGTAAAAGCTCTGCAAAAGCTGAATCATCGCAGCCAGAGTACCAAAAAGATTCCTCAAAAATAAATTCAGTTGCCACTTTTGACGTAAAACCAAATAAACGCTAGAATGCCTGTGTGGACTTAATTCTAGCATTAATTAAAATAGTTATTTAGTCCAGTTAATGTAGTCCAGTTAAGCTTTTGCAATCCTGAAAACCCCTTTTAGCAAGCCTTTTAGTATTTTGACAGCTTGCGGTGCAAGCAATAGGCCAAAACCACCCTCTTTGGCAATAGACACTAAGATTTAATTGCTATGAACTTTGTAAGGCATCGGGATTACCTCAATCCGTTTAAGCAAAGTTTCCTTGCGATCGCTCTTTTTGCAGATGTTGCAGTTATAGCGATGCCGTCTTTAAGCTTGGCAGTTCTGAATAATTTATTGCATTAAATTAAGATTATGAGACACGAATTGAGTCCAATCTTGATTTAATGAGTCTCCAATAAGACTAAATATCGCCACCACAAATTAGCCTGGGAAAATTTGAGTGTTTCCCTCTCCCCCAGTTAAAATTTGTCCCAAGTATAGGCTTTGATTATATTAAGGGATTCGCAAATTTGCGCTTACAATAAAAATAACGCACAACAAAATCATTGTATGTTATTTTTATTGTATGTCCCGCAAGAGATTAAAATATGCAAGTCAGATTGAGTGGAAACCCTAACCCAGACGAAGTGATTGGGCGTGATGCAGTCATTGCGGAACTATGGCAGAGGTTAGAACAGGGCAGCGTCGTTATTACTGCCGAACGACGGATGGGCAAGACTAGCGTTATTCAAAAGATGAATGCGCAGCAACCACCTAAATTTATCGGCGATTACCAAGATTTGGAGGAGATTAGTTCGCCAAATGATTTAGTCAGACATATTTACAACAAGATCTGTGATGTGTTGAGTACTCAGCAACAATTTAAACAAAAACTGCAAAATTTGCTTAAAGATTGGGGAGGTGAAAAGTTTTTGTCGTTTGGTTTACCGCAACCTAAAATAAGCTGGCAACAAAATTTACAGATAATTATTAAGGATCTATCGGCCCAGTTAGATCCAGAAGAAATATGGGTTTTCTTTTGGGATGAGCTGCCTTTAGCTGTGGAGAATATTCGGCGAGAATGTGGGGCATCAGAAGCGATGTCTGTATTGGATAATTTTCGAGCTATTCGTCAAACCTATCGCAATATTCGGATGGTTTACACGGGCTCGATTGGACTGCATCATGTGATTAGTAAGTTGAGAGATGCTGGCTATAATAATGCCCCGATTAACGATATGTACCCGCTCAATCTGCTACCTTTGACGGATGAGAATGCTCTAGATTTAGCTCAACAGCTTCTGAAAGGGGAAAATATTGCTACTACAAATCTAAGGAAAGTAGGTCAAGAGATCGTAAAGGCGGTGAATGGTATTCCTTTTTATATCCATCATGTGGTCGATCTCCTCAAGGGAAAATCTCGGCCAGTAGAAGTCACTGATGTGATGCTGGTCATCTCCCAAAGTTTAGAGCAGGTTAATGTTTGGGATTTGGGCGATTATGAAGAGCGCATCCAAAAATATTATCTTGGGAGCAGCTACAACTTGGCTCTACAAACCCTAGATACATTAGCATTTACAGAGCGATCGCTATCTTTTGGGGATCTATTGAATTTGGTTAAAGTTGAGATTCCTAATCCTGACAAAGAAGGTTTTCGTAAAGTACTGAAGCTGCTGGAGCAAGATCACTATATTGCCCGCGAGGTTGGCGGCGGCTACTATTTTCGCTTTCAGTTGATCAAAAAATACTGGCAAATCCAACGTTGTGGGTAGAACTATGCAACATTCACTAGTATCTGTATTTACTCCCAGCTTAATGTCTGCGGAAGATTTAGAGCATATTTTTGTGCAGCGAGAACCGCTAGCGCAGGATTTGATCAAGCGGATAGTTAATAGTAGCAAGGGTAGGGGCAAGGAACATTCACTGCTGATTGGAATGCGGGGAATGGGCAAGACTCATCTGGTGTCGTTGGTTTATTATCGGGTGAAATCGATACCAGAACTGCAAGAGAAGCTGCTTATTGCTTGGCTGCGAGAGGAAGAATGGGGAGTGGATTCTTGGTTAGATTTGGTGATGAGAATTTTGCGGGCCGTGGCAGAAGATCGTAGCTCGGCAGATAGTGGAGTGGCGCAGGATTTGCTCGATCGCTTACGCAAGGGTGGCTTCGAGAGTGCCAAGGGCTCGGCAACGCAGTTTTTACGAGATTTCATTGGCAAAAGGACTTTGCTGTTGATTATTGAAAATATGGACGATCTGTTTGAGGGTTTGAAGGAAACTGGTCAGCAGGAATTTCGAGCATTTTTGCAGGAGTATCGTTGTTGTACGGTGTTGGCGACGACTCCGGCGATGTTTAGTGGTGTATCTAGTCGCAAAGAGCCTTTCTTTGGGTTTTTCCATCACTCCTATTTGGAGCCAATCGAGGTGGATGAGGCGGTGAAGATGTTGGGGCAGATTGCCAGTTTAAATACGGTGCGGGACGATCGCCACGCTTTGGCGATTTTTTTACAGAGTGCGCAGGGGCGGGCACGAGTGCGAGCTGTGCATCATTTGGCGGGGGGGAATCCGCGTGTATATACTTTGTTCGCTCAGTTTATGACGCGGGAGTCGTTGGATGAGTTGGTGGATGCTTTTATGAAGATGTTAGACGATCTGACTCCTTATTATCAATCGCGGATGAAGGATTTATCGAATCAGCAGCGCAAGATTATGGAGTTATTGATCGATCGACGACAGGCAGTGATGGTAAAGGAGATTGGAGAACAGTGTTTTATCGATCAGCGGGGGGTGGCGAGTCAGTTGAGGGAGTTGAAGAAAAAGGGTTATGTGGTTGCTAATGAGGAGGGGCGGGAGTCGTTTTATGAGTTAAGTGAGGTGTTGATGCGGTTTTGTCTGGAGGTGAAGAAGTTTCGGGGACGATGGATGGAGTTGGTTGTGGATTTTTTGAAGGTTTGGTATCGACCCGATCAGCGGCAGGGAATGTTAGAGAAATTTGGTGATAGCAAGTTGATCGCTCGTCATGATTTAGAACGTGCTTTTTTGAGTAATGACGATCTTGTCGGTGATATTTGCATCAGAGAGTTTGCCAGATCGCTGAAAGAGCAAAATCGCACAACTGTTTTGCAGATAGCAGAAGAACTACAGGTTCTTGCCATCATTACAAACAAAGAATACGAAGAGTTTGTGACCTTAGTTGGGAAAGAAGAGTATGCCAAAGCTCTGAAATTGTTAGAAAGAACCAAGTCTGGCAAGAATCAAGAGCATCAGCCAGCAACTTATTTTCAGCTATTTGCAGAAGGGCTTCTGCTTCAGATGGAAGAAAAATGGTTGGAGGCGATCGCATCCTATGACCAAGCCGTGGCCATCAATCCTGATTTTTATGATACTTGGAATAATCAGGGATATGCTTTGGATGAATTAGGCAGATATGAAGAGGCGATCGCATCCTATGACCAGGCTGTAGCCATCAATCCTGATTTTCATGATACTTGGAATAATCGGGGAAATTCTTTGGCTAATTTAGGCAGATATGAAGAGGCGATCGCATCCTATGACCAGGCTGTAGCCATCAATCCTGATTTTCATGAAGCTTGGTATAACCGAGGAGTTTCTCTAGCTAACTTAGACAGATATGAAGAGGCGATCGTATCCTATGACCAGGCTGTAGCCATCAATCCTGATTTTCATAAAGCTTGGAATAACCGAGGATACGCTTTGGATAACTTAGGCAGATATGAAGAGGCGATCGTATCCTATGATGAGGCTGTGGCCATCAATCCTGATTTTCATAAAGCTTGGCATAACCGAGGATATGCCTTGGATAACTTAGGCAGATATAAAGAGGCGATCGCATCCTATGACCGATCAGTAGATATCAATCCATTTGACCATAAAGCTTGGAATAATCGGGGAGTTTCTCTGGGTAACTTAGGCAGATATGAAGAGGCGATCGCATCCTTTGACAGAGTTTTAGCCATCAATCCAGACGATCGTGATGCTTGGAATAATCGGGGGGTTTCGCTGGGTAATTTAGGCAGATATGAAGAGGCGATCGCATCCTTTGAACTGGCTGTGGACATTAAGCCAGATTTTTGTGAAGCTTGGATTAACAAAGGTTATAGCTATTTTAAGTGGGGTAAATATCCTGAATCGATCGTTTGCTACGATCGAGCGATCGCTATCAACCCAGATCAATATATTTCTTGGCACTATAAAGGATTAGTACAGTTTGTTACTAGCGACTATCAAGCTACCCTTTCTACTTGGCAACAAGCCTTCAGCCATATTAGTAACCCAGAAGTTCCACGATTCCAAGAAAATATCTCAGGACTCATCCAAGAATTCATCGCAGAACTGATTTCCCGTTTCACCCAGCCCCCCATCCAACAAACCCTCCTCATCCCCCTCCTAGCCATCTACAAAGAAGCCAAAGCGATCACCGAACTCGGAGTCGCCCTCGTCAATACCCTCCACCTACTCGTCGCCCCAAGCCTCAGCGACCACACCGCCGCCCAATGGTTAGAATTATGGCGCACCAGCAGCCTCGGAAATGAACCTGCCATGGAACTGCCCCTGCGGTTAATGGAAACGGCGATCGCATACAAAAAAGACCCCAGCAAACGCCAGCGCCTTTGGCTCAACCTGCCCAGCGAAGAGCGCCCCATCCTCGACAAAGCTTTGAGACTTTCCGAATAAAATTTCACTTTAAGCTATTACAGCCAACGCCTAGATCGTTAGGACAGATTTTAATTGGGGAGTGTGGGGGCAATGCCCCCACGGAGGGGTTCTACCCCTCCACCCCGTCCCAACCTAATTGGCGATAGGTATACTTATCGCAGTCTTCATATCAATACTGACAATGCAGACATACGGGTCATTTTAGCTAGCACTACTCGGAGATTCAGTTTCTTCGACTTTATTCAGTTTGATGGCGTAATACCCCATCGTTGTCGCAATAGTAAAGCCTGTCAAAAATAATGCCACCAAAATGCCACCACCAGGACTTGTAATACCAACTTGTCCCAAGATACCCTTCCCCGTCAATACTTCACCTATTAAAGCAGCGGCAATGCCCAGCATTGCCATGCGGCCATTCCAGATTTCCGCGAAGTTGCCGAAGCCAAATATCCCGCCGCCAGAAGGATTTACGTTGAGACTGTCTAGATTAACTTTGTTGGTGGTCATAAACTTAATTGCATGATATTCAATACCAATTATGTCAAGTTTTGTTAATTTATGTAAATCTGCCATAGGGGATAAGCCAAAACTAATCACAGCTATACTCCTGGTATAGGATGTCATAGGAAGAATAGACGCAATGGAGAAGCTTATGACCCGTATAGTTCGTCGGCTCAGTTTTGCTGGGTTGGCTTTGGGGTGTATGGCCGCTATTTCATTTCAAGCCATTCAACCCGCCCTAACATCACCAGGCATTCCAAAAGGGACTTCTGTTAAAGCAAATGTCATTCAGAATATTAATTTTGAGCGACACTTTCAAGAACTAGGGGTTGAAGGTTCTATTTTGATCTACGATGCCAACAACAATCATGTTTATCAATACAACCCACAACGTAACGCAACCGCCTTCTTGCCTGCCTCTACGTTCAAGATTCTCAATTCTTTGATTTCATTGGAAACGGGAGCTATTTCAAATGAGACTGCAGTTCTGACTTGGGACGGTACTTCAAGACAAATTGTAGAATGGAATCGCGATCTAAATTTAAGAGAGGCATTTAAACATTCAGCCGTTTGGTTTTACCAGGTGTTAGCGCGGCGCGTCGGACATGAACAGATGCAAAAATGGGTGATTCAAACTGGTTATGGCAATCAAAAAATCGGGAAGAAGTCGGACATTGATAAATTTTGGTTAGAAGGAGAGCTACGAATTACACCTCAAGAACAGGTTCAGTTTCTTCGACGTTTGTATAAGGACGATTTACCCTTTCAGAAGCGATCGCTATCAATTGTGAAAGACATTACGATCGCAGAGAAAACGCCAGAATATACACTCAGAGCTAAGACAGGATGGGCTGGTTTTGGCAGTGCTGATAAAGATGTACCTCAAATCGGCTGGTACGTCGGTTACTTGGAACAGGATAAAAACGTTTACTTTTTTGCAACCAATATTAATATCCGCAACAAGAAAGATCCAGCGGCTCGCATAGAGTTGACCCGTCGCTGTCTTAAGGATCTTAACTTGCTATGATTTCTTCAATTTCAGTGACATTCATTATTAAATAGTGTCAGCGATCGCAAAATTCTGATAGCTTGCACGACTATTTTGATATTTATCAACTTGCTCAAGGCTTCTCTAGTCGCACAGCATACCATTGCCAAATCCCATCATCACCGCAATCAAGATCGCAGGCGGTCTTAACTAATCTTTGTACCTGCGCCTCAATTGTAGGAATATTTTGCAGGTCGTAGGGTAGACAGTCTTGAATTTTTGTTAGCAACTTGGCAAGAATAACCTCTAATTCGGTCAGCGTCACGAACTGCTCTGTCTTTTCTGGCCCAAGTATGACGAAATTATCCTCGTAATACATCATAGAATCTGGCATGGTTTGCGATGCTCCTGCAAATAACTTATCGTTACAGCTACAATTTTGGCATGACTATAGTGAACTAAGTCAGTCATCAATTCAAGCATGCAGTGCAACTAGTTCTGATTTGCCTTCATTATCTTAGGTAAAATTTGGTCACTGCTAAAATCACAATCAATAAATCGACTGCTGATATGCCTAATTTCTTAACCGCTGCATTGTATAAGTTTGTTGAGCTATCAGATTTTGCTGAGCTTAAAGAGCCTTTGCTCAACTGTTGCGAAGCCAACAAGGTCAAAGGCACGATTCTGCTTGCTAATGAAGGCATTAATGGCACGATCGCAGGCTTACCCCAGGACGTGTATGCAGTAATGACATTCCTACGTCAAGATCCCCGCCTAGCTGATTTGACGCACAAAGAAGCTTTCTCCGAAAAACTTCCATTTTACCGCTTGAAAGTCCGATTAAAGCGCGAAATCGTTACCATGGGTATACCAGGTATTAATCCTAGCCACATGGCTGGCGAATATGTCAAGCCTGAGGAGTGGAACAAATTGCTCGACGACCCCGATGTTATTGTCGTTGATGTACGTAATGATTACGAGGTAGCGATCGGGACGTTTAAAGGTGCGATCGACCCAAAAACTAAGAGCTTCTCTGAATTACCTGAATGGGTGCGTCAGGAAGCCGCCTTAAGCGGGAAGCCCAAGGTAGCGATGTTTTGTACAGGTGGGATTCGGTGCGAGAAATCCACTTCATTTTTGCGTTCTGAAGGTTTTGAAGAGGTCTATCACCTTGAAGGTGGGATTTTAAAATATCTAGAAACCGTGCCCGAATCAGAGAGTCGCTGGGAAGGCGAATGTTTCGTTTTTGATGAGCGAGTTTCGGTGGGACATGGATTAAAACCTGGTGAATATGAACTTTGTCGCGCTTGCCGCCAACCAATTAGTCAAGAGGATAAGGTTTCGGAATTATTCGTGACTGGGATCAGCTGCCCTCATTGTTATGGTTCCAAAACCGAATCTCAAATCAAAGCTTTCTCCGAGCGCCAACATCAGATCGAACTTGCAAATCTTCGCAAACAATCTCATATTGGCGCGCACTACGATGCTAAGGAAACCCCAGATGATCTACCAGGCTAAACGATCAGAGTTGTTTTAATGGTTCTGTTTGGAAGATCGCTTGTAATTGCTCAACTTAGAGGAAACAGGAATTCCAGGGGATTTAAGGCGGCAAGAATCGACTGAAAAGCAGACAAACTATGACGATGACCAGTATTGACACTCTTAACGAACAGCAGCAAATAGATCTCGCCCCCAATCAGAGCGAAAGCCATTTGTGATTTTTCTAAATATCACACTCCAGCAATGCAAAGTCTGCATGTCAGCAAATACCCTTTTTGCGAACCCTCAGGGGCAGTGCCCCCACGGAGGGGTAGAACCCCACCCCGTCCTAACCTAATTGGGGATAGCTATACTAATTGAGATAAAATTTTATATAAGTCAGAAGCATATTTTTTGGGATTCCAGAGTGGTGAGATGCGATCGCCATGCTCAGATTTTAGTTTGGATTGCTCTAGCTGCTCTCGCACAGATCGGCGTAAATCACGATCCAAGCCAAATCGCACACCCCAATCGACGTATTCCTCCCAAGAGTAGGCAATCCCTGCTGTAACCCCCAACGTATTCAGGAAGGAAAGTCCCATCCGTGCAAAAGATTGATCGCCGACGCGCGTAACTAATGGCAGATTACACCAAAATGCTTCGACATTGTGCGTCCCACCATTGTAGGGATAGGAGCATAGAGAAACATCCGCAATCAGGTATGTTGCTCTATGCTCCTCTTCAGTGCTGGAACGTGGCAAGAAGATCATGCGCTCAAAATTTACGCCTTTTAAGCGGCACTCACTTTGATAAAGAGCTTTAATAATTCCTAGATCACCAATACCTTTATGGATCAGAACTGATGAAGGCACACGTTGCAGAATACTAATCTGAGCCTGCAAACTCTCAATACTGAGCTTATGAGCTGGTGCAGAGAACAAATAAGCTACTTGCTCTGGTTGAATACCATATTGTTGTCTGATCGCCTCCCTATCTATGGCAACAGTCTCAAACCCACCTACAGCCATATGGGAATCTGGCATTCTCACAAGTTGCTCAAGATAGTAGGAATCCACTCCTGCTGGGTGAGTATACCAATCGCAGATCTCATAGTTATGACCCGAAACAAACGGAGCATCAAAAGATGGCCAGGTAATACAAACTGGAGCAGGCCGATCGCGCATGATTTCCGCGTGAACGAGATTCATAATTGAATCTAGATCTACCAGAACATCTATTTCATCTGCAATAATTCTCTCTTTAATTTCACGCGCGATCGCCTTTGGCTCTAACCGAGTCGTTTTATAAAAATGTTCAGTAATTTGCGCAAACATTTGTGTCCGATCGTCTTCGGCAAACTGTCGGGTGGTGTAGATATACAAGTGAGGTGTGAGGCTAGATAACTCGCGCATAAAGTCATAGGCGCACCAGCCAATTGGATGACGTTTTAAATACATCGATATAAACCCTATCCGCAGAGCTTCGCTGCGATCGCTTCGATTAGATTTCCGTGCGATGCTATTTCCTTGCGGTGTTGTTTGTCGCAGATATTGTTGAGCGATCGCTCGACTAAATCGAGCATTTGCGGCGCGATCGTCTCTCATAAAGGGTAGAAAATAGAGAATCTTAACGTAGAGGGCTTCTAGCTCTATCTCGGCTAAGCTGTCTAAGTGGCTATAAACATACTGTTCTAGTTCCAGGAATTTGTCAGTTGCGGCCTGATGCAATCCTGACTTTAGGTAGCTAGAAATGAAACAAATAGCAGGAAGGATACGCTCTTGCTGACCGCAGAAATGCAAGAATGACTCCGCTGCTAGTCTTGATGCAGCTAGATCTTGCACAGATAAGAGATTGTATAACTGATAGTGAGCGGCTGCATAGTCTGGCTGGATTTGCAGCGCCTGTTGGAGAGTGTTAATTGCCTCAGGCAGCTTGGTTTGATGTTGGGAAATGGTTGCTAGGCGGCAATAGCAATCAATATAGTTGGGCCGAACTGCTAATATCTGCTGAAAATATCCAGCCGCAGTATCAAGATCTCCGCGTTCCATCAAAATAACTGCGAGATTAAACTGAGCCTGACTGAAGTTTTGTTGACATGCGATCGCTCTTTCATAGTAAAAGATTGCTTCATCAATTTGTTGGAATTCCACCAGACTATTAGCCAGGTTGTAAAGAGCTTCAGTGTAGTTGGGTTGGCGGGCGATTGCCTCTCTATAACTAGCGATCGCCTCTTCTAGCTGCCCTTGTTTCTTGAAGGTATTAGCCAAACTGTAATAAACCTGGGCATTGTCAGGGACAAGATTGGCAAAAGCGCGAAAGCTATTAATCGCTTCATTCAATTTCCCTTGTTTACTTAATACACCACCCAAATTGAAGTAGGCTTCCGCACGTCCTGGATCGAGGCGTAACAGAGTGTGATAGATATTTGCGGCTTCATCCCAGCAATTTCTTTGCGCTAGCGTATTTGCTAAGGTTAAGTGCATATCCACATTGAATCTTTGGGGTGCGATCGCCAGTGCATGATATTTACATAAGAATGCTTCTGTTTGTTTATTCTGTTTGTATAAAATATCTCCCAGCGCCCAGTACGCATTAACCGTATCTGGCTGAAGTGCGATCGATGCCTGATAATGGGCGATCGCATCATCAAGTTGCTCTTGCTGTTGAAGTTGCTGTGCCCTCATCGAATAGGCAATAGAGTCAGCCGCGCGATCGCCAGTTAGAACAATCGCATTCTCCAACTCTATGCTGAGAAATGTATCGATATCAGTATCAACATCGATGCTGGAGTCTGATTTATGAGTTGGCGTGTTATTGGTATTAGGATAAGTAAAGCGATTAGATGACTGGAAAAGATCGAGCAAGCGATCTATAACTCGCTTCCAAGTATAGTGTTGTCCTACAAATATCGGCCCTCGTTCGCGACTTTGGGCAATAAATGAAGGAGTATCAATTATCTCAGTCATTAAAGCAATTAAATGCTCGATGTTGGGAATTAGTCTAAGCGGTCTTTCCTCATACTCAGTATCAACCTCTAACTTGCTATCGATTCTCCAAGCAAAATCGGAATTGGTAAAGTCATCGGTAGAACCACCGTTTGTGCAGAGTACAGGTAATCCACAGGCGATCGCTTCTAGCACTGGCATGTTAAAGCCCTCTGCAACGTAGGGCGACACATAGACATCCGCAGCCTGATAGAGCCTCGCCACTTCCGCAAATGACATCGCCTCACCAATGTAGCTAAAGCGCTCCTCAATCCTTGCTATTTCTGCGCTAGTGAGAACATTGCCGATAATTTTTTTGAGTTCGGCTGTGAAGTCTTTTCCTGGAAAGAGAGAATTCACTCCCTTTAATATTAATTTGGCATTGGGATAGCGCTCGACAACTGTTGCAAATGCTTTAAACAGAAATGGTAATCCCTTATTGCGCGTTGGATTACCCACATTTAGAAAAACAAAATCATTTTCCCATCCTAATTCGTCTCGCAGCGCGTGTTTCTCCGCAGATGAAAGAGGCTTATAGATATGCGGATCGGCCCCATGGGGGACAATCGCTACGCGCTCAGGATCGGCTCCACTGCGCAGAAATCCATCACGAGACCACTGGGAAGAAGTGATAATGATGGCATTCGATTCAGCATGGGCTTGCTCAAATGATTTGACACCCATGAGCAATAGATCTTGCGCAATCACATGTCCCCATTCCGTTGTACTGAACACAAACGTGCGTGTTGCGGTCGAGTCCTTCAGATTGGCAGGGAAGAACATGCGTAGCTTGACATCAATCGGCTCAAGAGCTCGAGGCTGAGGGATATTTCTGAGTAAAGCTTCCGCCTCAGTTTCAAATAACCCGACTATTGGCTGCCAGGGTTTTAAATAAGGTGCGTCTGCGTGGAAAAGCTCTATACTGGGACGCTTCAATAGTTCCAGTAGCTGAAACTGATTGATTGTAGCGTAGGAATGCGGTACAAATCGCCAGCCTTCAACAAGAATGCGCATTACTTCTATTTATTTACTTCTACTCAATACTTTTAGTACGCCAAGGAACAGGATCGACAGCAGCACCGTGCACATAGAAACCCCAATGCAGATGGGGGCCTGTGGCAGAACCAGTAGAGCCAACTGCTCCCACTACTTGACCCGCCCGCACAAAATCGCCTTCTTTAACATTAATCCGACTGAGATGCAGAAAGATACTTTCTACTCCTTGTCCATGATCGACCCCAACCACATTACCGTGAATGCGAAATCCCTGCTTAACCGTACCAACCAGTCGCACCTGTCCCGCCGCTGGTGTAACCACAGAGGAACCAGTATCGCCTGCATAGTCAACGCCGCGATGGTAGTAGTCTTTCGCAAAAACACCATTGTAGTAGCGGCGAACGCCGAAGCCAGAGCTGATTGGGCCTTCATTCGGTTTTATCAACGCTCCTTGCCAGAACTTCTGCGGTGTGACCAATTTCTTGAAGGCATCAACGCGATCGAATTCATGGTCTGTGCCTTCGGTGGAGGCAGTACTGGCATTGAACCAGATATCCTGCGTGGGAAATTTACGATTGCGCAATTGCAGGGTTATGTTTTGCGATCGCCCCGCTCCAGTAACTTGGATTTGCCTCGTGCCAGGGCGATCTAGTGGAGTAGTGGGAATCAAAGCCCGCCAACGATCCTTATCTATCAAGAATGCAGGATACTGCTTGCGATCCATCACCACAACTGGAGCTTTATCTGGGGCACTAATCTGAGACTGCTCCAATTGGACAGTAACCGATATCGTATCGCCAAGCTGCGGGTTATTGGGCACTACCATTGCCTGCAATGCTTCTGCATTAGGCGGAGCGAACATCGCGATCGCGCCAATCACAATCGCAATTGTCACACTCAGTATTCCCAAGCACAAATATTTGAGATGTCGCTTTTTCATATCATTCCATCAGATATTAGAACTGGCAGGCGATCGATTACGGAATCAATGGAATAGTCGCGCTACGGCTAAATTGCTCGTAGGCAACCTCCAGATTACTGCGCAACTTAGCATCATTGGGGCCATACATAATCTGAAACTTATAGTCTTTATATCGTTCAGGCACTTTGGCATACTTGCTCAATACCTCTTCCTTTGTGAGGTTTTGAGCTTTCCATTCCAGAGCCAATCTTTCTAGATCGCTAAAGTAGGCTTGGAATTCCTGCAAACCCGTCTTATCAGTAACTTCACCGTGACCTGGCAATACCTTCGCATCAGGATAGGTAGCAATTAAGCGATAAAGGCTTCCTTGCCAATCGCGAATATTGCTATCGCCCATGTAGGGAAAGCGCTTATTAAAGACAATATCGCCTGCAAATAGAACGTTAGTATCTGGCACATAGGCGATCAGATCCGTCCCACCAGAATGTCCTTCTGCTCTTTGGAGCTTAACAAGGCGATCGCCCAGCCAGATATCGCTTTCACTATGCACAATAATGTCTGGCATCCTGAGATTAGGATCTAATTCCCGATTGCGACCACTCATAAATTCTCTAATTAAGCCGCGTCCAATAATTGGGATGCCCTGCGAGGCAACAGAATTGCCACCAGTATGATCGAAATGATAATGGGTATTGAGGACGTACTTAACTGGTTTATCCGTGAGTGTCTTAACCGTATCTAGCATGAGATTCCCCAATGCGGGGTTTTGGAATGGATCGATTACAAGTACGCTGTCGCTACCAATCACGATGCCACCATTGCAAATAGCTATTTTGGCAAGGTCGCTAGGTGGATAGTCGGTGCTAGCAATTAAGCCGTAGACCCCACGCCCCAATTCCTGTAGAGTTAAACCCGCCGCCGCTAGACTTGGGGTAGATGTTTTTACATCTGGTGCCTTTGCTGGTGCTGGTTCCGTCGGACTTGGGGTAGGCATATCCAAGGGATTTGCCGCAGAATAGCTGTGCCAGCCTACAATACCGCAAAAGGTCATGACCGCAGCGAGCAAGGCCGCCCAAAAGTACTTAATTTGGATCATACTTATGTCTACTTATTTCTATTATTCCTACAAGCCACAGAGCATGACTGTAGTTTAAAGCATTAAATAGCAATCAGCGATGCGGAGCTTGAATAATTGCGCGATCGCGATACCAACCATGCCAAATTGCGCAAAAAAACCTAAAATAGTTTGTCCAACTATATTTGAATCGGCAAAAAATAAATGAAGGGCATCATTCTAGCCGGAGGATCTGGTACCCGCCTTTATCCAATTACGCGAGCGCTCAGCAAGCAACTCATGCCTGTCTATGACAAGCCCATGATTTACTATCCCCTATCAGTATTAATGCTGGCAGGTATCCGCGAGATTTTGATTATCTCCACACCAAGAGATCTCCCTCTTTTCCAAGAACTGCTTCAAGATGGCAGTCAATGGGGCTTAAAGTTTAGCTATACACCCCAACCCCAACCCGAAGGACTGGCTCAGGCATTTATTTTAGGAAAAGACTTCATTGGCAGCGATTCCGTCTGTTTGATTTTAGGCGATAACATCTTTTATGGACATGGATTTCAGAATGTATTGCGATCGGCCGCTCAGTTAAATACAGGTGGACTAGTATTTGGTTATCGCGTCACCGATCCCGAGCGTTACGGTGTAATTGAGTTCGATCCTGATGGTTTAGCTATTAGCCTTGAAGAAAAACCAAAACAGCCGAAGTCTAACTACGCTGTTCCCGGTATATATTTTTACGATGCTCAGGTAGTGGAAAAAGCAGCTCAGCTCAAACCCTCAGCACGTAATGAGTTAGAAATTACCGACTTGAATTTAACCTATTTGCGTGAAGGTAAGCTCAGGGTAGATATCTTGGGACGCGGCTATGCATGGCTCGATACTGGAACCCATGCATCACTGCACCAGGCTGCTACTTTTATTCAAACCCTGGAGGAACGTCAGGGTCTTAAAGTAGCCTGCGTTGAAGAAATTGCCTATCACGAAGGTTATATTACGCGATCGCAATTGCTAGAGCTGGCGGCACCAATGGCTAAGAGTAGCTATGGTGAATATCTAATGCGTGTAGCCAACGAAAACCCCACCGATCTAAAAGATTATTAAGCATGAGAGTAATTCCAACCGAAATCCCCGATCTGCTAATTTTAGAGCCAACCATCTTTGGCGATGCACGCGGCTTTTTCTACGAGAGCTTTAACCACAAAGTTTTTGCTGATAAAACCGGAATTAACAACGAATTTGTTCAAGACAACCACTCGCGCTCTGCCCAAGGAGTTTTACGCGGACTGCACTACCAAATCAAACAACCTCAGGGCAAACTGGTACGGGTAGTTGTCGGCGAAGTATTTGACGTAGCCGTTGATATTAGACAAAGCTCCTCTACCTTTGGTAAATGGGTAGGCGTAAATTTAAGTGCTGACAACAAGCGCATGTTCTGGATGCCAGCAGGTTTTGCCCATGGTTTTTTAGTGCTATCCGAATATGCGGAATTTCTCTACAAGGCTACTAATTACTATGCTCCAGAAAGCGATCGCACTATTTTATGGAATGACCCACAACTAGCGATCGCCTGGCCAAGCGGTATTGAACCATTATTGTCAGAGAAAGATCGGGCCGGAGAGCTTTTACGGGATGCCGATTTATTTGATTGAAGAAAAGTTGTTTTATGTCCGCCAAACTGAGCTATACTAAGTGGCTATGGCAGCATAGCTCAGTTGGTTAGAGCGACGGTCTCATAATCCGTAGGTCCCGTGTTCAAATCACGGTGCTGCTATTAGGTTCCAGGGTTTTCGATCTAGGACGCATCCTACTTTTCTTGTTTTTGACATTACCTTTTTTGCAGGTATCGCTTATGTGCAGGGGTTGCTAACCATTGCCTTAAGTCATCTTCACTAAATAGGTATGTCCTTCCAGAGAAGGTGAAATGAATTGTTTCATGCAAAAGTCCCTGGTCTATGTATCGTTTGATTTGACGATATGACTTTTTTAGGATGCCTTGGGCATCTTGCATTGTTTTTTCAAATTTTCGGGTCATATTTTTCCTGTGACTCCAAGTAAAGG
>JANMRU010000448.1:0-7452 GCA_031388585.1 Pseudanabaena sp. SOY_30_concoct_251 | reverse complement strand
AGCAACGTACCATCCTTCGGTTTTTCTGCTGGCGCTGAGAACTGGAATGGCCGCCTAGCTATGATCGGCTTTGTTGCCGCTCTAGCAACCGAACTCATCACTGGTCAAGGCGTATTACACTTCTGGGGCCTTATCTAGACGTTTTAGTCCCGTAGAAAGGACGAATAGAATTTCTTTTCTTTCCCTCTGAGACTGCTAGTTTCAGAGGGAATTTTGTATTGATAGAGGCTAATTAAATAGATCTGCTAAAGGGGCGATCGCATCGCTATACATCACCCAGGACATAAAAAAGTTAGACACAAAAATCGCCAATAGTGCTGTGACAACTGCTGTAGTCGTGGATTCACCCACACCCTTAGCACCACCAGTTGTAGTTAATCCCCAACTCGTTCCAATCACAGCAATTAGGGCACCAAATACTCCCGCCTTAATCAAGGCAGTAATCACATCCCACGTCTTTAAGAAGTTGCGTACCGAGTCTAAAAATAATGTCTGCGGAATGCCATAAAGAGCATCAGAAATTAACAGCCCCCCTGTCATTCCCGTAATTAGCGACAAGATTGTTAGCAAGGGCAACATGATTACACAGGCAATAAAGCGCGGCGTCACAAGATAGTCAATCGGATCGGTACGCAGCATATATAGCGCGTCAATTTGCTCCGTCACCTGCATCGTGCCAATTTCTGCAGCAAACGCTGAGCCTACTCTGCCAGCGATAACTACAGCCGTTAGCGTTGGGGCAAGTTCTCGTGTGAGGGCGATCGCCAAGACACCACCGATCGCCTGCTGAGCCCCAAAATTAATAAATTCTTTAGCCACTTGAATCGTGAACACACCGCCAACAAAGCTAGCTGTGATTAATGTAATGATTAGCGATTCTGTACCCACCACTGACATCTGGGCTAGACCGTTGCGCCAGTGCAATCGTCGCTTGATCAGGATATGTACGATCACCTGTCCAAACAGAAAAAAAGTTTGGATCAGTTTGACAAACCAAGTGCCTAAGCTTTTCATGCGCCCTATTTACAAGCAACTAGGTGCTAAGAATAGCATCTCTCAGTTTGCAAGCTAAATCAAAGCCCGAACGCTGTCAAAAAGTATTAGAAATAAATCACGCGCGAATCTAGTCCCTGCGATCGCATGTTGATACTCAATGCTTCAGCGCTGCCGCGCTCAGGAAAACCTTGTACTTCTATATAAGTTCCCCTTTCTGAGGCGGTTAATCTGGCAGTTGGCACAAGATTACGCACCTTTGCCAGTACTGTGTCAACAGAAGAAGGAACGATCACGTAATAACGATTGCGAGAAAGCGTGGGTGGTGGATTAATCTCTGCGGTTGTGTTAGGTGCAGGTGGATAGGTCTGGATAGGGACGGGTTGCCCAGGTTGACCAGGCCGAGAAATATCGATTGTGTTGTTTCCCGTGTTGCTGATGTTGGGCGTAGTGGGAACATCAGGCAATGTCGCAATACCATTATTGTTGCTGGGTATACCCGCTGGAGTAATTGGAGGAGTTGCAGTTGGGAAACTATTTGGAGCAGGTGATGCTGTCGATAGCCTGGTTGAAACTTGGGTTACTTGAGCTGTAACGCCAGAGGTTTTCAAATCATCAATTCGACGTTGGGCTAAGTTGAGGTTGTTAAATCTGCCGATCTGCACGATCGCTTGCCCAGAGTCTAGCTGGCTGCGAAAGGCTTCGGGTGCGATCGCTTTTACCTGCTGCACCGTTGTTGGATCGGCACTTGGGACATAGACTAAATACTGGTTCGCAGCACTAAATGCGCTAGTGTCAGCAATTTTTGTAGCCTGTGGGAATGAGTAATTTTGCGCTGTAACGGCAGTCGCCGTGCCAAAGAGTGATGCTAAGCCCAAAACTACGAGTAAACCCTTGGAGTAATCTCTCAACATAAGCGACCTTTGCACCAAATCTGAGTGTAAAAATAGGAGTCTGAAACTTGGCCGACATCTTACCATAAGTTGCCTAATTTTTCTAGCTGGCTATGGATTGATTTCACCCGCCGAATGGTTAATCTGAGTAGAGATTGCCTCAAATCGCTGAGAGCAACTTTGGTATGCCATATAATCCAATTAAATCTTTAGTTTCAACTCAGCGATCATGCCAACACAAGCCCAAGTTCCTGTCACGGTTTTAACAGGCTATCTCGGTGCAGGTAAAACGACTTTGCTCAACCATATCCTGACTGCCGAACATGGCAAAAAAGTGGCGGTGATCGTCAATGAATTTGGCGAGATTGGTATCGATCAGCAATTAGTGATTAATGCTGACGAAGAAATTTTTGAGATGAACAACGGTTGTATTTGTTGCACGGTTCGCGGCGACCTGATTCGCATTATTGGTAACCTGATGCGCCGTCGCCATAAATTTGACCATTTGCTGATTGAAACTACTGGTTTGGCAGATCCTGGCCCTGTAATTCAAACCTTCTTTGTGGATGAAGATATCCAGCAACAAATGAGTCTAGATGCGGTGGTGACTGTAGTTGATGCCAAACATATCCAGCAACATTGGGGCGATCGCGAAGCTTTAGAACAAATTGCCTTTGCAGATGTAATCTTACTCAACAAAACCGATCTCGTCGAAGAAGCAGATCTCAAAGCACTTGAAGCCAAGATTCAGCAGATGAATGCGATCGCCAAAATCTACCGCACGCAATTGCGCCAACCCGATGCGGCACAAATAAATGCTGTCCTGAATGTTGGTGGGTTCGATCTAGAACGCATTCTGGCGATCGAGCCAAATTTTCTTGGCGATCGTGAACATGAGCATGAACACCATGACCATGAACAACACGAACACGAACTTGAACACGAACATCATGACCACGAACATGATGAATCAATTGCCTCGGTTGGTATTGCGATCGAGGGAACCGTCGATCCCCAACGCTTCCATGACTGGATCAACAATCTGCTGCAAACCCAAGGGCCAGATATCTTTCGCATGAAAGGAATTATCAATATTGCTGGCGAAGAGAATCGCTTTGTATTTCAAGGCGTACACATGATCTTTGATGGTGTGCGCGATCGCGCCTGGCGACCAGATGAAACGCGGCGCAACCAATTGGTATTTATTGGGCGTAATCTGAATGCTGATAAACTCAAACAAGCCTTTCTGACCTGTATGACTTGAGCTTGAGATCCATGCCCAAACCCCAAAAGCAACCCATCCTTTCTCCTAAGCCGCAATGGAGAACTGCATTAAGTGAGTACATCACAGCGATCTCATGGCATCCGCAGGGTCAAACCTTAGCCGCAGCGACTGCGGCAGGTGAAATCGTGCTGTATGACGAGTCAGCCCCAGCCGCACAGAAACTACTCATTCTCCACCCACATAACGATATATCGATCGATTGTCTCAGCTTTTCGAGCGATGGTCGGTGGTTAGCCGCCGCCGGACAAGAGGGCAAGATTCACCTGTGGAGCGTGTCAGCCAAGCATGAATTTGCCCATGTAACTACCTTGGAACAGGGGAATGACTGGATCGATCGCTTAGTGTGGCATCCCACCCGTGCCGAATTTGCGTTTAGTCTGGGTAAGTACGTGCAGGTCTGGGATGCTGCGACGCAGGATATTATCACGACGGTTAATTTTGACGCGTCCTCAGTGCTGGCGCTTAACTGGCATCCTAGCGGAGATTGGCTGACGGTTGGCGGCTATCAGGGCATAAAAATGTGGTCGGTAGCCGACTGGGACGAAGATCCAGTTTATTTTGAAATGCCCACAGCGACAGGCGAGATCGCCTGGGATGCCGAAGGAAAGTATCTCGCGGCGAACACGATAGATAAAAACGTTGTGCTAATGCCGTGGCTGGGGAAAGATTTTGATACTCAGCCCTGGCGAATGCAGGGATTTCCAGGCAAAATCCGAGCTTTCGCTTGGTCGGATCTAGAGGGTCAGGCTGAACCTATGTTGGTAACAACCAGCGGAGATGAAGTGGTAGTTTGGCGCAAACATAGCAATCCAAATATTGGTTGGGAAGGCGAAATCTTGCGCGGCCATATCGGTAATGTCAATCTGGTCATGTTTCAGCCCCACACTAATATTCTGGCTTCGGCGGGGGAGGATGGCATGGTTAGTCTATGGCCAGATGCATCGGCCTGGAGTCAATCGCTCGACACCTCAACCGCTGAGATCACCTGTTTGCAATGGCATCCCAAACTAGGCAAAATCGCCGCAGGCAATGCCCAAGGCAATCTCCTGGTTTGGCAAAAGTTCGTCAAAGCGACAGGATTTGGTGCCTGAATTTGACGCGATTAGCAATATTCGCGGAAATCATGATTTCTTGGGCAGCATGGGCATTAAAATGTTACCTATGCAACTGGAGCAGCGAGCCGTCACACCTATCACCAATCCTGAATCTCTGCCAGATTTGATTAGAGTGGCGATCGCCAGAGCTAAGCATCTGGGGCAGCCGATTGTTCTCAGCTATACACTGACCTGGCGGCATATAGATCCCTTAGTATTTCTCGCGGCCAAGAGCGAAGTGGGCCAACATAAGTTTTACTGGCAGCAGCCAGACCAGGGTTTAACTTTAGCGGCGGGTGGAATGGTCGTGACTATTCCTGAACGAGTCGCTACTAGGGTGAAACCATCACTAAGATTTGATTTAGCTAAACAATTTGCCCAAAGCTATCTTACCCATGCGGTCGTCGGTGGTGATGCGGCCGCGATCTCCGATGCCATTCCTAGCCCCTATGTATTGGGGGGATTTGCCTTCCACGATGCGCACAGTCAACAAAGCTGGCATGGCTTTCCGACAGTAATGATGTACGTTCCCTGCTGGTTAATGCATCAAACGCACACCAACACATTGCTAATGGTTAATCATTGCGTCTATCCTCAAGATGAGCCCAAAGCCATTGAGTCAGACTTACAGCGACTAATAGCTCGATTGCGTGAGGATTTTCAACCAGTAGAGCTTTCTGGAGCGCGCTTCCCAAATGGATGCGTTCCGTCGCATTCATCCCAAGTTATAGATTGCACTCAATACCAAGCTAAAAATCAAGCTAGTCCGGTGGCTGTTGAAGAAATTATCGGCGATCGCCCTTGGGCAGAAATTGTCCAACAGGCTGTCGATTGCATCAAGCTAGGCAAATTAGATAAGGTCGTTCTCGCCAGGGCATTAGAGGTAACTGCCCACCAGAATTATGAGCCAATCAAGGTGATCGATCGCTTGCGGCAGAACTACCCTGAGTGCATTGCGTTCTTAATGGACTTTGGTGCAGGCACCACATTTCTAGGGGCAACACCAGAAATGTTGCTTAAATTTCAGACTCTCAACAATAGCCTGTTGCTCAGTAGCGATGCCTTAGCTGGTTCCATCGGTCGCAGTCAGTCAGCAGCAGAGGATACCGATTTGGGCGATCGCCTGCTCCACAGCAGTAAAGATTTGGGCGAACATGCGATTGTGATTAAGTCGATCTGCGATTGCTTGCATAAGATTGGTGCCGATCTGCATCCAATTGAGCCGCCCAAGTTACTCAAGCTTTCCAACGTGCAGCATCTCTACACGCCTATTTCATCTGAATTGGCAAATACTAGTTGGCTCACAGCTTTTGATGTACTGGAACAATTGCACCCAACAGCCGCCGTAGGTGGAGATCCTAAAGCCACAGCACTACATTTAATGCGGCAGTGGGAAGTCAGCGATCGCGGCTGGTATGCCGCTCCAATCGGTTGGGTAAATGGTAGTGGCGAAGGCGCTTTTGCGGTCGGGATCAGATCGGGTTACCTCAGTAATAACAAGGCGCGGATCTATGCTGGGGCTGGGATTGTCTCTGACTCGCAATTTGATGCAGAACTTGACGAGACTACAATTAAATTTGCAGCTTTACTGCAAGCTCTGTCTGCCACTCAGTAATTAGTGATAGTTTCCAGCCACAGTTTGTTGGTTGCATTAGAAAGACCCTGAGGAAATTTAGAATCATGCATTCTCAAATAGTTAATCGCGCTTCTACCCCATTTCGCCAAAAGCTAAACTCACCTCTTACTAAGCAAACAATTACGGTCTTGCAGATTAACCTTGGTAAGCGTTGCAATCTTGCCTGCAATCACTGTCATGTTGAGGCTGGCCCCAAGCGTACGGAAGAAATATCTCCTGAAGTTTGCGCGCAACTGATCGAGCTAATTCACAGATTTCCACAGATTCAGACGGTAGATCTCACAGGTGGTGCGCCTGAGATGAATTATGGTTTCAGGGCGATCGCTTCGGCAGCAAGAGCATTAAATAAAGAAGTAATCGTCCGCTCCAACTTGACGATTTATTTTGAGGAGGGCTACGAAGATTTACCCGAATATTGCGCCCGCAATCAACTGCGGATCGTAGCTTCTCTGCCCTGTTACTTGGAAGATAATGTTGACAAAATGCGGGGCAAAGGAGTTTTTAGTGATTCTATTCGCGCGATTCAATGGTTGAATAAATTGGGATATGGTTCAGATCCAAAATTGATTTTCGATGTGGTTTACAATCCCCCCCTACCTTCAACAACCAAATTTTCCCTTGCTCCCGACCAGACCAAACTAGAACAAAACTACAAAACCCACTTGCAGGAGCACTATGGCATTAGATTTAATCACCTGTTTACAATTGCCAATTTGCCGATTGGCCGCACTAAATTTCATTTAGAACGCCTGAATCTCTATCATCCCTATCTAGAATTTCTCGAATCGAATTTTAATCGTGAGACAGTTGAGAATTTAATGTGTCGCAACGAGCTATCAATTGATTACCTTGGCAACGTTTACGATTGCGATTTTAATCAGATGGAAAACCTGCCTGCTCAAACTAGGGAAGGGCAGACGCTAACGGTTGCCAAATTATTAGCATCCGATTCTCTAGATCTAATATCAGAGGTACGGACAGATCGCTATTGCTACGGTTGTACGGCTGGTAGTGGTTCAAGCTGTGGTGGGGCTTTGCTATAAAATAATTTGCGTATCACCGCGCGATCGCCCTTAAGATCTGCCAAGGGTATAATATTTCAATAAAACTTGATGATAGATTTATCCACTCCAACTTCGCCTTTAATTGTTTCGGGGTTTCACGCACTCTCCGATCCGCTTAGAGCGAGCGTTTTGGATCTGCTGCGCCAGCAAGAGCTCTGCGTCTGCGAATTGTGCGACTATCTTGGCATTGCCCAATCAAAGCTATCTTTTCATCTTAAAGCCTTAAAAGAGGCTGAGCTCGTTCGTACCCGCCAGGAAGGACGCTGGATATACTACAGCCTCAACCTGTCGCAGTTTGTGGTTTTAGAGCAGTATCTCGCCGAATTTCGCCGCTTCAGCGCAATCTTGCCCGCACGTAATTGCGATCTCTAAACTTGACATATCAACTTTTCTTGAAATAAGCTTAAGCTATCTTTCATAAATGACCAAGATGAAGACCTATCAACAAAAGTTGTGAAGGGGAAATTGCAAAAACAATTTGCGGCCT
>JANMRU010000438.1:0-2267 GCA_031388585.1 Pseudanabaena sp. SOY_30_concoct_251 | reverse complement strand
AAGGTCTTGGCAGAAGCGTGAGAGGTGAGAAGGATTACAGTGTCATTCTCATCATTGGAGATGATCTGGTAAAATTTCTTAAAAGTGCTAGTTCAAATAAGTTTTTCTCATCTCAAACAAGAAATCAGATAGACATCGGACTAGAAGTTTCTGAGATGGCAAAAGAAGAAGATTTGAAGATCGACAATGACTATACGAAGGTAATACTTGAGCTAATCAATCAATGTGTAAAAAGAGACGATGGATGGAAAGAGTTTTATAAAGAGAAGATGGATGCAAACATTAACGAGGGTCCATCTTCTACAGGCAAAATATTAGAAATTTTAGAGCTGGAAAGAAAAGCAGAAGAAAGTTTTTATCAGAACGACCCTGAAAATGCAGTTAATAATGTGCAGAAAATAATCGACTCCTACTGCACTGAAGATCAATCAGAGAGAGGATGGTATTTGCAAATCCTTGCTCGATTTAAATACAAGATCAGTAAAGTTGATTCTAATCATACTCAAAAAAGTGCCTTCAAAAATAATTCTCAGCTTCTGAAGCCTAGAGAAGGCGTTAATTACAAAAAACTAAGCTATATAAGCGAAAATAGAATAAAACGAATTCAAGCTTGGATTTCTTCGCATGATAATTACGAAGAACTTTTAATGGATGTAAATGACACACTCGAAAACTTAAGTTTTGGTCAACCTTCAGAAAAATTTGAAAAGGCACTTCAAGATTTAGGTTACGCGATCGGTTTCTTAAGCCAAAGACCAGATAAGGAATTTAAGAAAGGCTCTGACAATCTTTGGTGTGTTTCAGCCGATGAATATTTCATGTTTGAATGCAAGAGTGAAGTCGAGGATTCACGCGGCGAAATAACTAAAACTGAAACAGGACAAATGAATAATCATTGTGCTTGGTTTGAACAAGAGTATAAGACGGATAAAGTGAAACGAATTCTCATCATTCCAACAAAAAATGTTTCAAAGCAAGGAAGCTTTACTCATGAAGTTGAAATCATGAGAAAAGGAAAACTTAAATTGCTGAGAGATTGTGTGAAGTCGTTATTCAAGGAACTCAAAGATTATTCACTCACTGAAATTAGTGACTCCAAGATGCAAGAATTATTGGTTTTCCATAAACTTGATGTCGAGTCCTTGAAGAGCGAATACTCTGAAAAGTACTATCAAAAAAGCTAGAAGGACGAAGGGATGATATTGAAATTAATTGTGTAGAAACGGGATAACAAATCGTTGCAGCGGCGGAATAAAGATGCTTGGTGGGGATGCCAAAGTTGCTAGCCGCCGCTGAACTCAATCGTTAGACTGCAAAATCATATGCTGGGACGTAATTTATTATCTGTAGGTTACGCTGTTAAAGCGAATAGAAACTTTTAGTCAAGAGAACTAGTACAGTTAAAAGTTAGCTATACATATTTAGCTTTACACATCTCAAAAAGGAGGATATATGGCCACACTGCATCAACTTACAATTGAGCTTTCAGAAGAGGAAATCGACATTCTTCAGCAGCTTGCTGAACAAGATGATGTAACTCCCAACGAAGCTCTTAGGAAAGCAATCATTAAAGCAGGGTATTTGCGACAACAAACCCGATCCGGAAATGAAATTCTAATTGGCAGTAATCTTGTGGGTGGCGTAATTACAGGTAATAGTAATGTAAAAGGGGTGAACATTGACAGTCTCTAGTTCTGGTGAGGGAAGGGAAGAGAATCCTGATAATAAACCCATAAGCTTGGATAAATTTGTTCAAACACGTGATAAAGCAGGAACAAGCAGTCTTGGAAGATCTACTCAACAGCAGAAAACCACAGTAACTGTTTTAGATCCAGGAATTCAAGAAACTCAAGTAGGAGTTGAAGTACAACGGGAACGTGCACGCACCCGTCTATCTGTGGGTTTACTTGGACTTCTTACAGCTAGCCTCATTGGGACGGGTGTTTATATTTTTGTGGACTTACTTGCTCAAAAAACAATTTCTCAAGAGCGAAGCAATATGCATAGAGAGTTGATAACCATCATTTGGACATCTCAAGTTACTTTAGTGGGCAGTGCCTTAGGTTTTTATTTTGGTAGTGAACGGGATAGTTCAAATAATTCAAAAAAATAACTCTAAAGCGGCAGTCTAACATAGTCCCTGAGGTAGACGGGAGTCAATAGGGAATGCGGAAATCCCTGTTTGACTATATTTGAGGCATTAACCAGGCAAGTGAATTCCACCTACAGTTGAGATCAGAAGGATTAATTCTGGCTCAGCAGTAAGT
>JANMRU010000421.1:0-25889 GCA_031388585.1 Pseudanabaena sp. SOY_30_concoct_251 | reverse complement strand
GGGAACAGGCAACCAGCACGGGGCGATCTATTAACGAGGCACTGGAACTTTTATTGCGGGATTACCTCGCTTCTATGGGATCGGATCGTCGCTTTCTGCTGTCGCGTTATCGCATCCTCGATGTTGCCCGTAAGGTCGTTGGAGTTGGCAGTGTCGGCACCCGCTGCTGGGTGATCTACCTCGAAGGCAAGGATGCGCAGGATCCGCTATTCCTCCAGGTTAAGGAAGCACAACCATCAGTGTTGGCCCCCTATGCTAGCAATTTGCCAACCGACAATTCAGGTATTGACAACCAGGGACATCGGGTCGTAGCAGGACAGCGTTTGATCCAGGGCGCACCAGATATTTTTCTGGGTTGGGGCGAGCAGGATGGAATTCAATACTACGTCCGCCAGTTACGCGATATGAAAGGCGGAGTCGAGTTCGATCCGACTAAATTCCGGGTTTCCAGTCTTCCTGATTACTGTGGTCTATGCGGCTGGGCACTGGCGCTTGCCCACGCCAAATCCGGCGACGCCGCAATGCTAGCCGGCTATGTTGGTAAAAGCGAGGATTTAGACGAAGCACTGGCAAAGTTTGCCCATGCTTATGCAGATCAGACAGAGCGGGATTACGATCTAATGGCAGATGCAGCGCGTCAGGGACGCATCCAGGTTGCCAGCGAGTTTTAATCTGGCTCTTCTAAGGGTTCACTTTGATCAGTAATCCATTACGGGTGCGCGGCAGATGATAGCCTCAATGGATTTGTCCAAAACCTCCAAAAACTCGAATCTATGTTTGATTTCCTGAATCCTGAAGCTGCTAATCCTACTCCCCAGCAGATTGCCCGTTACTTCCGACTGCTGGGCTGGATTGGCTTCTGGCTGCAATCATTCCTCGGTTTTATTCCAATATTAGTAGTGGTAACGGTTGTTCTTTTTAATCCTAGTCGGAACCAAAGTGATGGACTCTCATTTGGCTTATTTTCCGCGATCGCCTGTTTAGTGCTGCTGATCTTCAGCATTTACTGGTGTTTTCGCTATACTCGACTGGCTAACAAACTTGAGGTAAGAGATTTGCGTCCGGCGAAATCTCAGGTAATCCGAGATCTAAAGCTGGGGCTGATTGCCAATATCAGTAGTATGGCGATCGCCGTCATGATTGCCATGGTGCGGGTGGGCGAATTGACCTTCAAAATGCTCACCCTACCTCAAGGCTCGACCTTCATTACTCCAAATCAGGCAGGGACGTTAGTCCAAGGGGCGATCGTCGCCCCATCAAACATGATCGCAATTCAAGCCATGGTTAATACAATTGCGGCAGGATTAGTCGGGGTAGTGGTGGCATTGCTGTTACTGTATCTTGTCAGGCAGAATCACATCCCTCAAGAGCGATAGCGATCATCCTACAGGAATCCCATCACATGTTGGGCAAAACAGAAGCTCAACCCCACCCTAGAAGAATTCAATCACACCTAAATATCTTTTCTACCACAGGCAAGTCTGAGAATCTGACAAGCCAGGATGGCGGCACCAAAACCGTTATCGATATTAACCACGCCCACTCCTGCTGCACAGGAATTTAACATCGTGAGCAAAGGAGCAAGACCATTAAAACTAGCTCCATAGCCTACACTGGTTGGCACAGCAACCACAGGGCAATCTACCAAACCCGCTACTACGCTAGCTAGCGCGCCTTCCATCCCCGCCACCACGATCAGCACATCCGCTTCATGCAATATATGTCTATGCGCCAAAAGGCGATGAATACCTGCTACACCTACATCCCAAAGACGCTGCACCTTATAACCACATAGCTCCGCTGTCACTGCTGCTTCCTCTGCTACTGGAACGTCAGCTGTACCCGCTGTGACGATCGCGATCGCTCCCTTCGCATTTGTTTGCAAATTAGCTTCACCGAGCGTACAAATCTGAGCGATGGAGAAATAGTTCAGCTCCGATATCTCTAACTTTAGCAATTCATAGACAGATTTAGATATCCTAGTTGCCATCACGACTGGTGTGTGTTCGCGCATGGCTTGCATAATTGCCACAATTTGTTCAGGAGTTTTACCCAGACCAAACACCACTTCAGGAAAACCCGTGCGCAGCTTGCGATGGCGATCAATTTTGGCAATTTCACCTACAGGCTCAAAGTCTAAATACTTCAGTTGCTCAAAAGCCACATCTGGACTAAGACTTCCATCCGCCACCGTCTGCAAAAGCTTCCTCAGTTCGTCCTGCATTTTCACTCTTCCGCCTTCACTCTTCTATTTTCACTCTTCTCACTTCTGTCTTCAACTTGTGTTTGAATGCAGAAACTCGCAATTAGAGCGATCGCCAACCACCAGAGAATTTGCACCTGGGGACGATACCAGACCGTATCAAAAAGTCCCTGAGTCATGAGACCAGCGATCGCGCTCAAAGCTCCAACAATCCATAATCCTTCTGAAGCTCTAGCATCACGCAAGCGATTGAGATTTTTCCATGCTTGTTGTACTGCTATAACTATAAACCAGACGTAACAAGTAAAACCGACTATTCCCGTTTCTACTGTGATTTCCAAAGGCACAGAATATGCACCTAGGGCACTATAACCGGGTCTTTGATAGATAGGATAGATTTGGTTGAATGCCTTGTTACCAGGACCAATGCCTAAAATGGGTTTCTTTTTAATCATCTGTAGCACGGACATCCACACATTAATGCGGAAATTATTGCTACTGTCATTACGCCCAAAGAAGATACTGAAAAAGCGCGTCAATGTTTTGGGAGACCTGACCAAATATAGGAGGAAGGCACCTGTTGCGCCGCCCAGAATACGCATTCTCCATTGAGGCCACCAGTACGCTAGCAAAACTACCAGTACGAGACCTTCAGCAATTGTGCCCAATTGACCACCACGACTATAGGTCAGAGTTACGCAATACCCTGAGGCGATCGCTACCATTAGTGAGACTAACTTCACACCCCAATTTCTCCAATGCAACGCTCCTACTACCCCCAATGGTATGGCAGGTAAAAGATACCCAGCTAATAGATTAGGGTTGAGTAAAAAGCTGTAAATTCTGGTAGTTCCCGCCAACTCAGAGGTCGGATCGGTCCAGGTAGCTAAATCTTCTGCACCCAGGAACACTTGACGAATGCCATATACACATACCAGAACCGTCGTTACTAAGTAGGTGCCAACCAGGAGCGATCGCCACGGAATTTTACTGCTATAGCGCATCACGCGGTTGAGGCAAGCAAAAATAATCAAATAAATTGTCAGTTTCACCCAACCATCAATCGCCGCTCGGCGCACTGGCGAGACCATTGTGGCAACCGATGCAATTCCCCAGTAGACAGCTAGAGGCAAATGAATTGGTGTCCAGGTTGAGGTCGCAGCATCGACGACTTGGCTGGCGTGATCGCCGATCCACAGAAATACCCAGTAAATTGCGATCGCCGCCGAAACCAAACCAATCTGATTATTGGATAAATAAGGTAACAATCCCAGCAATATTATGAGGAGCAGACCGCAGATACCCACCCCGATCAGATGGCTACCCTGTTGCCAATTTCCCAAGTAGCGCAAGATCGCATAAATCTGGCTATTCGCCCACCATTCTTGCAATAGTTTTAAGTTCTGAAGTTTAAGTTTGGCATCCATAAGCGGTTAGCAGTTAGCGGTTAGCAGTTAGCAGTTAGCATAACTCTGGAACGGAAAAGTATCACGCATGTATCTTAAAGCTCGACTTTAGACTAAAAACGAGACCAAACGCTAATGCTTTTAAATCGTCTTGTAACAGTTGTGACGCTAAATACGCTTGCTGCTCGCTGGATAAAGCTTGAACCGTGGAACGGGAGACACAGTGAGTGAGGATACCTAGCCTATGTCTACGATCTTCAATGCTATTGGTCGTTTCCATAAGCGTAGCTGATAATTAGCAATTTCCTGCTTTTAAACTATCTATCTTTGGCGGTATGTCAAGCTCGGAATTTTAAATTAATGTTAAGACATCAGCTACACAATTCTTAACGAAACCTCACACACAGGAATAATCAGTCATGGAAAACACAGAACCAAAATTCGGCTTTAGCATCTTCTCGGAAACCTGGAATGGTCGTTTAGCCATGCTCGGCTTTGTTATCGGTCTTGCCACTGAATTCATCACAGGCCACGGCATCCTTTCTCAAATCGGCTTGTCTTAGTAGAGATTTCGTTTCGCTCCATCTGCAAGTCTAGAAAATTCATCCTATTTAAGCTCGTTCTCACGAGCTTTTTTGCTATTTTGACTAAGGATTGTTGTTGGAAATAACCCCAATTAGTTGAGTAGCGCAAAAAAATGACAAAGACAAAGATTCTGGTAACGGGTGGTGCGGGATATATTGGCTCCCATGCAGTGTTGGCTCTTCAACAGTCAGGCTATGAGGTAGTCATTCTCGATAACCTGGTTTACGGGCATCAAGATTTTGTCGATCGCCAGTTGCACTCAGAGTTAGTAGTTGGTGACACAAACGATCGCACGCTCCTCGACAATTTATTTCGCAAGCATAATTTTGCGGCGGTGATGCACTTTGCCGCCTATGCCTATGTGGGCGAGTCAGTCCAAACACCGGACAAGTACTACCGCAATAATGTGGTTGGTACGTTAACGCTGCTAGAAGCAATGCAGGATGCGGGAATTAAGCAGTTTGTATTTTCTTCGACCTGCGCTACTTATGGCAATCCGCAGCAAATTCCAATTACAGAAGATCACCCCCAAAATCCGATCAATCCCTACGGTGCCACCAAGTTGATGGTGGAAAGGATATTACAGGATTTTGATGTTGCCTATGGGTTGAAATCGGTTTGCTTCCGCTACTTTAATGCTGCTGGTGCCGATCCTGAAGGTAGATTGGGCGAAGACCATAATCCTGAGACACATCTGATTCCATTAGTTTTGATGGCAGCGTTGGGTAAAAGACCGTCAGTGTCAATTTTTGGGCTGGATTATCCTACACCTGATGGCACTTGCATTCGCGATTATATCCACGTTAGCGATCTAGCCACAGCACACGTTCTGGGGCTGAATTATCTGCTGAAGGGTGGCGATAGTGATGTATTTAATTTAGGCAATGGTAATGGCTTCTCTGTTAAACAGGTAATCGATACAGCCAGACAGGTAACAGGTCGAGAGATTGCTGTAGTGGAAAGCGATCGCCGCCCAGGCGATCCCCCCATCCTTGTGGGTAGCAGTGCCAAAGCCATGAATATTCTGGGCTGGCAACCACAGTATGCCGATCTGGAAAACATTTTGACCCATGCTTGGCAGTGGCATCAACAAAGACACGGTGAGGGCTTTTAAGTGGGGTACGACAACATTACGTTATAACTTTAGATTGCCATGCAACCCGTCCAGAGGAAAAAGCTTGCAAGCGATCGCCAGGAAATCTCAGCAATAGGCGACCGCAGGCATCCAGTCCTGCCGATTGACCGATAAATTGACCGTCAGGAGATTCAATAGTTATATTTTCCCCTAATAAAGCATCGCGATGGCGTAGCTCTGGTAGCAAGGCTGCCAACCCAGGAAATTCTGACCCGCTATGTTTACGGGCGAGGATGCTGCTGGCTTGGAGTAGATAGTGGCGCAAGCGCTCCAGCAAGGCAAGATCGTCTGGTATGGCATCAGATACCTGGTGCAGACTGATCGCATTTGCCGTGGCAGAAGCGATCGCATTACCTAGATTATTTTCTAGATTAGTCTGAGTGAAGTCCACACAGCGATTTAAGCCAATTCCCACAACTACGCGACTACTGCCTTTGTAATTAGAAATTGCTTCGCACAAAATCCCTGCCAACTTACGCCCTTTCAGCCAAACATCATTCGGCCACTTCAAGCGCAATTTGTCCTCTAAATTCGGCAGCAAATCCTCAACCGCATAGATTGTAGCTAGACCTGCGGCCAGGCTGAGTCCAGGCAAATGTGCTACAGGCAAGCGATCCAACACAAAACTAGCTGTTAAAACTCCAGGGGGAGCATACCAAATACGTCCATACTGGCCTCGTCCGGCAGTTTGGTGGCGAGTAAACACCACATCCCCATGTTGAAGCTCGTCGGCGCGATCGCTTGCCCAGGTATTTGTGCTTTCACAGGTCTCCAGCCAATACAACCAGTCGGGAAACTCGATGTCCACACCCCAGCCCTCCCTATGCGCTAGTCAGGAATTCCATCACATCACCCTCTTGGACAATATATTCCTTACCTTCGCTGCGCAACAGACCCTTCTCTCTAGCGGCATTCAGAGAGCCAGAAGTCACAAGATCGTCAAAGGCCACAGTCTTGGCGCGAATAAACGCACGTTCAAAATCCGAGTGGATTACTCCTGCGGCTTGAGGTGCGTTGAAACCAGCATTAATTGTCCAGGCTCGGGCTTCCTTGGGTCCAACTGTGAAATATGTCCGCAGTCCCAACAGGTGATAGGTGGCGCGAATCAAAGTTTTTAAGCCGCCTTCGCTGACACCTAAAGACTCCAAGAAATCCTTACGCTCTTCCTCAGGTAACTCAACTAGTTCCGATTCTACCTGTGCCGAGACCACAACTACTTCAGCATTTTCTGCTTTAGCTAGGGTTCTGACTTGCTCTACCATTGCATTGCCCGTTGCTAGATCGTCCTCAGAAACGTTAGCGGCATAGATCGTAGGCTTAAGCGTTAACAACTGCAAAAATGCGATCGCTTCTTTCTCCTCATCACTAAGCGCCACCAGACGGGCAGGCTTACCCAGATCGAGGGTTTCGCGTACTTTTTCAAGGGTCGCAAGTTCCAGCTTAGCCTCAGCATCACCACCCCGTGCTCCCTTACGGCTGCGATCGAGACGGCGATCGACTTGGGCTAGATCGGAGAGCGCTAATTCCAGACCAATAATTTCAATGTCTCTCAGCGGATCGATCGTGGCTTCGACATGATGAATATCAGGATCTTCAAAACAGCGCACCACTTGCACGATCGCATCACAGGTGCGAATATTTGCCAAAAACTGATTACCTAAACCTTCTCCCTTGCTTGCCCCTTTTACCAGACCAGCGATATCGACAAACTCAACACGGGTAGGTACAATCTGTGCTGAGCCACCAATTTGCGCTAATCGATCCAGGCGCTCATCGGGAACCGTAACCGTACCGACGTTAGGCTCAATCGTACAAAAGGGAAAGTTGGCAGCCTCAGCTTTGGCATTGGCAACAAGGGCATTAAACAGCGTAGACTTACCCACATTTGGTAGGCCGACAATCCCAGCTTTGAGCATTTTTATCCTAAAAACTTGCTATACTTCCGCTTTAATTGTGTCACATTGCAGGTTTTTAGTTATTTTGTTGTTAGTTGTTAGATACACTGCTCTAAAAACGAAAAACGAAAACTTTAAAACTAGTAAGGAGGTTTGCTTGTGAAACAAATTAACTTTTTTGTAATTTTTGTAATTATTCTGGCGCTGGCGCTATTTACGTTAGAAAATACGACACCTGCGACTATAAACCTATATCAGGGTTCAAAGATCGAGATCCCGATCGCCGTAGAGCTAATTATGGCGATGGGTATTGGGGCGGTTTTGGCCTGGATTTTTAGTGCCTGGGCCGGGATGCAAAATATGGTGGAATTTCATCAAAAAAATAGCCAAATTCAGAATTTGCAAGAACAAGTATCTGAGCTATCAGTGGAAATTGACGATCGCAAGCGTTTAATGGCTGCGTCCGCGATCGACGTAGAGGTAGAAGATAAAACTAAAGTAATAGAAGGATCTAAGTCTTCTAATTAGCTAATATAAAAACCCTCTCCCTAGTTTTTAGGGAGAGGGACAACTAAAACCAGTATTCCAGCCAGCAACTACAAGCTTTGGTAAAAACAAAATGACGCTTTCGATCGCCGAGTCGGTTACTAAAGAAGCAATTGCCATGTTGATCGACCTGGCAGAGCAAGGCGAGATCGATCCCTGGGATGTACAAGTCATTGATGTTGTAGATCGTTTTTTGGCAAAGTTATTTAATGACGATCGCCGCGATCTTTACGAGTCAGGTCATGCTTTGTTGTATGCATCGATGCTAATTTTGCTCAAAGCTAATAGCCTGTCGCAATCTCAGATGGCTTTCGCAGAAGAGGCTGAACTGGAAGCTGGAGATGGAGATTTTTTGCAGTCAGAACTGCCCCTCGAACTGCCCTACAACTTTGAAGGAAGACTACAACGTCGTCCAGTCGCTCTGCCCCCTCAGCAGCGGCGGATTACGTTGAAAGAATTGATCGCCCAGCTAGAGGCGATCGCCATTCTGGTAGACCAAAAATCAGACGCAAGACCACGGACTCGTTACCCGAAGATGGGACGGCAAGCTGCGATGCGCGCGATCGCGAAGCTGGCTCACAAGGAAAATCTGTCAGAAATTATCATGGAACTAGATCGATATTTCATGGAGAATCCCGATCTAGACATTGAGATTTCCGATTTGGCAGCAGTATTTGATGATCGTGTGGGGGTGTTTTGGGGGTTACTATTTCTATCATCTCAATCTAAAGTGGAACTGTTTCAGGAAGAATTCTATGGCAAGATCCAGGTAATGCCCATCAAACAAGAACAAACCCCGAATTTTAACAGGGATACAATTGGTTTAGCTATACAAGAGGCTTCCTGAGTTTTGGCTCAATATATAAACTATGAAAAATCGGATATACGCGTTATCAGCCTTCACAGGTATGGCTCTCAATTTTTTGCTGAATGCACCAGCGATCGCTCAACCAAAGCCAGGCTCGTACACGCCAACGCCTCTAGCGAATGGTAAAGTTACGGATACACTTTCAGATCGAGATATCCCAACCGGACAAAAAGGTTTTGCGAAGGACTATTCTGTAGAGGTGCAAGTAGGCGATCGCTTAGAGATTTTTGCCTCCTCAGAATCATTTGATACGATTGTTAGTCTGTTGGGGAAAGATGGCGATATTGTCGCAGAGAATGATGACGGGGAATCTGAAGGCACAAATTCACTCCTTTTCTATCGCATCAAGAAACCAGGCACTTACACAATTCGCGTCCAGTCATTTGGAGGTAGTAGCGGCGGGAAGTTTACGCTTGCTGTCACCAAGCTTAAGCCCGCAGAGTAAGTATGCGGATTTTGGGCATAGATCCTGGTATTGCAACTTTAGGTTATGGCGTAATTGATGTCAGTCAGGGGACATCTCCCAAACTGGTGGATGTGGGAGTAATCAAAACACTGCCAAAAACGCCGATGGGCGATCGCCTCAAAATTATCTATGAGGATATGCATACGGTGTTGGAGCAGTGGCAGCCGCAGGTAGTGGGAATGGAGAAGCTCTTCTTTTATCGCATGGGTAACTTGATTAGTGTGGCACAGGCGCGCGGCGTAATTTTGTTAACTCTATCTCAACATCAAATCTTGCCTGAGGAATTTTCACCACCGCAAATTAAGCAATCGCTGACGGGTTATGGTAACGCCGACAAGTCTGATGTCCATACCGCCGTGATGCGCGAACTCGATTTAACATCTCCGATCAAACCTGATGATGCCAGTGACGCACTGGCGATCGCGCTTACCTGCTGGATGTTTAATCCTGGATCTGAGAATGGTAGTGATTGATATTTTGCTTCAAACTGTTTGAGTCTGTCGCGGGTGAGTTGCATCCCATCTTCAATACTTCGTTTTCATTCACCTTCAACTACTCCATTTGTTCTCGCCAGGCAATGACTTTCCCGTAAATGCTATCTACTGTTTCGTCGGCAAAGAGTCGATCTTTGATTTCTAAGTAGTCGGTGGGTTTCCAGCAGGTATCGCACATAAAAATTGCGCTTTGGCGATACCCATGTTTTTTATCAAGATTTGGAGGGCTTCTTGATCCAAGTCGCTCTTTCGCAGCAGAGTGGGAAGGTTTATTTTCATAGTTCGTTCTCCAGATGCGATATCAGCAAAATAATTTGGTGAAATTACGCAATAGTTGGATCTCTGACCAGTTTGGCAATATTCTCTCCAAGTCTTGTAAAATGCTTGGAGTTGATCGTTAGCAGAATATCCACGCTTGCTTTCAAAGCTGCTTGAGCAATAATTGCATCATAAATCCCACCTCCTGTGATGTTTAGTTGCGACACATTTTTTAGAACTTCTAGATAGTCCAAACTTTCTAAATCAACTGGATGAAAATCTTTGAGGTTATTTGCAATTGCGTCGTGAACTTGTTGAGGGCTAAGCGGTCTAGCCAAAGGTAGGCGTGTCATCACTGCATAGAGTTCTGCGATGGAATGGGTAGAGATGTAACCAAGAATGCTCTGGTTTCTGACTTTTTGTATCCAAGGGAAACTGATGGCATGGTTTGGATGCACTTCGAGCGCAGCTGAGACTAGTATATTTGTGTCGAATAGTACTTTCATCGTTACATCAGTTCGTTGATTCTTTCTTCTCGGACAAAAGCAACCCAATCAATGTCTGGCAGCAAATCTTGTTTTTTAATTACCATAAAGCCGTCAATAAGCTTAAAAGGACTTTCATTTGTTTCGGTGACTGGTAAAGGGGGTTGTGGTTGGGATTGGAGAAGATGTAGAAAGCTAAGTAACTGAGTGGCAAAACTTTCAGGTGCTTGCTCGATCGCACAGATCAGTTGCTCTTTAATGGTCATATATATTTTCCTCCTGTTACTTTTAGCTTAATGTATCCCTATTGTAATATCGCGAGCATTTATAGAGTTGTGTCGATCGCACTACGGATTGGCTGAAGCCAACTAAGTGCTGCTTTGGTGGTGGGATGCTCTGCACCATGTGTTTGTTCATAAATTTGCACGGCATGTTGGATCGCTCGCAGAGCTTCGGCATGACGCTGTGTGTTGTGATAGAGCACAGCTAAATTGAACAAGCTGGTGGCGACATCGGGATGGTCTGCGCCTAGTTGCCGTTCCCTGATTTCGATCGCCACATTCCCGATCAGTTCTAACCGCTTAGTTGCGTAGCACAACTCAACTCGTTGCATCGTGTAGGGTGAGAGCGAAATACTCGGGTCAGTATCCCCGCTTGCCCAAGTTCCATTGCGATCAAGCACTTTGACCTGCTTCCCCAATGCCACCAAATTTGCGGCGGCATCCATGCCACTTTCGTACCCACCAATGATGAGCAACTCATCGCCCAGTTGTTCTGTCCAGGAGCGTACCTGTGAGTTATGGAGACACAAATCGGCACCTGGAAAAGCATTCAGGTTGGGGTATTGAAATTCTCCACCTGCCCAGATCAGAAATTGGGTTTTGAGAATACCATCGGGAACATGAACCAGAAACCCTCGGCATTGGGGTAAAGGTTCGATTTTCTGCACTTCAACGCCTGCATAAACCGGGAGTTTGAAATGATCGGCAACCGTTTCTAGATACAGGGCATATTGCTTACCAGTCAGATGTTCTCGCCGAAAGCTAATGGCAGGGGAAGTTTTACGGGCGATCGCATTCAGATCAAGATGTCCAAAACCGTGACTAGGAAAAGATGGGGTGATAAAGTGCATTTCCTGAGGCCAGCGGCGAAAGGACTCACCAATCTGATGCTGCTCCAGGATGGCAAAGTTCTCCAATCCCAAATCCTTCAATACAACCCCAACTCCAATACCCGCTGCACCCGCACCAACTACGAGGACATCAAACGCTTCTGCCTTTTTCATAAGTCTCAACGGTAAATTATAAAATGATTATCATTCTCATTCTATTGCATAAATAGCTCCATCAGAAAGTTGCTGGGTAAGAACGATGCCAGCGAGATTGAGTTGTCGAATATCTCGAAGTAACTTGCTTCAGCGGTGTTGAACAGCCAGATGTACGGCGATACTGGGCAAATTCTTGGTCGGATTGTGGTGTGATTAGAACAACCCGCGAAGCAGAAACGATCAACATGTTAGAACAACTCTTACAGAAACATCAGCACCTGTTTGTGCGCTTGTTTAGCATTAACCCTGAAACGCGCCAGCGTGGCAGCATTTTGATTATCCAACAGCCACAGGAGAAGTGAGATGCATATCCCCGCACGGTAAAATCCTCAAACCCAAAAAATAAACCCCTTTCTTAATTGAAAAGCGTTATATTTTTCTATGTTGTTTTTTACTCCATATATTATTTGCCTTCAATTGCTTGCTACACCTTTTTGCCCAAACAGTCCACCGCACTCACATTAAAACCGATCTCCTGGAACTATAATCAAGAAGCCAAAAATGAGAATGATAATCATTCTTAAAATATGATATATTGCTTCTGGTAAATATGGCCATACCTGCCTGAGTTTATTTACTGAGTGCATTCAAGTGAATAAACAAGTATCGGTAGACAATGATTAGGAGGATAAGAGGTTAAGCAGTTGAAACAAAAAAATAAAACTAAGCACCAAAAGCGATCGCTAAATCCCACTTTAATCGGTCTGGTGGCTACAATCCCAATACATATGCTCAATTGGGGGAATTTGAATGCAGTTCAAGCTGCCACTTCACAATCCACCGTTAATTTTACGCAAAGCGTCCAAAACCGTAAGACGGTTCATGCGAATAATGGCAAAGCAACTACCCAAAGTGGAATATGCGATAACAATCTCCCACACAAGCTTGATGCTATAATCAATGCCCCAAGATTTTCTACGGCTAAGTGGGGTATATCGATAGAATCTCTATCTTCACCTACAACCCTCTACTCTCACAATCCTGATGATTTGTTGATTCCAGCTTCTAATATTAAATTATTGACTACATCTGCTGCACTACAAATCATTGACAGACGAACCCCCCGCGACTTTACCACCTTAGAAAGATGGCTTGGGGTGGTTAATCGAGAAAGTGATAATGACTATGCAGACGCTTTATTGCAGCGCATTGGAGGTCGGAATTCGGTTGTGCGCGTCCTCACACCATTAGGAGTGAGTTCTGACGGTTATGTGCAAGTTGATGGATCGGGTTTGTCTAGAGGTAATCGGGCAAAACCATCTACTATGGTGACACTGTTGAAAAGAATGCACAGCGACGATCAGAACAGTTTATTTTATAATTCTTTGCCAATAGCAGGCGTCAATGGAACCTTGAGCTATCGCTTCCTAAATACTCCGATTAAAGGCAAAGTTCATGCTAAAACAGGAACACTGCAGGGAGTAAAAGCACTATCAGGTTATCTAGAGAGCGAAAACTACGGAACACTTATCTTTAGTATTATGGTCAATCAATCTAAACAATCTGATGAAGTATTGACACGGGCAATCGATCAAATTGTGCTGCAAACTGCCCAAGTAAGACAATGTGGAGAAGTTAAAGCATTATCCAATCAACTGATGAATCAAATAATGGAAAATGGGAAAATTGCCTTTAAGTTCATCGATAGTCTAAGCGATCGCTGATTATGTTATCAAACCCACTTCTAATCTTTTCAGGAAATCCCTAAAGCTTCCAAAATCTGGTAGCCTGTTGTGTTTCCCACATTTTGGCATAACGTCCTTTATGTACTATAGCGATCCGATCTGGATTGTGAAACGAGTTCCCGTCGGGAACTCGTTTCACAAAGCCCTAAAATCCACAAATGATTTCGGATTGCTATAGTAGGTAAGCATAAATAAATTGAATATAGTTAAAGGGTCGCAGGGCAAGGCCTCGCCTTTGGTTTTGTTAACTATCTTGTTGGCAGAATGTTTGCTTTATCTTTGGCACAACTCTTACTATAAATTCTCAAACAGTTTCTAAGAAAGGTTGAATAGTGGTGGCTAAAACATCACTACATTCTTCGTGCATTCCTAACGAGCCTTGTATGCGAAACACTTGAATTCCTGCAATCCCAGCAATTGCTTCCATTTCAGCTTTAGATTTTGGTGGCGTTTGCTCGCCGATCGCGATCGCCACAGGCACAGATGACGACTGAAATAATTTGAGGAAATCTTCTCTACAACGCACCACATCGAGATTTCCCGTTACAAAGGCAGATGCCGCGAATCTTGCTCCTTTCTGCTGCGTAGTTTGGCGCTTCCATTCCACCAATTCAGGTGTAATGCGCTCTGGTTGGATGTAAACGTGACGGCGATACATCATGCCTAAAAAGGATGGTGTGGTGGTCAGGCTGTAAAGAAATTGCCCTAAAATAGGGGTTCGCACCAAATTTCGTAGAATCCCATACTGTGCCCGATGTTCGCCCATCGCTGTTGGTAGCGGGCCTCGCCAGGTAGGTGCAACCAGTACGATCTGCGACCACACTTGAGGGCTTTCATTAGCAAGTTGCATGACATAGCCAGCAGTGTGACCAGCAGCAATTACGGGTATGGGATGACTGAACTGCGATCGCACAAAATCCCGCAACAACTGTAGGTAAATCGCAGGTTGATAGTCCAAGGCAGGGCGCTCTGATTCACCGAAACCTAGCCAATCTAATGCTACAACTTGATACTGAGTAGATAATTCTTCTGCAATTCCACACAGTTCAGAGCGAGTAGAAACTGTGCTGAAAGCAGGCAAGAGTAAAATAGGGTTACCTTGGCCGAGAGTTTCGTAACCTACCTCATAGGTAGATCCTTGCCAGAGCCATAGATATTTACGTGTGTTACCACCAATTCCAGTTTTTGGCAATTTAGTATTAATCGTCATCGTTAGGATAAAGGTTGTTCGATTTTGAGTAAAAGTGTATCGCGATCGCAATCATAGAAGATCGATTTTATTTTCAGGATATGTGCCGATGTAACAAGTTCGCCAGAACTAAACGCTTGCTGAACGGATGTCTTATCTAACCATACTAAACACCGCACTGAATTGTCACGATCGTGCTGAACGATCGCAGGGATTAGACCTCGGCTATCGAATTTGAGTGCCTCAATCCAAAGATAAGCTTGATTAATTAACACGCTAGTCTGGCTGGCTGTGCTTGAACTTAACAGACCTGACATTCTCTTAATTGCTGTTGCAAAAGCTGCGGATTGAGATTTCTACCGATAAAGACCAATTGATTCATCAGTGGCTTGTCTCGGAAATCATGTTGCAGTTCGTAGCGCTTACCGCTAAGTTGAAAGATGTAGCGCAGGTCAATACCTTCAAATCTGAGAATTCCCTTAGCTCGAAATACATCTACTGGCATCAATTTGCTGAGAAAGTCTTGGAATTTCTCTAGGGAAAATGGGCGATCGCTCTGAAATGAGACAGAAATAAACCCATCATTTGCTAAGTGATTCGAATGCTGATGGTGATGTTCATGCTTGTGTGTATGTTCATGTGCATGTTCATGTGTGTGTTCATTTGAGCGATCGTGATTCTTCTCTTCAGGCTGATAGGAGGCAGGATTGGCAAGTCCTACATCTAAAATTAATGGCAAGGGCACTTCACCAAAATGCGATCGCAAAATTCTAGATCCGGCTTTTGTGGTGCGAATATAATTTTCCAATTCATCAACCTGAGATGCCGAAGCCAAATCAGTTTTGTTTAGGAGAATAATGTCTCCATAACTCACCTGATTACGAGCTGCTTCACTATCGAAATGGCTTGGAGTAAATGCTTCCGCATCAATAACCGTTAGGATAGAATCCAAACGCGTGAGCTGTTTTAGGTCTGTAGCGAGAAAGGTAAGGGCGATCGGCAGTGGATCGGCAACACCTGTAGTTTCAATTACCATGTAGTCAACACGATCTTCTCGTTCCAACACTCGATAGACAGCATCAACCAGACCGTCATTAATTGTGCAGCAGATACAGCCATTACTCAGTTCTGCCATGTCGTCTTCAATATCTACGAGCAACTGACTATCAATATTGATATCACCAAATTCATTGACTAGAACTGCAACTTTCAAGTCCTGTCTATTTTTGAGGATTTGATTGAGTAAAGTTGTTTTTCCACTACCGAGAAAACCAGTAATTATGGTGACAGGCATACCCTGTTTAGGCACATCGAGTTGGATTGCGAGATCATTTGAAATCATATTCTGCGTGTTGGAAGGAGTTTGTGTGGGTACGACCAGGTTTAAAATATCTTGGTGCTTTATATCCGCGATCGCTTTATGAATTTTGTACTGCTGAGGTGGTTTGACCATAATTGCCACCACAGTTTCTATGGGCGGACAATTTGGCTCTGTACCGAAAAGTTCACTGATACTTAGAGTCGTATCTGCATCTAGTTGCAACGCTTCATAGAGCCAGATTTTAATCAGCGCAAGTTTGGCCGGATCTGTTTGCCGCTTTTGTAAGCTGGGTAAGTTCATGCTTCACCGCTAAGAGTAATTTAACAATGATAGCAAAAAATGAGAATGATACTCATTCTCAAACATGTTAACTCAGATCTTGCACCAATCTCAACTGGCGGTTAAAACCGCGTCTATACAAACTAAACCAGCCTGCGCTGGTTGCCCATAAAGCAGATCTGAGTCTGCGAAGGCAGACTTTGTCTGTGTAGCTGCGAATTCATTCGCGCTTGGCTTATTGAACCTGGTACAAGATCTGAGTTAATACCGATCGCACATGTTATTGCTTTGCGTAACGGGAAGCAGGCAGGGGGAAAAACGTTTGAAAACCTGACTGACGTTCCGCTACTGCTTCTGGTCCATAGTCCCAAAGGCTTTTGTAGTAAAAGAATGACATGCCTAAATTGCGCTCCTGAGCGGCTCGTACCTGCGATTGAACTTGCGCGATGGTTGCAGGGTTATTTCTCAATCCTGTGAGAATACCAACTCCAGTAGAAATCTTTTTCTTCGCAAATTGGATTTCTGGCCGATCGATCTGTGCGATAAAACTTTGTAGATCGGAACGATAAACTTGTACGACTAACTCATCCACAATATTTTGTTTTATCCACCCCAGCCAGTCTTGTAGTTGAAGTTTGTAGGCGAATTCGTAGTAGTTGGGGGAAACAGAAAAGATTGCTTTCGGCTTTTGAGCTTTGACCGCTTTGTTGAGTTTAGTCATAAACGCTGTAATCTTATTAGCCCGCCAACTCACCCATGCTGGATTTTGGGGATCTCTTGGTGGCTCCTTTTTTGTTTCTTTTTTGTACAGCGCGATCGTATAGCTGTCATAACCAAATTCGTTGGGCAAACTGGTGTGATCGTCAAACTGAATGCCATCAATATCATATCGTGTCACTACTTCCAGTACGAGATCGGTGATGAATTGCTGCACTTCAGGGCGGAAGGGGTTGAGCCACGCCACTTCCCCATCAGTCGCAACCGAACTTTGGGTTCCATCCTGCCTTTTTGTCAGCCAATGTGGATACTTTGTCGCCAGTTCTGAGGTGGGGGGAGTCATAAAGCCAAACTCAAACCAGGGAATCACAAGTAATCCCAGGCGATGCGATCGCTCAATCAGGTCGGCAAGAATATCGTGGCCTTCGTTGCCTCGGTAGACAAACTCTTGAATACCTGCTTTCTGCACCACGTCACTCGGATACAAGGCATAACCAGAATTCCAGACCACGGGGTAGACCGTATTAAAATTTAGGCGTTGTAGTTGGCTGACGGCTTCTTGAATTTTCTTGCGATCTTTAAGCACGTCAAGATCGTTGTTGGTCAGCCACACGCCTCGAATTTCCTGGCGGGTTGCCTGTTTGGGTGGCTGTGCAGTTGGTGGCGCGGTTGGCGGCGCAGTCAACTGCGCGATCGCATTTAAATGCCCATTCAAATTACTATTTGGGGCGATCGCAGGAATAAAAGTATGGAGCGTGATGGCGATCGCGAATGACACCAAAAAACAGAGGAGAGGGAAACTTCTGCTTGCTCGCCGCCAGCTGGGGGGGATGAATTGTAATTTCATAGGCTTAAAGGATGGGTTAGGTGTCCAAACACATCTTTTTTGTTACAGTTTTTGCGTTTGTCTTTAAGCCCACAGTCTACAGGTATTTATATATGCGGGCAAAATCTACCGATTGCCTCAGACCCAAGTAAGTTCCCTGCCTACAGAGGATGGATAACGTTAGTTACTACGCCCCAAATGTGAAATTCTGTCTCAGCATAGATTTGAATCGGTTCATAGCTATCATTCTCAGGCATTAAAAACAGTTTGCCTTTGGCTTTACGAATCCGCTTCACCGTCAGTTCGCCATTCACTACAGCAATTACGACTTTGTTATTAGTTGGCTCAAGCGAGCGATCGACGATCAGAAAGTCGCCTGGATGAATACCAGCGTCGATCATGGAATAACCCGTAACGCGAACCAGGAAGGTCGCTTCTGGATGTTTGACCAAATGTCGGTTCAGATCTATCTTACCCTCAATATAATCCTCTGTTGGGGCAGGGAAACCCGCTGCTACAGGATTCATATATAAGGGTAATTTGTATTTAGTACTATTGTCTGGAGCATAAATACTTTCGACTAGGGTTCTAGCGGCAGATTCTGATTTGGGCTCTGTTTGTTCAGCCTGCATATCTTGCACAGCCTGCAATGACTCCAAAATCCGATCGGCTATGCTCACAGGCAGTCTTACTGCCCTAGTTTCTTCACCATATTTACCGCTACCCTTGGGTCGGCCTGCTCCGATACGTTTACCACCGCGTGCCATAAGCAATTCTCTTGTCGATATACGTACATTTATCAAATCATAAATCAAATCATAAATCAAGGGATCGAACAAATATTGCTAGCAATAACATTACTTGCAAGGATATTGAGCCCGCGATTAGGCTTTAGCGATCGGCAAATCATCCCAGCAAGTTGTGTATTTGGGTGAGCGATAATGCGATCGCATTTTCCAGAGTTGCTCTATGCCCTCTGCGGCAAACTTGATCGCATCCTTCCCCATTTTGAGATTGATTTCATCGATTGTCTGCATCAATTTCCTGGCGCGATCGCGATCGCGCTCATCAAAGAAATTTGCTTGGATCTGCTCCGATGAGACAAGTTCGGACATAAGAATACCTACTTTCTTGTAGCGGTAACCAGCCCGATAGATATCCTCTATTGCTCGACCTGCATACTGAATTAATTCAGGCGTGTAGTTAGTCGCAACTGGCAAACCGATTGTCATGGTGTTGCTATATTGCTCTGTATCATGGTTAAAGCGATTAGTAGTGAGGGAAACGCTCAAAAGATTAGCTGCCAGTTTTTCTCTTCTTAGCTTCCGTGCTGCCCTAGAAATGTATGTTGCGGCGGCCTCCTTTAGTTCTGCGAGCGATTCTACAGGATAGCCAAACGATCTAGAGACGGTAATCCCATGCCTGGCGATCGGCATAGTGACTAGAGGGAGACAGGATATGCCGCGAAGCTCTAACATCACTCGCACGCCTACAATACCGCAAATTTGCTTTATCAATGCTTCATCAGCATTGCGCAACTGGAATGCGGTATGAATGCCATAGCTGCGGAAGCGGGTTGCTAGTTTTTCGCCAATTCCCCAAATATCTTCTACTGCCATCTGGGCGATCGCCTCCTCTTGCGACTTTTCTGATAGTAATTCTGTAATTCCCTCTGGCGATCGCTTAGCGATGTAACTGGCAACTTTTGCTAGAGTTTTTGTTGTACCAATGCCAACAGATACAGGAATTCCCGTCCATTGATGTACTTTGGTTCGCATAAAACGTGCATACTTGAGCAATAGATTGGGCTTTAAACTAGAAAACCCTGAGAGATTGAGGAAAGCTTCATCAACGGAATAGATTTCAACCTCAGGCACAAAATAGTTCAGCGAATTCATCACTCGCCGCGACATATCACCATATAGTGCGTAATTGGATGAATACACTTGCACGTTGTGTTTAACAATCAGATCTTTAGCTTTAAAAATTGGTACTCCCATCTTAATGCCTAATGCTTTAGCTTCAGGCGATCGCGACACCACACAGCCATCATTATTAGAAAGGACGATCGTTGGCTTACCTTCTAACCCAGGATTGAATACACGTTCGCAGGAAACGTAGAAATTGTTGCAATCCACTAACGCAAATAGTCCAGACATAGCAGTTCTGTAATCTTTTTATATTGTTAGAATCACAATCTGTCATCAAAAATTGAGCGCGGTAGAGAAAATCTTTAGAGAAAAGATGGAATGGAAAACTACCTCTACCGCTCTGTAACCTTAACTATCGATGTAGCTGATGATGTTAAAGACAGCACCTTGAGGATCTTGGATGACGCTGAACCTACCAGTACCAGGAATATTGGTGGGAGGAACCAGTACCCTTGCCCCAAGTTGTTCTGCTAGTTGAGCTGAACCATCGACATTATCGACCGTAACGTAACTGCTCCAGCAAGGATATGGCGACATGGATTGGGGCGGCATCGGCATAATGCCACCAACTCCTTGTTCTCCCACCTTAACAACTGTATAGGTCATTTGCATCTCAGGAAGTGGGGTATCCTCCATCTGCCAACCAAATAACTGACCGTAAAACTGCTGGGCAGCAGGAACATCCGTAGTCATTAGTTCGCACCAGCTAAATGCACCATGCTGTTTCATTAGATCGTTCATACAAAGTCACCTTTGATTAGAGTACACTTATCAAACCACAAGACAAATTTTAATGCAACTATTTCTTGACGGCAAAATTTTTTACTTGAAAAGCCAATTTGATTTACGTACAATAATCAAATATACAGATAAGTCTATCCAAAAGGGGCGGTAATGTCTACTAATATTATTTCGGCCAAAAGCAGTCTGCAATTTACACAGATCGATCCTCGAACGTGGTCGACCACGAGTATTGGCGGGAATGTCTATACCTTAAACATGTCGGCAAGTTCTTTGCACTGCAATTGCCCCGCAGGAAAACATCGCAAAAGTTGCTACCATGTGGATCAGTTGGCACAGTGTTTTAAAGCGGAACTGAATGAATGTATTGCTTCTCTTTGAAAGTGTGACAAGCGAATATTGAATCTTAGCGGTCGAATTTCAAAAGAATTTGCTGACAATCCGAACTTGCCCTGCTCGATCTGTGTGAGGGACTATGAGGATGCAACTACCACTGAATAATCCAACGATCGCGTAGGGCTGGCTCCTCACCGTAAGAACGATCTGGGGCTTAGGATCTCTCGCAAGTAAGTATACAAAATTAAGTGGTTACAGCTATGCTAGCCGCCATGAGTTACCAATTAACTAAAAGCAAGCGGCAATGATGGGTCACACAGGCGAACAGCGTCGAGAAAGCCTCGTACGGCGGGTGTTAGTGGGATTAGGTACTAGCATATCTTTGCTGGCTACTGCTTCTTTATTGCTGGTGCTGTACGTTCATCAAGGTACACCAGACGAATTTCAACAGATTGCGACTTTTGTGGCGATCGCCTATTTAATCATGGGACTTGGGGCAGGCATCTTCTCAGGCTTATTGATCGTGCGTAGCATCCAGCCATCCTTAACCGAACTATCTCGCGTCGCTGAATCAATCACGGCTGGTAATTTATCAGTCCGCTCTACAATTGAACGCAATGATGAATTGGGAGAATTTTCTCAGGTCTTCAATCGCATGGCAGCAGAACTGGAGGCTAAAACCGCAAAGTTAGAAGCACGAGATATTCAATTTGGCCTGCAATCTCTCGATCAAGTACTGGTCAATACAACCGACCAAACTAAGTTAATCCAAACCAGTCTCGAAAAGGTATGTCAGCTTACTAACGCACAACTAGGCAGCATTTATCTATGGCAGGGAGAGGTATTAGAACTGTCGGCGGAGTGGGGGTGTAAAACTAATCAGTTAATGACTGCGATCGCGCTTGGCGATGGTCTGGTGGGACAAGCAGCACAGTTAGGTGAACCTGTAATTTGGGAAGTAGATCAGTTGACGGGGCAGACTTTGGTCTATCGCACGCCCGCTGGAGATTTGCTACCGCAAAGCTTATCTGCTTGGCCATTGATGTTAAAAAGGAGTCTTGTGGGCGTTCTATTTTTAGGCAGTCTCACTCCTCTATCAGCACAAAGTCGAAATCTTTTAAGGTCGATCGATCGGCGATTAGCAACTGCTATTAGTAACGCTCAAAGTGTCCAAACGATCGCACGTCAAAGGGAAGAACTGACTATTCTGTTTGAGCAATTAGCCGATGGTATTTTGCTGAGCGATCCAGCAGGACGAATTCTGAAAATTAATTCAGCAGGTCGCACTATGTTGGGAGTACCAAATCCTGAAACCGCTGACGGAATAATGTCTTCGCCGCTGGTTGCCAAATCAATGGATGAGATTATCGAGCAATTTGACGTGCGCCATGCGAATGGGGAGCCGCTCGAATTATCTGATCTAGTCATATTTCAAGCCATGTCTAGTAGCGAAGTAGTAGAAGACCAGATTGTATTGCGTCAACCGAATGGGAAAGAAGTAATCCTCAGTACAAAGGCAGCTCCATTAGTCGGACTGGGAGAAGAGCTAATTGGCAGTGTCATGATATTGCGCGATGTCACGGAGGAACGCTACCGAGAGAAGGTGGTACAGGAAACTAATCGTCTAATGATCGATCAGCAGAAACGCATGAGCATTCTGCAACGACTGACTAACTTGATCAACCAGCAATTACAGGATCTTGATGTCCTATTAGGATCGGTCGTAGAGGCAACTTGCGATGCGATCGCTTGGGCGGAAATTTGCGTTCTAGCACTCCACGATGCCAAGAGCAATGAGCTCGTCTTCTCGGCAATTAAGGGGTTGCCGCTCGAATTTCCGCAAAAATCCACATTCAGTCTGGCACAGCCAAATCTGCTTACCCAGGTATTTCAAGAGGGTATTCCTGGCGAAATTAAGTCGGGAGAAGCCAGTCTGGTGGAAGGTCTGCCGATGCAAAGTGCGCTTTGCGTTCCAATTGAATCGAGCCGTTCGGGAAGGCTAGGAGTTCTAGCAATTGCGCACTCGCAACTGGCAGAGGCGGGTTCGCGCGAGGATATTAGTCTGCTAGCATCATTTGGCGTCCAAGCCGCGATCGCCATTGGCAACGCCCAGTTAATCAATCAAATTGAAGCCCAGAACGCCCAACTGATCGAAGCTACCCAACTAAAAAGCCAATTTCTCGCCAACATGAGCCACGAACTGCGCACACCGATGAATGCAATCATTGGATTCTCACAGGTATTGCTACGCCAGCGTCGTGACCCCCTCACAGATGGCCAATCAGATATGCTCGATCGCATCCTACGCAATGGTAAAAATCTATTAGATTTAATCAACGATATTCTCGATCTCTCCAAGATTGAAGCCGGACGCATGGATGCCCATCCCGAATATTTCCATATCGATGAACTCATCCATCATACCTGCGATAGCTTGCAGGCACTGGCTAGTAATAAGGGGCTGCATTTCTTTTTCAATAATCACATTGGCAAATGCAAAATCTACCAAGATCCGATTAGGGTGCGTCAAGTGATTACTAATCTAGTCTCAAATGCGATTAAATTTACCGATCGCGGTGAGGTTAGAGTGGAGCTCCAGTATGGCTCTTTAGCTTCGGAACAATCATTGGGAGTTGGTAGCGATCGCGTATCCCATGAGTTGGATCTACAACCACCAGTTATATTCTCAGTACACGACACGGGGATCGGGATTGAACTGGAACACCAGCACACGATATTCGAACAATTTCGTCAGGTCGATCAGTCATCAACCCGCCGCCATGGCGGAACGGGTTTGGGATTATCGATTACAGAACAGCTAGTCAAAATGATGGGTGGCGAGATCGCTTTAGAAAGTACGCTTGGCAAAGGCTCAATGTTCAGCATCAAGTTGCCCAGCCGTTTTGAGCCGAATGGAATCGTCAACCCAGAGCTAAATTAGCACCATCAGTCGATTTCCATGTTAAACCAAACAGCCAATCCATAAATCATCTGAATCGCCAATATGCCAAATAGCAGGCTGAGCAAGGTGATCGCCCCCAATCCACTACCCCATAAACCCAAGCCAATTGCTCCTAGTGCCCCAACTAATTTCAATCCTGGGCTTAATCCAGGATGAGTTGGTTCATCCGCCTCGCGACGCAGAGTTTTTTCTAACAAGGCGATCGCAATTAAAGAAAATCCTACGGAAAAAGCAATTAGCATTCTAACTGGCTCGAGTAGGACATCCTGCTCATTAGTGATTGTATTCAGAATGCCTGCCCCTGTTGCGGTCACTGACATCACTAGGGGCATATGCAGATAACCCCAGGCATACGACCAGCCAACTCCAGGTTTGGGTGGTCGCCGCGCCACAAAATCAAAGTAGATCCACCACATGCCAAATGCCATTGCCATACCTAAGATTCCCGTTCCAGCCGCCAAAATTGATAGTTCGGGTTTAGCCGCCAGTCCTTGCACCACCGCTACTACAGATTCTCCTAAGACAATAATCAAAAAAAGACCAAATCTCTCTGGCAATTTAGAAGAACTGAACTTTGGCAGTAGAGCTTGTTGCCTATACGCAGATAGCGGAGTAGAGATATCGATCAGTAATCCTATACCCCACAGTACAAATCTCTGAGGAGGAGGTACAAAGATAGATAGGAAAAAGCAAGCAATCGAAGTCGCAAACCCACTACCAAATCGCTTCGCAGTTGGGAGGAATCGGCGATCGTGGTAGCCTCCTCGCACCCACAGGTAAGTGATAATCGATCGCGACAGAATATAGGATAGGGCGAAGCCGATGGAAGTTTTACCTAAGCCATCGTGGACAAAGACAGCTAACCCTGCCGCACCGATAATTTGCAAGAAGGTAAAAATGCGATTTTCCAAGCCCTCAGTTTCAAAGCGTTCGTTGTAGTAGGTCGCACCAATCCAGACCCACCAAACTGGTAGAAACAGCAGAATGAAACTGCCTACTCCCTCTAGAGAGACGTGCTTAGCTAAGTAGTGAGATAGTTCAGCGACGACGACGACAAATATCAGATCGAAAAAAAGTTCTAGCCAACTAACCTTACGATGTATATTTTGGTCTTCATCAGTTCGCAGTTGTGGCTTTTGCCACCATTGACGCTTTGCCATGATTGCTTGATTCTTTTTTTCAGTTTCTCAACCAGTATTCCATCGCGCGACTCAAATGGCTACCAGGATACTCCTCACTTCTTTTGATACTTGGAAAGCACACCATGTCTCAAATGCTTCAGACGATCTGTTGGCTTTAGCTCTACAGCAAGGTCTGCCAGTCGATCGCTTTTATTTGCTGCGGAAAATTTCGGTTGATTTTCACCTAGCACCGACCCAAGTTTTGGCTGCGATCGCCGAAATTCAGCCGCATACAGTAATCTGTTGCGGTATGGCAGAAAAGCGATCTCAGCTATGTTTAGAATCGAGTGCTATAAAGATTGATGCCATAACTGGGAAATCATTAGAAACAATCACAACTAAGGTCGATCTGGAAAAGCTCTCTGACGGCTTAAACATAACTAAAATTAGTCACGATGCAGGCAAGTTCGTTTGTAATGCCCTGTATCACTCCGTACTCAGTCATTTACGCGATCGCAGCCCAGCTACAAATTGTATTTTTATACACGTTCCCGTGCTCACTTCCGCAAATACCCACGCCATCCTGTCGGACTTCATGGCAATTCTTCAGGCATTTTTGTAAAGATAGGTTAAAATATGCGAAGAGAATTAGAACACTAACTTCAGAATACCCCCGTGACTTCTTCATCAAAGCCAGAAGATCCTGTTGTGCCTAGCTCCAGAATCAAAGCCGAGCATCTTCAGATCGCTACCACGACATTTTTGACCGTATTTTTAGCTGAGCTTGGGGATAAGACGCAAATTACCACGTTAATGATTGCCGCCGAATCGAAATCTCCTCTAATCGTATTTCTCGGTGCCGCGATCGCTCTTGTTACCACTAGTTTTCTAGGCGTTGCCGCTGGCAAATGGCTAGCTAAGCATGTATCACCCAATACACTCAACACTGTGGCGGGTTTAAGCTTTTTACTCTTAGCCATCAGTTTAGTTTGGGATGCGATCATGTAACGAAGGCATGTGGATATCGCGGGTGGAGGGGTAAAGCATTCGATAGATAATTTTTTCATGAAATGCGAAGATCGTCTGTCGAATGCTTTACCCTTACCTGGTGAT
>JANMRU010000420.1:0-1980 GCA_031388585.1 Pseudanabaena sp. SOY_30_concoct_251 | reverse complement strand
TGATCAACCACTTTATTGTTGCCCAACTTTTCTACTGGGTGTAACGGTCTAACAATCCGCTTAACTGGACGCAGGTGCTGAAGCAGCCCGCATTGGTTAGCTTTTTTGTTATGAGACATCTGAATTCATCAACTAACTGGGCAAGCGAGGCAGAACATGCAAACCATCAAGCGGATTGTTAGACCGTTACACCCAGTAGAAAAGTTGGGCAACAATAAAGTGGTTGATCAACCTACCCGATTCAACGGAACATCCTAAACTTAAGAACATATTTTGCGTCATCGCCTTCAAAGGTCAGACTCTTTTCGATAGGTCCTAAATTTCTGTAAATATGATCGAGTTCAACTTGGGAAAATCGCAACTCTTGAATCGACCCAATATTGTCGTCGGGATTTGGAACTCCAACCTTCGCTGCACCCATGAATCCATCCATCCCAGCGATGATACGGTTGACAAGCTCTTGTCGAGTTATCGCATTGCTAGACAGCAAGGGCACATTCGTGAGTAGCCCCGCCCGAGCCGCGCCCTCTAACGTCGTGCGAGCCTGGGCGGGGCTACCACTATCATTCTCCATCATGACAACGAGTACAATAAGATTATCAGCGGAACTTACTAGGCTCGGAGCGTCACTTAGACCCCAAATTACATTTGGGGGGGCTGAGTATTCCTCCTCTTCATCGACATCCGCCAAAGCTCCCACCAGGGTCATCTTTGAATTGGTTGCTCCAACAGGAATCGACCCAATGGGTGATGGCTGGATATCTACAGCAAAAACGAGAGCATAGGGTTCGTCGTCTTCGATGTTAAATCCAAAAAAAATCCTGACCTCATCACTTTGATCCAAGCATACAAACTTGGTCAACGTCAGCGTCAAAGGAACTGGAGTGTTCGATATGAGAGACTCTTCACATGCCTGCAAAGACAAGCGGGTATTTCTAACACGAAGGCTTAGGCCCTTCCACTCTCCGTTGAGAACAGGTTTCGGCGGATGTTGTTCACCAGGTTCCGCTTCCACAATAAATTTTTCGGTGTTCTTAAGCTGCACTTCCAAATTATTTAATTCAGAACGAATAGGATCGCATTTGTCAGCCATTTAAAGTCTCCTTTAAAGTTGAGAATTACGTGAACTGAATTGCTTGACATTGCGCCGTATTGTTGCGCATAACGACCGTGTTCAGCGGACACAGGCAACCTCTCAACCTCAACCGACCAAGTTAATTGTTCCGCTGCAACACGATTGTTATACTGCGATCGCCACCGCGAAAAGTAAGTCTACAAGTCGTATTGCATAATCACTTCTCCATCTTCATCCATCTCGCCTGTGGGTGTGAAGCCCATTTTTTTATAGAACTCTTCAGGACTTCCTTCACCCGGAACACAGCTTGTCGATAACACCTTTGCTCCTGGACGTGTCTTAACGTATTCAATCACTAACTCTAAAGCCTGTTTTCCAAATCCATGTCTCTGAAAACGCGCATCAACCATGAATCGCCAAAGCGAATAATCTGAATTGACCGGATCATCAACTATCAAGACAAAACCAACTGGTGCTTCGTCAGCATAAATTGCCCGAAACCATGCTGTCTCTGGACAAACTGGATAAAAATGGGCTTGAGCAATAGACACTGCATTAGAAGCAACAAAATTTTCTTGTTCTCTAGTCACCTTCAAATCGAGGATATCATCAAGATTTTCTCTGGTAACTTCCCGTAATGTAACGGCTGTAGTCAATTTCATCGCAGGATCTCTCTTCGAGTGGAAACCGAGAATTTTAGTTTACGGATGCCAAATCTTTGACCTTCAAAGTATATTTTAACCAATAGCCTGAGCAGTATAACGGTCGTGTTCAGCGGTGGCTAATAAACTTTGCATCCCCACCAACCAACTCTATACCATCCGCTGCAACACGGTTGTTAGCTATCCTTTGGTGCATACATGTCCGTACCGATACTTTTCACGAATTCGTCTGCCCAAGAAAAC
>JANMRU010000408.1:0-8284 GCA_031388585.1 Pseudanabaena sp. SOY_30_concoct_251 | reverse complement strand
TTGAGGGTCTCTGTAAAGCCTTTCTCTACCAGCCGTCGGCGAATATTTTCCACGGTTTTTGTCCGACAGCCAAAGGCTTCTGCGATGTGCTCATCCGTCCAATTTGCCCCCTCAATGTCTGCTTTTAGCAAAATCTGGGCTCTTCGAACTTTCTGACTACTACCCTTTAATTTTTTAATCACCTCTCGAAGCTCACACCGCTCTTCTTCTGTCAATCGGACAATATATCTTTTCTGCATAAAGCACCTCCTAACTTTATACACCTTCGCCGATTTGGACAAACTTGCCAACCCTAACTTTTAGATGTGACTCTGCACTAGCAGTAAATTTTCGAATGGTTTGGTGTTGTTCCATCGGTAAATGCTAAAATCTCGGCGATCGCAGGTTAGAATCCTTCCGTGTCCTAGATGTTCTGCTAAAACTACCAGAGAGGCATCGGCTAAATCCATTGGTAAGTCAGCGTAGCGTCTCATGAGTTCGACCATGCGAGTAATGTGATGTTTTTGGAGATCGAAAACGGGAAATGTCCCATTGGCAACTTCTGTTAAAAAAGCAAATTGGGCTGCTAGTCCAGCATCTCTTGCCAAGAGGTAGCTAGTTTCTGTAATTACAGGATAAGTGGTAAGCAGGAGGGCGTTCAGGGTGGATATAATTTGTATAGCTATGGAATGATCGCGGCGGAACGCATCCCATAGGGAATCGCTCCTGTTACCCAAGGCAATGAAAAATCCTGTATCAGCGAGGATCGTATTTTTCATTCATGATTGCTTTAAAATTAGCTTCTGAATTAGCGGCTAGATTGGGATCTCCGCTAAAGCAACCAATAAACTTACTTTGTCGCAGGTGTGCAAGACGATCTAGGTTAGATGCTTGAATCTGTTGGTAATAAGCATCGATCGCTTCGGTAAGGGTACGATTTAGTAATGCCGCTGCATCTTGGTTGGTTTGCTGCTGGATGTACTCTAGTTTGTGGACTTGTTCGTCTTCTAGGTGAATAGTGATATCCATAGGGTCTGTGCTTATAGCGGTCTGAATTTAGTGTAGCGTACCCTATGGTTAATCGCGATCGCATTCCCTATTATTCGATTTCAGGGTGATCGCAGGTTTAGAACCACAAGAAAACAAGCTCGCGATCGCCCTCCTAAAGTATCGCGGGAAAAAGCGATCGCATTCCCTAAAACTACACTATTGAAAGCATTGTCACTTGTTTGAGCTTGTCTTAAGCCTTTGAGTCTATAATAAGCCTATGCCTAGGAAAATTAGGGAATTAAGATCTGTTCTCTCAAAAGCAGGGTTTCAGGTCATCAGAACCAAGGGGAGCCATCAAAGATGGGTTCACCCTCTTTTGCCAGAGTTTCCTCTCACGATCGCTGGAAAAGATGGAGATGATGCGAAGACATATCTTGAGAAACTGGTTGAGGCAGCGTTAAACGCCTTAAAGGATAGAGAATCATGAAACACAAGTACCGCATTAATATTGTTTGGTCTGATGAAGACGAATGCTATTTGGTGGAGCTACCTGAGTTTGCCCACAAGCTACAGCGGTACTTTACACATGGGGAGACCTACGAGGAGGCACTCGCCAATGCCCAGGAGGTCTTGGAACTCCTGATTGAGGATTATGAAGCAACAGGCAAACCCTTGCCTTCTCCCCAAACCTTGCAGACAGTATAACGTGATGCAGACGTTATAGGGAATGTCATCACATTCCCTATAACTAAACCATTCGTGGAGCGATCTCCAGGAAATACGAATGGAAAAGCGATTGCAGTTAATTCACCTGAGAATTTGCCTTTGTCATTGTTTGAGGAATTTGATCGGCAGGTATGACAGTGACCTGGCCTTCCTGCCAGACTGCGATCGCTTCGCCTAGTTTGCGATGGCGTTCGAGGGCTTGAGCGATTGCAGCTTTCACCCCTTCATTAATTTTGCTGGATAGTAACCGATCTTCAGCCATTGAGCCCTCTCAAGATTTGATGCCAAGCTTCAGAATCATAAATAATTGGTTGCTGATTGCTGCTACGCTCAGCAATAACTCTGAAGACTATTTCAGAGTTATTGTAGACGATCCAACTGTCACAAAGGGGCAAGTATAAATCAAGCAGATTTTGACAACTTCGTTGATAACGGCGGCGAATGTCTGCTTCTGGAATAGAATGTCCACCGCTTGCAACTCGTCGCGCCACTCGCTCAACCGCCAGATCGGGACTTTGAAGCCAAAAGTAAATTAGATTGATTGTGTAACCTTGAGATTTACAGCGTTTTAAGAACGCGACGAATGTACGAGCAGCCAGGGTGGTTTCAAAGGCAAAGTCTGTACCCGATGCTGCAGTTGTTTGATTCTTGCTAACATCAGCCGTCCTGCTTGTATAGCCATAGATTTTGGGTTAAGGGGCGACAGTCCTGCGGCGATCGCATCGGCATTCACATACTCAAATATGCCCAGAAGATTGGGGAGTAAGCTCAGTGCAACAGTTGTTTTACCTGCTCCATTGGGGCCGCCTATGATGTAAAGGCTTGGCATAAATCCCGTGGCTCATTTGTGTTTGATATATTCTCACCTTACCAGGCAAATATCTAGGAGCGATCGCAGTTTTACTTTTACATCAGAACAAGTTTGAGATCGCCCTCCCAAAGTATCGCCAGAAAAAGCGATCGCATTCCCTGAAACTAAACCATTGTGGTGCGATCGCTAAGAAAACTGAAAAGTGTGAAATGGTGCAGTTTTTAATGACTGCGTTGGCGAAAGAAGAAAGTCTGAAACCATTAGATAATATTGTGGCTTATCGTCTCTGGTCTCCCTATGATTACGGGGATGCAGCGCAGAAGTTGATGAGCTTATTAGAACCAGAAGAATTGCAGGAAAACGTCTAATCCTAAGCGATTTCCTGTTATTGAACGGAGGAATCAAAAAGGAGAAGCAAATGTTTTCCTTGTGTACCGATTGCTTTGAGTCATCGCGATCGCACTTCAGAGGTTTTTGGGCTGTTGGATACGGGATCGAGTAATAGTAGTAGCACTCTAATTTTGGATTTCAAAGTAATCCAGTTCCCCGCTGGCTAACGCTGTCTTAATCAATATCAATGCCTCAGAAGTTTATCATCAAATTACCCTTTTGTGGTAGAACCCAACTATTATTTAGATAACCCGTACAGATTAAGTTAGTTTCTCTACTGCTTATCTGAGATTCAAAAGCAATTCTAAATGTCAGCTATATCAATGTTTTCAGCCTGTTTGGTGGAACTAAAGTTATCTCATAACTCATGGGATAGATTTCTAAGTTTCCCCATTATTCACTCACACAATTTAGAGGTCAAATAATGCTGAAAGACTCTGGACTTGCATTGCTTTCGGAAAGCCTAAACCAGTCTGAGAACAACAAATAAGACCGAGGTTATGTAATGAATAATTTGATTTCTAGAGTTTGGCGCTTTTTCCTCAACCTGCTTTTCAAACAAACTGTCCTCATGCTTCTGCTCTTGTTCGCTACTGGCATGGGTGTAGCTTTGGCAAATATGTCTAGTCTCTCAACTAGCCTAATACAATCACAAGCGCTCATCAGTACCGAATTGCAGGCCCAATCAATTATAGATGCTTGGAAACTATATAGCAGTTCAGCTGCCGGTCGTGTCAACAAAGTAAAGGGGGTTAGCATTACCCACGACTATCTCGTCAAAGATGGTGCAATTCCTTGGCCAGCAACTTTTGCGATCAAACTTAGTAAAAAAGCTAGCGAAAAACAGAATGGTTTGGCAGTCCGTTTATACAGTGATTACCCCTATCCCTGGAGAAAAGCTGAAGGAGGATCCAGAGATGATTTTGAGAAAAAGGCGCTTAGCTATTTGAGAGAACATCCTGAAGAGAGAAAATTTTCTCCTCTGAGCAAAAAGATGGTCTTAGCCTGTGGCGATATGGGGAGGTCGTTCGCATGGAGGCTAGTTGTGTAGCTTGTCACAATACCGATCCTAATAGCCCGAAAAAGAACTGGCAGGTGGGAGATATGCGGGGAGTTTTGTCAATTACTCAGTCCCTAGATAGTTTTACAGAAAAGACTAATAAGAGTTTGCAAACTACATCTGTGATGTTGGGTGGATTATTTTTATTGGGCCTTTCAGGGTTGACTTTGGTTATTAGGAGGATGCAGCAATTTACCAGGGAGTTAGAAGAACGTGTTAGGGAACGCACTTCTAATTTGACCCAAGCTAATACAGAATTAGAAAAAAGGAATATGTTGATTCGCCAAGTGTTTGGGCGTTACCTCAGCAATGAAATTGTAGCCAATTTATTGGAAAGTCCTGAAGGATTGAGACTTGGTGGCGAAAGGCGAAAAATCACCATTCTGACATCAGACTTAAGAGGATTCACTGCCATATCTGAGCAATCGCAACCAGAAGAGATAATTAGTATCCTCAACATCTATCTCGAATCCATGGCCGATGTGATTACTCAGTACCAAGGATCTATTATTGAATTCATGGGAGATGGCATTTTGGTTTTGTTTGGTGCACCTGCTCCAAGAGATGACGATGCTGCTAAGGCGGTTGCTTGCGCTTGTGCAATGCAATTAGCAATGGGTTCGGTTAATAAAAGGCTGAAAAATTTAGGCTTTCCTCAACTAGAAATGGGGATTGGCATCAATACCGGACTGGTAATTTTGGGTAATATCGGCTCAGAAAAACGCACCAAGTACGGGATTGTCGGGAGTCAGGTAAACCTAACTTATCGCATTGAATCTTACACAGCAGGTGGTGAAATTCTGATTTCAGAGGAGACATTAAAAGCAGCTGGGGAAATTGTAAGAGTAAGTGGAAACCGACAGGTAGAACCAAAAGGCGTAAAACAGCCAATTACTATTTACAAAGTTTGCGGAATCAGCGGAGATTACAATCTCTTCCTACCTAGAGACGATGAAGAATTCTTTTCCCCTTCAGGAATTATCCTACGTTACTGACAAAGTATCCAGAAAGACCTGATCGGCGAGCAACAATGCGAAATCGACCGCCTTCATAGGGTAGAACAGGCCGCAATTATTTCGCAGACGCGCAAGCTGATGCAACGCCTGGCATCGCATATCCACGAAGGTCCCTTGCAAGAACTGAAACTGGTGATGGATCGGCTAGAAATTTTGCAGATGAATTTCCCAGTAGAACAGTCACAAGTGTCCGTCGATCCGATCCTGGAGCGCCTGGAAAGCCTGGGGCATCACCTGCGCCAACAACTCAACCAAACCGCAGCGATCGCCCTGGAGATCACGCCAGAACTCAGAGAAGGATTAGACGCTGGCATCAAAACCAGGCTAGAGCAACTCGTCCAATCCGGCGAACTGACCTTACACGTTATACAAGAAATTCAGCCCCTGGTGGAACCCAACTTAAACAGCCAGTGGTTAGAAGCCCGCGAGGATATATACAGTTTCTTTGGCGAGGCCTTGAAAAATGTCGTGCGCCACGCCCAGCCACCCCACGGTACCGCCACTCAAGTAAAAATAAGCCTGAGCCAGCAAGGTACGCGCTGCACGCTCGCCGTCGCCAACGATGGTGCCAAACTAGACGAAGCAGTCTTTGCGCGATCGGATAACCCAGGCTTGCAGAGTGGTTATGGCATGAAACTCATGACCGCGATCGCCGCAGAATTACCAGAAGGAGCGATCGAGCGCATCGCTTTACCAGAGGGAGGTATGAGAGTCACCCTTTCCTGGACATTACAGTTTAATCGCTAACAGTCCTGGCTGTTGTGCGATCGTGCTAAAAATATAGACAAAAATTGCCGTTTTTTCAGATATCTTTTAGGATGTAGGATAAATAACTTAGTCCCAAATTATACCTGGGGGGGTATGGAGTCTAAACCACCTCTATTTCTAATCCTCGAAGATCACCCTGAAGTTGCCGAAAATAACGGTCTGTTTCTGCAAAAACTCGACCCATCGGCGATTTGCGCGATCGTCCACACTCCCGCCCAAGCCTTAGAACGCCTCAAATTAGAGACTCCCGATCTGATCGTTATCGATCTCCTATTTGGAACATCTACAGGACAACAGTCGCCTCAAGCCAGTCTAGAATTACTGAAAACGATTTTCCAGGATTATCCCCTGCTGAATGTTCTGATCTACACCAGCGAGTACGGATATTTAAAGCCCCTGGCTAAAGCGATCGGTCGTCATCAGGGAGGATTTGCGATCGTCAGTAAACTCGAACGGCGCAAAGCCTATATGGATGGAGCCAGACATGCCCTAGATGGCACGCTCGGGATCCCCAGAGAACTGTGTCACGACATCGATTTTGACGATCGCGATCTGCAAGTCCTGAAATATTTATGCCGCGATTCTCTCACCGATAAAGCGATCGCCCAGCGCATGAACGTATCCTTAAAAACCGCTCAAAATTCCGTCCAACGCCTGAAGGCAAAACTGGGCATCGATTATCTCGACGAAAACAATACCAGCACCCGCGTGGCTCTCTGCATAGAAGCCATTCGGCGCAAAATCATAGTGTTGTAAAACCCTGGCAAGCCAGCAAAACACCAAGATCGCCAAAATTTAACAATGTAACCGTGAAGAAGCTAACTCTTTTATAATTCCCGCCTACAGCAGTGGTCAGACCATTTTCGGTTAGCATGAGGAGCCATTGTCCCACTCAGTCAGCTTAATATGCTGCCACCCAAAAAGAATCTCAATGATTGAGATAACTAAATCACTATGCACTTAAGGTGCATCCTTCGCCTAATTTACGTCCTCGATGTTGTTGATATAGAGCATTCTCTCCCTCTCGCTAATACTGCTGCCACCATTGCGCAACTGTGTTGCGATAGACACCAAGGTGCGCAGTTTTGACCTCTCCTCAACCTCCTTCTCTTTACAGGAGAGGGAAGTTGAGAGAGATAGGTTTCTCGGATTTACGCTAAGTCAGGACGACTGTATCAAAGTCTTCAGATGAGAAGTTAGCTTGATTGGCTAGGTTCGTTTGGTTGGTGAGATTAGCGAGAACTGAGATTGCACCGCCATCACTAAGATCATTGGAGAAAACGACGCGGGAAATTCCCAACGTGGTGTTGAAGTAGACAAATACACCGCGATCGGCAGTAATCTCATTATTGTCGGCAATAGCTTTTGCTGTAGCACCAGCATTTGCAAATCCATCCTCGAGGATAAGTAGATTGTAATTGCCAGATAGCTGGGAGCTAACCCCTTTCTGAAAATTAAGCCCTTCACTCTCAAGTCCAAGTTGCCCACCCTCAAAGAGCAATTTGTCTTCACCAATACGGAAGTCAGTGAGAATATCTGGCTGGTTTAGCACAGCAATGCCATTGGCTCCAGGTGCGGGAATACCGCTTGGGAATGGACTATCCGAGAAGAAGAAGGTGTCTTGATCTCGTCCACCTGTAAGTGTATCTATCCCAGCACTACCAGTAAGGAAATCATCGCCAGAGCCGCCTCTTACTACATCATTCCCATCTCCTCCATTAAGGATGTCTTTCCCACGACCACCCCTAAGCGTATCATTGCCAGCATTGCCAGCCAAGATATCGTCACCCTGAGAACCAATTATAGAATCATCACCAGGAGTGCCATTGACGATTTTGCGGTCATTAAAGACGCTAGTATCTACTTGAGGATTAGTCACTTTAATTTATCCTTATGATCTAGGTTTGCTTGATTCGGTTTAGTCCGCATTAGCTTCTAGAGCTCTGTAGAAACTATGGGATGCGTTAGCGAGCCAGTTTTTACGCGCGTTTGGCTTGCCTTTCGTATCTCTGTAATTAGTACGCAAGCCAATTAAACTTGGATCGAATCACATAAATTTCCTAGATGATTTATTTAGTTACGGAGGTAATGTGGTTGCTCAGTTCTAATTGGCTGACTCAAAATGAATTTTTGTTGGATCTGGCAAAAAAACTCTACGATTGCGTTCCTCTATGGCCGCAAGATTTTACTCGAATTGCCGAACTCAATGCTAAATATGCAGATTTGCCAGGAGATTTTGCAGATTTGAGTTTAATTGTGATTTCAGAGCGGTTAGATATTGCCGCGATCGCAACGCTAGATAGTGATTTTGACATCTATCGACGTTATCGCAAGCAACCATTTGAGCGGATATTTGTTCTGCAATATGAATCGCAAATCCAACAAGTAAAAATACTGCAGGAAGATCTCAGTAATGAAAGCGATCGCCCCAAATTTCCCCTATTGTCGATTAAATGGCGATCGCAGTTTTAGAGACACAGCAAAACAAGTTCGCGATCGCTCTCCCAAAGTGTTGCTAGAAAAAGCGATCGCAATTATTCTATA
>JANMRU010000393.1:0-4803 GCA_031388585.1 Pseudanabaena sp. SOY_30_concoct_251 | reverse complement strand
ATTAGAGAAGGCGATCCAGCACCTGACATTACATCACGATGCCCTGCGCCTGCGGTTTGAACGCTCTGATTCTGGTTGGGAGCAGATTAATGCAGATATTACCGAGCCAGTTGCTTTACAGGTAGTCGATTTATCCGCGAAATCACCTGATGAGCAATCCAGTGAAAGCGATCGCATTGCTAACGAACTACATGCAAGTCTAAATCTTGCGGACGGTTCTCTAATGCGATCGGCATTATTCCAGTTGGGGAGCAATGTACCTGGTCGATTGCTGCTGATTATCCATCACCTGGGTGTTGATGGGGTTTCTTGGCGCATCCTGCTAGAGGATTTGTTAACGGCTTTCCAACAAGTTAGTCGAGGCGAAGCAATTCAACTCCCGCCTAAAACTACTTCGTTTAAAGAGTGGTCGATCCGACTCACTGAGTACGCCCAGTCCGATGCTCTTTCTGCTGAGCTTGCTTATTGGAGCGAACAAGCAAATAATCAACTTCCCTATCTTCCTATTGATAACCCAATAGGAGAAAACTCCATTGCTTCTGCAGCAACTATCAGCGTCTCTTTGGATGCAGTTGAAACTCTTGCTCTACTTCAAGAAGTTCCTAAGGCATACAACACGCAGGTGAACGATATCTTGCTTGCTGCGCTGGGTCTGGCGATGCGTGAGTGGACGGGTAGCAGCGGATTGCATTTGGATTTAGAAGGACATGGACGAGAAGATCTGTTTGATAAAGTGGATCTCTCTCGCACGGTTGGGTGGTTCACGAGTATATTTCCTGTGGTAATCGACCTTGAGGACACTGCATCTCCCCAGGATGTCTTAAAGTCAGTCAAAGAACAGTTGCGTGGCATTCCCAACAAGGGCTTGGGCTATGGATTGTTGCGTTATCTCAGCGTCGATTTAGAAGTTGTGAGTCAATTGCAGAACCATCCATCTGCTGAAATCTGTTTTAACTATCTGGGTCAATTCGATCGAACTCTGGAAACCTCATCGGAATTTCAACTAACAACGGAGTCAATTGGATCCCCACAAAGTTTAGCGGAAAAGCGATCGCATCTATTGGAAATCAATAGTTTCATCGTTGAAGGTCAGCTCTTACTTAATTGGACATATAGTACTAACATTCATCAGGCCGCCACAATCGAGCAACTAGTTGAAGCGTTTTTACGAGAGTTGCGATCGCTGATCGAACACTGTATCTCACCAGATGCAGGTGGATACACTCCCAGTGATTTTCAATTAGCAACGATTAGCCAATCGGAACTCGACCGACTCACCGCTGGGCTGACAACCTGGAAGGATTTAGAAGACCTGTATCCGCTGTCACCCACACAACAGGGGATGGTATTCCACAGTTTGTATGCTCCAGAGTCTGGCGTGTATGTGGAGCTATTTAATTGCACTTTACGCGGGAATCTGGACGTGGAGGCATTCAAGCAGGCGTGGCAGCAGGTAGTCGATCGCCATGTCACCTTCCGTACTGCGTTCCACTGGCAGCAAGAACACCCTCTACAACTGGTATATCGCCAAGCTAACCCGCCATTACACCTGCAAGACTGGCGTTCCCACTCAGAGGAAGTCCAACGCCAGCAATTAGAAGCTCTACTAGAGACAGAGCAAAAGCAAGGTTTTGACCTGGCACAAGCTCCCTTAATGCGCTTGCATCTCATCCAAATCAGTAGCGAAACCCATCAATTTGTCTGGAGTCATCACCACTTACTCTTAGATGGTTGGTCATTGCCGCTCGTACTCAAAGAAGTCTTCGACAAGTATGAATCTCTCCATATTGGAGAAACTCTTTCCTTTGAACCAGTTGTAGCCTATCGTCACTACGTTGACTGGCTACAACAGCAGGACATGGGGAAAGCTCAGACATACTGGCAGCAAAAACTGAAAGGATTTATTGCACCCATTCCCCTAAATGTGGAGCGCCCGTACAGCGTTAGTTTACGTGGTGTAGCCAATCGCCAGCAGCATAGCGGATATGACACCCAGCAAATCCAGTTATCGCCAGAAACCTCAACTGCCATGCAGTCATTTGTACGTCAGCACCAACTAACGCTGAATAACCTGGTACAGGGAGCATGGGCGCTATTACTAGCAGGCTACAGCGGAGAACCCGATGTCGTATTTGGCGCAACGGTTTCCGGTCGTCCACCCACCCTAGTCGGCGTGGAATCGATGGTGGGACTGTTCATCAACACCCTACCCATGCGCGTGCAAGTTGCAGGCAATACCGAATTATTACCGTGGCTGAAGGCATTACAGACACAACAGGTAGAAACAGAACAGTATGGCTACTCACCTCTAGTAGAGATTCAAAACTGGAGCGACGTGACGCGCGGTATGCCCTTGTTCGAGAGCATCGTGGTATTCGAGAACTATCCCGTGGATGTTTCACTACGACAACGGCAGGGAAGCATAGATGTCTCGAACGTTCGCGGGATCGAACAAACGAATTATCCACTGACAGTAATCGTAGCTCTGGGGGAGCAAGTATCGGTGAATATCAGCTATGACCAGAGCCGCTTTGATGCAGACAGCATTACTCGAATGCTCGGACATTTCCAAATGTTACTAGCAGGAATGGTATCTAATCCAGAACAACCGATTGCCAAATTGCCTCTACTAAACCCATTAGAACAACAGCAATTAATTCAGGACTGGAACGACACGCAGGCAGATTTTCCCCACGATATGTGCATCCATCAACTCTTTGAGCAACAGGTGGAACTCACTCCAGACGGCATTGCGATTGTATTTGAAGATCGACAGCTCACCTACCAAGAATTGAACGCTCGTTCTAACCAACTGGCGCACTACTTGCAGACACTGGGAGTGAAGCCAGAAGTACTGGTGGGTATTTGTGTAGAACGTTCCCTGGAGATGGTAGTAGGACTGCTCGGCATCCTCAAGGCAGGAGGAGCATACGTTCCACTCGACCCCAACTATCCCCAAGAACGCTTAGCGGTGATGTTGGCGGACTCGCAAGTTCAGGTACTTCTGACCCAACAACATCTGCTAGAAATCCTCCCCAAACATAACACCCAGGTCATTTGTTTGAATGACTGGGAAGCGATCGCCCAATTCAGTGACACGCTTTGTACCAGCGAGGCAACACTCGACAATTTGGTTTACGTCCTCTATACCTCTGGCTCGACTGGCAAACCCAAGGGAGTGGCGATCGCACATCGCAGTCCAGTTGCCTTAGTATCCTGGGCAAGAGAAATATTTACAACCGAACAACTAGCAGGAGTTCTGGCCTCCACCTCTATTTGCTTTGACCTCTCGGTATTTGAGTTATTCGTACCGCTGTGTAGTGGAGGAAAAGTCATCCTCGCTGAGAATGCTTTACAGTTACCTACCCTATCGAAAGCGATCGCTCAGCAAGTAACGCTAATCAATACGGTTCCTTCGGCAATTACTGAGCTAGTTCGAGTCAAGGGCATACCAGACGGAGTCACCACAATCAACCTGGCAGGCGAGCCGCTGCAAAATCAACTGGTGCAGCAGATCTATCAACAAAATAATATCCAACAGGTATTTAACCTGTACGGCCCATCTGAAGACACAACTTACTCGACCTTTGCCGCGATCGCAAAAGGAGCGATCGCACCACCACCCATCGGTCGCCCTATTAGCAATACACAGGTCTACATTCTCAACCAGAACCTTCAACTAGTGCCAATCGGTGTACCTGGAGAACTGCACATTGGCGGGGCAGGCTTAGCCAGAGGCTATCTCAATCGTCCTGATTTAACCCTAGAGAGATTCATTGCCAATCCCTTCAGCAACGATCCGCAGGCACGACTGTATAAGACGGGAGACTTAGTTCGCTACTTAACAGATGGCAATATCGAATACCTGGGACGGATCGATAACCAGGTTAAGATTCGCGGTTTCCGCATTGAGTTGGGTGAAATTGAGGCGGCACTGAGCCAACATTCGGCGATCGCGCAGACTGTAGTAATGGCCCGTGAAGATCTGCCTGGGACTAAGCGCTTGGTTGCTTATCTGGTATGCGATCTGGAACAAACAACTCAAACTCCGACCGCGAATGACCTACGGCAATTTCTCAAAGAAAAGCTGCCAGAGTACATGCTGCCATCGGCGTTTGTATTCTTGGAATCACTGCCGCTCACTCCGAATGGCAAGATCGATCGCCGCGCCTTACCTGCGCCTGAGTTCCGCCCTGAACTGGAAGGGAGCTTTGTCGCTCCTCGTACTCCCAACGAACTGACCTTAGCGCGAATTTGGGCAGAGGTTCTGGGCATTACGCAAGTCGGCATTCGCGATAATTTCTTTGAACTGGGCGGTGACTCCATCCTCAGCTTGCAAATTATTGCTAGGGCAAATCAAGCTGGATTGCAACTGACTCCAAAGCAGTTGTTTGGCAATCAGACGATCGCTGAACTCGCCACGGTTGTTGGCACTAGTATCAAGATTCAGGCGGAACAAGGGTTGGTTACTGGTGCAGTGCCTTTAACACCAATTCAACATTGGTTCTTTGAGCAGGCGCAACCTGAACCGCATCACTTTAACCAATCGGTTGTGCTTTCCGTTCCCGCTGACGTGCATCCAGAATTATTAGAGAAGGCGATTCAGCATCTGACATTACATCACGATGCCCTGCGCTTAAGGTTTGAACGCTCTGATTCTGCTTGGAGGCAGATTAATGCAGATATTACCGAACCAGTCGCTTTACAGGTAGTCGATTTATCTGCAAAATCACCTGATGAACAACAGTTTGCATTAGAAGCGATCGGTGGGGAATTGCAAGCGAGTCTGAATCTCTCGGATGC
>JANMRU010000390.1:0-52883 GCA_031388585.1 Pseudanabaena sp. SOY_30_concoct_251 | reverse complement strand
ATGTGCGCGGTGCCGCGATTCCCGTGTTTGGTAATTTTTAGCGCATTTGCTCGCGTACCCAGTGCTGAAATTCCCTTCTTACTGCACTCATTGGTATTTCAGCCCCGCGCTCCAAACATTTTGTTATGCCTTCAATAACGGGTATGTTAGGAAACTGAAGGCTATAGGGTGATTCTACGTAACTGCCTGCCTGTAGAACGCTGATGTCTAGTCTGCCATCCTTGTAGCGCCAAATCTCAGCAACGCCTAGTGCTTCATAGGCGCTTACTTGTGTATCTGAAGTTAGATCGACTTCAATAGCCAGATCGGGGGGCGGATCGACTGTCATATCTAACCGTTTCTTTCCAATCATCGCAGCGTAGTTTTTGATGTAAAAGCAATCATCTGGTTCAATACCTGCCTTCATAATTTGTTTCTTGAAAGTGGAAGAACCGAGTGATTCCCACTCCTGAGCTAACTCATCAAGCAAGATTTTGAGCAGATCGCCAATCATCACCTTAGCGCGTTCATGTTCTGGTAATGGCATCCGAATTTCTAATGTTTCATTGAAATAGGCAATGCGCGTGGCGCGGTGCTCGCCTAGTTCCTGCATGATTTCTTCAAATTTTGACCAGACAATATCGTGCAGTACTGCCCGTTGCCCAGGCAGTACCTCAATTTGGTTAACTCGAACCAGCACGACCATCTTTTACTTGCTTATTGATTAACGACCCATGCCGACATACTTGAAGCCTGCGGCTTCGATCGCAGTGCGATCGCAAAAATTACGAGCATCTACCATCACGGCATTAGTCATGAGTTTAGCCATTTTGGCGTAATCCAGTTCCCGAAATTGTGCCCAATCAGTGACCAGTACCAGGGCATCGCAACCGTCGGCTAGACGTTCGGCATCGGTTTCCACAATTACATTAGAGAGCGCATCGCGAATACCAGACTGCGAAACGATTGGGTCGTAGGCTTTCACTTTAGCGCCGAGGCGACTGAGTTGCTCGATTAAAGTTAAAGCGGGGGCATCTCGCATATCATCGGTATCTGGTTTAAATGCTAAGCCCAACAAACCAATGGTTTTACCTTTAAGGATTTTCAGGACCTGTTGGAGTTTTTCAACCACTAGCGATCGCTGGTTTTGGTTGACTTGCACGCAGGATTTGAGTAGCTCAGCGGTGTAGCCGTAGTCGCTGGCAGTGTGAATCAGTGCCGATACATCTTTGCCAAAGCAGGAGCCACCCCAGCCAATTCCCGCTTGCAGGAATTTTGCGCCGATGCGTGAGTCTAAACCAATACCGCGACTGACCTCTATAATATCTGCTCCTACGCGATCGCAGACATTCGCAACTTCATTAATAAAGCTGATCTTGACAGCTAAAAAGGCATTGGCGGCATACTTAATCATTTCCGCCGAGTTCAAGTCAGTAACCACCATGGGTACAGGGCCGCTGCTAGCATGACTAATAGGTGCGCTGCTAGCATGACTAGTTGAGCTATCAGTGGCAAACTTGCGATTAATGATATCAACGTAAAGTTCTCGCATAATGTTAAGGGCGCGATCGCTATTACTACCCAAAACTATGCGATCGGGATTGAAGGTGTCGTAGATCGCATTACCTTCACGTAGGAATTCGGGATTGCTGACAATATCAAATTCGGCTTGTTTGGTATTGCCATGCTCAGCCATGCCATCTAAGACCAACATCCTTACCCAGTCCCCAGAACCAATAGGCACTGTGGACTTATTCACGATTACTTTGTAACCATGCTTGAGATTAGCGCCAATCCCACGCGCTACAGCTTCCACATAACGCGTATCGCTCTGCCCATCAGGTAATGATGGTGTACCGACAGCGATAAATAGCACATCGCCGTGTTCGACCCCCTCCGCCATATCTGTGGTGAATTTGATATTGCCTTGGGCGATCGCCTGTTGCATGATCTCTGGCAGTCCTGGCTCGTGGATGGGTGACTGCCCCGACATCATTAGTTTTACTTTCTCTTCGTTATTGTCAACACAAATTACATCATGACCAGCGGAGGCAAGACATACTCCAGTGACTAATCCAACATATCCAGTGCCAATTACGCAAACTTTCATAATTTTCAGTCGTTATTTTAGGTAGTGGTACAGAAGTTAACGATACTTGCGGGACTTGGTAAACAGCCAGCTACTGACTAAGCTAACCAACTTCACTCTCCCAGTACCTTAAATCCAAGCAAAAAACTTCCCCCAGTTTGTAGTTTAGGTAGTGATTGTAAAAAAATGGAGAAAGTTCCAACTTGAAATAATATTCAGGCCAACATATCGCAGTCCTGGATCAAATGTAAATTGGGGGGTGGGGGCTTCGCCCCCATGAAGGGGTTCTACCTCTTCAACCCCTAAACAAATAAAAACTGATTGCTATTTAGGAATCTAACTACCTAATATTCTGACTCGGAAGTCGGCAATTGTGCGGGTGAGTCCCGCTTCCAATGGCACTGTGGGTTGCCAATCTAACCATTTGAGCGCTCTGGTTATATCAGGTTGTCGGCGGCGCGGATCGTCCAATGGGAGGGGATTAAAAATAACTTCTGAATCAGGATTCACCATTTTTTGAATCATTGTGGCCAGTTGCAAGATCGTATATTCGCCAGGATTGCCAAGATTAACAGGTTCAGTGCACTCGCTATTCATCAAGCGCATCAGTCCTTCTACAAGGTCGGAAACATGGCAGAAGCTACGGGTTTGGGAGCCATCACCATAGACAGTCAGGGGATTTCCTCTCAGAGACTGGGCAATAAAATTACTAACTACGCGCCCATCATTTTCCTGCATACGTTCGCCATAGGTGTTAAAGATCCGCGCTACTCTGATATTCATTTTGTGCTGACGGTAGTAGTCAAATGTCAGGGTCTCGGCAACACGTTTACCCTCATCGTAGTTAGAGCGAATACCTGTGCAATTAACATTGCCCCAATATTCTTCAGTTTGAGGATGCACTAGAGGATCGCCATAGACCTCCGAAGTCGAAGCGAGTAAAAATCGGGCTTTCACACGCTTGGCTAGCCCCAGCATGTTGATAGTGCCTAGCACATTAGTTTTAATCGTCTTGATTGGATTGGCTTGATAATGAACCGGGGAAGCAGGACAGGCCAGATGATATACCTGGTCGATCTCAAGCTTAATCGGGTCAATAATATCGTGGCGAATTAGTTCAAAGTTGAAATGACCAAGCCATTGCTGGATATTGCGTTTATCACCTGTATAAAAATTGTCGAGGCAAATTACTTCATGTCCCTGATGCATTAAGCGATCGATCAGGTGCGAGCCAATAAAACCAGCACCGCCAGTTACCAAAATTCGCATAGATTCTACATTTCCAATAAACTTGAGTAATAGTTAAGGTAGGACTTACACACAGTGCGCCAAAAAAGAAAGGGAAGTTTAAGGGCCTTGCCCCAAACCCAGCTTTAGTGGGGGTTCTTTTGTCAATGCGTAAGTCCAGTGAGATCGTGGGAAAACTCAGGAGCCAGAGTATTACCGCTATGATAATATGCGGCTTAGCTCCGTTTGGGTATATCTTGGGTTAGTAAAATTTTTTGAGAAGTGAGAATTGTGTAACAATCTCTAGCTAGTTTAACAAGCGTCGCAAGAGCGATCGCGATATCCCCACCCGTTGGCCCTTTAGAGAACCAGTTCCCTGGCAAGCAAAAAACGTGAAACCTGATGTCATTTTCCTAGATGCTGTGGGTACTTTATTTGGAGTTCAAGGTGGAGTAGGCCAAATCTACAGCCGGTTTGCCAGTGAAGCAGGTATATCAGTCGCGGCGGCAGCTGTAGATCGAGCTTTTATCCGAAGCTTTAGGGCAGCCCCCAGAATGGCCTTCCCGAATGTCGAGCGCGATGATATTCCCGAGCGCGAGTATCAATGGTGGAAGGCGATCGCAGTTCAAACTTTTACTAAGGCTGGAGCGATTGGGCAGTTTAATAACTTCGAGACATTTTTTCGTCCCCTTTACGACTACTTTGCCCAAGCATCTGCTTGGTGTGTTTATGATGACGTGCCAGTAGCACTAGCCTATTGGCAGAGTATGGGGATTAGATTAGGAGTGATCTCTAATTTTGACAGCAGGCTTTATCCAGTTTTAGAAGCATTAAACCTATCCCATTTCTTTGACTCTGTGACCATTTCAACTGAAGTTGGAGTAGCAAAACCAGATGTAGCAATCTTTCATTATGGATTGAGAAAATATAATTGCCATGCCGCGAGAGTCTGGCATATTGGGGATAGCTATGAAGAGGATTATCAGGGCGCAAAAGCAGCTGGAATAAATGGTATATGGTTGTATCGCGATCGCGAATTGGATGAAGATAAAGCAAAGGACAGCAGCACTAGTGTTAGTAACCTGATGGAATTGATCGAGACAGCAGGTTAATTGTGCTATTCTAGCCCTGAAAAATCGTTAGGTTTGTACCAATGATCTCCCTCAAGAATATTTTACCTAAAAGGTTTATTTCGGTAGTGATCGCTGCTACTTCGGTTGGCTTCCTGACCTTTGGGTGTGGGGAGAGCAAGATAGCACAATGCAACAAATTTACAACGGTTGCGAATAAAGCTAAGGATGTTGCTTCTAGTTCTCAGGATCTAAGGAATTTGACCGATCCAAACAAGATAGCCGACAAAATCGGTCAAATTGCCGACCAGCTAGACGGCCTCAACAATGATATAAAAGGAATCGGGTTTAGCGATGACAAACTTAAATCTTTTCAAACTCAGTATGCTGACCTAGTTGGGGCTAGCGTTACAAGTATGCGCGATTTATCTGGTGCAATTAAAAATAAAGATGTTGCAAAAGCTGGCAGTAGCGCTAAAACTCTGCAAGATGTAGCGCCAAAGCTCATTAGTGCTGAACAAGAGCTTCAGAAATATTGTGCTAGTAACTAGTTTTATCTCCTGACGAGCAAAAGGATTTAAGCGTATGAGCAGACTAGTAAGTCTGCTCCTGCATTCAGAAGATGTCTTACAAGCAAATCTGACTACTAAAGGTCTTTTAAGATGTCAGATGTTCTCATGCCTTTACTCACATAGTTTTGCTGAATTTGCTCGATATGCGCTTTTGCCCCAATCAGATATTGCGTACGACGAGGGCTTAGATTCCAGTCAGTTGCACAGGCACTCAAGTCTTGACTAGTTTGGGCCGAAAACCATCCCGCCAAAAATCCTGCTTCCACACTGAAAGATTTAGATTCGGCATTCTCTTTAACAATTGATATACCAGAGTTCTCAATTGTCACAAGTAAAATACCATCTTCGGCAATGGAAAAATCTACGATGATTTTCCCTAACCCATGTACTGCCCAGATTTGCTGAAGATTAGCAAAAAACTCTGGAGCATTCATTTGCGCAATGGTTGTGCCATAATACACTTCCATTTCTTTGCGCGTTCTTTCAAAGAAAGTCTTGCCCCAACTGACCCCAAATGTATAAAAAGCAATAGAGGCAGCTTCTCCTGCTTCAGACTGCAAGGTCGCGTGGATACTATTAATTAATATCTCTGGCACAGCAATCAAACGTTTGCCTTGTCGGGTAGCTAAGAGTCCTGAAGCAGGATCGGACTTAACATAAGCCCTTGGATTGAAGTAGTTAGAAGGAATTGACTCCTTCCGCATTTCAGTAATTCCCATTATCGTTCTCCTTGCAAGATAAATTTACTTTCCAGCGATCATTTCGTGCGCCATTTTGAGGTAGGGGTTCAATAATCCTGCCTGATCGATTGGTAGTTGAGACTTTACCGCTTGCCAGAGAAACTTGTAGCCTTGATAATTGAGTTGCATTGCCAGGAAAATATTCTGTTGCCAGTACAGGACGCGATCTTTGAGCATTTCTTCATCTTGCATTAGCATGGCAAGTGCACAACAACGCAGTCCCATAGTCATGTCTCGTTGGCATCGATCTACACCTAGACTGTCCATCGGTTTTGCCTCAAAAGGCTCGCCATTTCTCATGGATTCAACAGCTTCTTTAATGATCTCGGCTTCCTTCTGCTGCAAAGCATTGTAAGCACCTTTTCTAGCCTGCCAAGAAGATAGTGCATTATCTAAAAGCCGCAAATCTTGGGCACTTACGTAATTGCCATCTGCCCGTTCTAGAACTTCTTCTAATAAAGTAATCATGTCTCTGGTCTCCTTAATTAATATTATTTTTTACTGATGGTGGGCTTGATGTCTCTCTATTTTGGTAAGGTCTGGGGAAATTTCAATCCCAATTAATCTCTTTCTGCACTGTGGCAACACTTTGTGTCGAAGAAGTCTTATTGGTAGACTTGGGAACACGCCACTGCACCTTCTCCATTAGATTGTTAACCGTTAAAGATTCATGATTACTGTACTGTTCTACACCTGCAAGAGAGCAAATATGGAAATTCTTAGAAGATATTTCTTGAGTTGCGACAAGACCAGGAGTCAGCGCAGTTTTATTTAGAGCTGGCTTGGATTTGCGTCGCTGAGTATTTCGCTCAACTCCTCGCCACTCGACGTTTGCCATTAGCTCATCAACCGTCAAAGATTCCGCTTTGCGGAACTTTTCTAGTCCCACAAGAGGACAAAAATCATGAGAATTTTCTGCCTGTACTTCTACGCGGTTGCGCCTACCTCGATTTGGCAGAAGTAAACGCCTCAAAAAGCGTCGCAAGCTACTCCAAACGCCTTCCGCCAAACTTAGTAGTTGGTTGAAAATACCTGTTCCAGGAATCCTTGAGGAATTTTTACTACGACTTCTTCTCATACCTTATCAACTCCTAACTAAGAGTTCGACATCAGCGGGAATTTCTTCTGCCATAAAGCGATTTGCAATGTCAGAGGCAGTCGCACCTGAAGAGATCCAGAATTCAGTGGCGCGTATACGCTTTTCTGAACCAACTAAAAACCGACAAAAATCGTTGCCCATCGCATAGCACTGCACTTCGGTACTGCTAAGGTTTTTTTCGAACACTACACTGAAGAAGCCAGCTAAAAGTCCAGCATAAAGATGACATACAGGTTTGCCTACATAGCCAAGTGTCTTTGCTACAGCCGAGTCAAACAGATCGACAAAGATGAAACCTTCTTTTAGTGCGCTAAGGTCTAATTTCCACGTTCCCCATCCTTGAGCAGTTAGAGGCCACCACCAGGTCTCCATCGCAAATTCAAGGTTGGCAGTTTTTAGCGTCAAGTCATAGTACTGCATAAACCATTTTTCAAAATCGATCGCATCTTGCTTACCCCAATTTTGTCCGATCATGTAAAGCAGCCAACCTGCGGAATCCCCAACTTCATGTTCTAAGCCCTTCAGCAAAGAAACAATAAATTCTTCCCCGGCTAAGATATTGCGCTGCTGATGGTAATCCTTGACTTCACCTTGCTTCATATCAAAGTTGAAGAAAGTGTAGCGGCTGTAGTGGCACACCTTCCACAAAGACTTCATCGGAAGGGCAGGTGTCTGAAAAGAACGTATCTCAGTCATAATTTCAGTCATAATTTAATTCTCCTTACTTTGAAAGTAAACCACCCATTTCTTTCTCAAACTTGATACTCAACTCTTGCATCTTCTCTAAAGCCGATCGCAGGATCAACTTGCCTTCTTGCACTAAAATTTCGCCCGTAATCGGATGGATGAGAGATTGCTGGGCTTTTTTGCCAACCAGTGATTCTAACTCTGCTTCGGAGGCAACGTATTTGCCCTTTGGCACGCTTAGCTCGACACCTTGGGCTAGAACCTTACACTGACAGGCAAGGCGCGCATTAGTTTGCTCGATCCGCATTAAGCTCAGTGTCATACGCTCCTGGTCTGTAGGAGCGGAGAGACAATCCATCCCTTGCTCGATAAATACATGGCAGGTAGCACAGCGGCCATTTCCACCGCAGGCTTTCAGGACATTTACTTTGTTTTCCAGCAGAACGTTCAGCAGGGTAGTCCCAGTTGCCGCAGTTGTTAATTCCCCATCAATTTGGAGAGGGACAAAGGTTTCATAGTTGCTTGGAGGCTGTAAATCCATCGCTAGAACCTGCTTCTGGGCGCGAATGACACCAGTGACATTCTGAACTACACGAACTAGTTCGTTGTGATTTGCTAAATCACTACTAACCACTTCTCCCATGCCCTTTTTCTCTGCGATCGCATGGCGATAGAAGTCTGGAATGGTGGGTTCGTGGGACACCAAAATAACTGGTAAATCTTGCCATTCTTTATTACAGAGGCGAAGGATTTCGAAGCAACTACCCTGCTCAATATTACCCAGGATTAATAAATCGGCAGCCCCTGTTGATATGGTTTGCACTAATTCTGTATATTCCGAGCAAGGGTAGACAAGTTTGCCATTTCCTTCAATAGTTTTAAGCAGTCTTTGCCTAATAACTGGGTCAGACTCAGCAATTACTATACGTAGTGCAGTAGAACTCAATTTTGGATCGATGGAATGATTAATATTCGATTTTTTATCCGTCTGATTAGTCTGAGGCATAGTTTTTTATCCCCCGTATTAAATTGAGTTTATAGTGCTTACAATCTCGAAATTTAATTTTCTGTAACCGATTCCTCTATTATTCCCAACTTTTACTCATTGCTATCACTGCTGCTAAATAATTTTTATTATTATTAAATGCCAAACGTTCTAAAAAACTAGTTGAGTTAACTTCATGTTTTTGCCAAGATTGCCTTGCTAGAGATCTCTTCGGGTAAATAATTTGCTGATGCTACGTGATTTTGTCAGTATTTATGTAATATTTGTGCAGTGAAAATTACCATTAAGCGATAATCTGGGATACTTCTTTGGATGGGTTGCTTTCTTGCAACAGCTCCGCGTACTCGCCGATAATTTGATCGCATTCTTTGATAAAAGCCTTAACCCAAAGCTTCACGCTTTGAAATTGCTCATCCGTGAGCAAATCTTCGGGATTTGTCTCGCTGGAGAACGAAATCACCCCAGTGTGGTTAACTGACCAACATTGCAGCCAGGGGTGTGCTTGAACAAGGCTGGCAAGGGCTTTTTTCCAGTAATTACCAATTACTAGACCGCCAAAATAGATCAGGCTAGATTCTGAGATCTGATTGAGTGCCGCAAGGGTTTGGTTGTACGTTAAAGCCTGTGAAGATACGGTCGGACTCAATTTGGGCGCTGGAGTTGCAACCTCTTTGACTCCTAAAGCTCTTTCCGCCGGTGTCTGCAAACTTTCATCAATTGGTGGTGCCGCGATTCCCTGCGGGATGCGTTCCGCCAGGCTTGGTGTTGGAGTTGGTGCTGCCACCTTTTTGACTTCTACTGCAATCTCAGGTGTTGGTGGAAGACTTTGTTTGGGAGGCCACAGCCTTTGCAAAGCTTCCCTTAAAAGACTCAATCTTTCTGGGAACCAACTTACAACATCATAGCCACCATGAGCGATTACCCATTCCCTAAAAAATTGATTTACTTCAGGGGTATGAGACAGCAAAACCATTGGCAAATCTGGACTCTGTTTGGTGTATTCACGAAATACTTCTAAACAGCTTACTTCTCCTAAATAGCCGATAATTAGTAAGTCTGGTTTCTGGGAGGCAATTGCCTGACTTGCCTCGTCACGGCTGGTGCAACTAACAGAAATATGATTATCCTTTCTTAATTCAGCCGAAATCGCTTGACATACGGTCAAACTAGAATCTAGCAAAACCACCCGTAGGAAATCCTTGTCTCGACAACTTCCGTCAAACCTATTCGCAGCTTCCATTCCTAAAACTTCCACTCGGTGTATCCTCAATCTTCTGGCCTAAAAAATCAGTTTTTCAACCTCTTCTATTTTTACCCTTGTGGCCAAGATTTCTTTCATATATCCACTTATTAATCTGGCAACCCGAGATATTAAAATAGATATAGTCGTTTCAAGGGTCGCCGCCCAGAAAATGCACGATCAATTATTACCAGTCTATGTCTATATAGTTGAAATCATTAAATGTTGACGATACCCTCCATTATCATCAGAAAAAATCTATTTACTTTAACCCGTTTGTCACGAACTAATTGATACTTTAAATATTTTTGCATCGGTTAGCTGGCGCATCTAAAATAATATACCCAATCTTGTCCGAGCTTTACGCAATTCTAAAGAAAACATTAAATGGTTAAGTTTTATTAACGATATTAGGATAAGTTATTGTTTATATAATTTTTTTAATAGTTCTTAGACTTATTTAACATCAATAACAACTCGTTTTTTTACGCGTTATTCCCTAAATATCTCCTTATACATAAACTTTTAAATTATTATGCCTGTTGTTGAAGTTAGCGAAATTGCTAAAGCATCGGAACGTTGTCTCTGCAAGTACCACAACGTTGAGAGAAGCGTGAAAATAGTCCGCGCTGCTAGCGATAAAAATTGCTACATTGAGCGCTCCGTATTCCCCCAGCAACATTTTGTGTTTTGGGCAACTAGAGATACAACTCTGGAGGTTTACTCCAGTTTGTCAGCACATCTATTACTAGAGGATCGAATTTCATGCGATCGCCTTGAGGTTGGTGTTAGCGATCGCGATATTTCGTAGTTTCAATTAGCTAGTTTCTTGGGCGGCTGCGTCGAGGCTAACTCGCCAAAGGATCTTTTTGTGGTCTGGATCGACGCAGTCGATTAAAAGATCGCCAACTTTTACAGGTAGGCTATTTTGTTTTTTCGCTTTCCGTAAAGTATTTGCTGTGAAGCCAAGTGCCTTCGTTAGTTCTGTAGTAGTCCAGGAGCGTGTGAAGAGATCGCTGGGCAAGCTAGTTGATTCTCCTGGTATTTCTGGCCAGTCTTTATGGCCTCGATCTGGCTGAATCTCAGTTGTTCCGACCATCTGAGTCTCTAAGTTACAGGCTAATGCTCCATCAACCGCCGCAATATCAAGAGTGCCATAGATGTCTGTATCAACATAGACTTGTACATCTAGAATCTCCTGCCAGCTTTTTAGAAAAGTCACGTAAGAATCACTTAGCAACTCTTCATCTTGGCCATCATCTGTAGAGGTAATTCCACGTTTTAAATAGGCTACTAGACTACATAAGCCTGCAATAACGCGATCGCGTTGCCCCTTGCCATATAAACTACTCAGTTCCTCGACCATCGGTACAAGTGGTTTAGGAACAGAGAGCATGGAGAAGGCAGTCGCATTATCTAAATTAGGTGGATTGTTCACTGAATCTTACATTGTGGGGAGTAATCGGGAATTTTGGCGATTGCGGGCAGAACTAAGCATCCTTGGATTATAGCCCTACTGACAAAACAGCGCATAATTTTTGATATATGTATCGTGGAAATAAGCCTATGCATCCTGAAAAGCTCCCCTTTATCTATTCAGATACCTTTTTAGAGCACAAGACTGGTAGTTTTCATCCCGAACAACCAGGCAGGCTCACGGCTATTGTGGAAGCATTAAGGCATTCTAGTTGGCAAGATCGGCTGGAGTGGTGTGAGCCGACTCCTGTATCGCAACGGAATATCGAGCAGGAAGTGCAGCGATTTCATGCACCTGAGTATGTGGCGCGAGTCAAAAATATATCAGAATCAGGTGGGGGCAGCATTGATGCGGATACTCCTGTATCGCCAATGACCTATGATGTGGCGCTACTGGCCGTGAGTGCATGGCTAGATGGGGTTGATCGCGCGATCGACTCAGGACAACCAGTATTTGTGGCGGCACGTCCGCCAGGGCATCATGCGCTTGCCCGCAGGGGAATGGGGTTCTGTATTTTCTCTAATGCGGCGATCGCGGCTCTGTATGCCCTAGACCAACCTGGGATAGATCGCGTTGCGATCCTCGATTGGGATGTGCATCACGGCAATGGTACGCAGGAAGCAGTCTGGGAAAATGAGCGCATTGCCTATATCTCGACACATCAGTCACCTTTTTATCCTGGTACTGGTTGGTCGCAGGAAACAGGCGGGCAGGGAAATATACTGAATTTGCCACTGCTAGCCAATTCCAGCATCGTTGAATATCGAGCCGTCTTCGAGCAGAAAATCCTCCCATTTTTAGCCAAATTTCAAAGCGATCTGCTAATTGTGAGTGCGGGCTTTGATGCGAATCGAGATGACCCTTTAGCCAGTATGTGTTTACTGCCTGAGGATTATGGCACGCTGACAGAGATGTGTTTGAGCCATACTCGCAAAATTGTATTTGGCTTAGAGGGTGGATATGACTTTGATAGTTTGTCTGAGTCAGTGCTGGCAGTAGTTGAGAAGTGTTTAGCGGCGTAGCATTAAGCGATCGCGATTTGGATCTCGCCAGGGAGTACTGGTAAAGCTATTCCTAAGCAGCGCTGTGGGGTTCCCCCATTTTTGATTGAGCGATCGCAATAATCGATCTTGCGAGCTATGAAAAGTCTCGATATTACCCTCGCCGCGATTGATCATGGCAAACCAAATTGGCCCGCGATCGCGAGTAGGAATCATACCTGCCAGGGCGCTAACATCCGAGAGCGTCCCAGTTTTGACCAGCGTTCCTAGTGGCATGTCTCGGTTTTCGATCGTGCCGCATTTACAATCGCTGACTGGTAGCAAATCTGCCAAAGTTAAATTCAGCGATCGGGCACGATTTTGTAGCGCGATTAAGATCGCGACTGTCGCATGGGGGGAAATTTGATTTTGTTGCCCCAAGCCAGAGCCATTGATTAGGCGGATTTCATCTGGGGATACGCCAGCAGCACTGGCTGCTTTTTCGACTACAACTGTATGCCCACCGATCGCTGAGGCTAGCATCTCGGCAATTACGTTGTTGCTATCTACGTTCATGCGTTTGAGCATTTGCCAAAGTGGCAGTGAAGAATGGCGCACTAACTCCGTGTTAGCTGTATTATCTGCCCTAACTAACTCATAACGGGTTGCACCTGTAACTACAATCCGAGGTTTATGTGTACCTTTTGGTAGTTTTGCATAGGGTTCTAAAATCTCGCTGTCCCAGTTGGCCGAGTCAAATGCTCGTTTTAGTAAATTTGTTGCAAGTTTAGGATCGCTTTCAAAGTTCATGGCAAATGAACCTGTCACAATCAGATTGCCCTGTACCCGCTGAATACCCAGGCGGTTAAGGGCATTACCCAGTGCGATTGCTTCCTCCCAGACAAACAGAGGATCGCCACTGCCTTGAATTACCAAATCGCCTTGTAATGTATTGCCGACGAGCTGACCATTAGTTGAGGCGATCGTTACCACCCGAAAATCAGGCTCCCATGTGGAGAGCGCCGCCAAAGTGGTTGCCAACTTGGTTAAAGAGGCAGCGGGTAGTGCTCTAGTAGGTTGATGTGCCGCAAGTAATACGCCGCTATTAGATTGAATCCACACCCCTTGATCGGACTCTGAATAACCAGATTTTTTGAGATTAAGTAGTAAGGATTTGACCGCCTCTGCTGCGGTTGGTTCGGGCTTCCACTCTTGAGTGGCGGGTGGCAAAGCCAAAGTAGAAGTAGATGTCGCCGCAAATAACGATACTGGTAAATTTGCTGTTGTGCTCTCATCAAAGTATTGCACTGAGGCTGTTAGCAAGAGCGAGCCGACTAAACTCAACATAAGCAAGGCAATAGGAACTTAACTACAAAAGCGAATCACTGATTACCCAATATAACGAATTCCCGTACGCATCACGCTTGATGATTGAGCCATACAATTATGTAAAGCTTTGTTTCGATATTAGTACAAAAATCAAAACAGATCTTAAAATCTCGAATATGGAAACCCAATCTGTCAGAAGTTGAGAATCCGATTTATGCAGAGTACAACCAAACAAGTAAGTGAACTGGTAGATAATCTCTACCGCACTGAATCACGTCGCGTTTTTGCTACCCTGATCAGGCTGCTGGGCGATTTTGACCTTGCTGAAGAAGCTATGCACGAAGCCTTCTCGGTAGCTGTAGAGCAATGGCCGCGTGACGGTATGCCCACCAACCCGCGAGCGTGGCTCGTTTCGGTGGGGCGCTTCCGCGCGATTGACACCATTCGCCGGCGCGCCCGCTTCGATAAATCTTTGACGGATCTCGCTCAACAAATCGACACGAGTGAAATCACAGTCAAGGATGACGAAGATGTGCAAGACGATCGCCTGCGATTGATCTTCACCTGTTGCCATCCAGCCCTCTCACCGGAAGCGCAGGTGGCTTTGACGCTGCGGGAAGTCTGCGGACTCACGACCGAGGAAATTGCCAGTGCCTTCTTGATTGCTCCTCCCACTCTGGCTCAGCGGATTGTGCGGGCCAAGGCAAAGATCCGCGATGCGCGTATTCCATATCAAGTGCCAGCGATCGCCGATCTTAGCGATCGCTTAGACACCGTGCTGCAAGTAATTTATTTAGTGTTTAACGAAGGGTACGCAGCTTCATCTGGTACATCGCTGACACGAGCCGATCTTGCTAACGAAGCGATTCGTTTAGGGCGGCTGGTATTCGAATTATTGCCCGATCCCGAAGTGATAGGACTTCTAGCGTTGATGTTGTTGCAAGAATCGCGGCGCACTGCACGCACGACCTCCACAGGCGATCTAATCCTGCTTGAAGATCAAGATCGTTCGCTCTGGAACCGCTCTCAAATCTTTGAAGGCAGGGCGCTTGTACTGCGATCGCTATCTTCACAAGAGATTGGTTCGTATGCGCTTCAGGCCGCGATCGCGGCCGTGCATTCCGAAGCTGCGATCGCGGCGGCAACTGACTGGGCGCAAATTGTTAGCTTGTATGACTTACTTCTTAGGGTAGAGCGATCGCCCGTTGTCGAATTAAATCGAGCGGTGGCTGTAGCGATGTGCGATGGCTATTTGGTGGGACTGCAAGCGATCGAGGAGATCTTAGCAAAGGGCAATTTGGTAGACTACCATCTGGCACATGCGGCAAAGGCTGAGATGTGTCGGCGATTGGGAAAAATAGCCGATGCTAAAGAATCTTACTTACGGGCACTTGCGATCGCAAAGCAGGAACCTGAACGGCGGTTTCTTGAAAAACGTCTTGGTGAACTGAATACGGCACAGTTTTGATACTTTGCGCCGTTTGCCACTAAAGAGAGAGTGTATGGCGCAATGCTCTGTCCACCAGACTCATCGGTAAAGTACCGATCGCGCGGTTTATCTGTGTGCCCGCTACTGTGGCAAGGTTATCGGTCATAATCACAGAATCGTTTGACAAACCAGAATTTCTACCTTCTGTTGTCGAACGCAGAACAACTACACGACTGGGATGAGATGCGCGAAACATTCTGCTTGTAATCATTGCCACAATTGTTTGTGATAACCCAGCTTCCAAGTTGTTAGTTTGGACAATGAGTGCCGGATGTAACTTTGCCGATCGCAAGTCAGAGCTTGGGAATAACACTAATACAACATCGCCGCGTTTATAGCTTGAATTTGGCTGCGTCATAGTCTTGATTGATATCCCTTTCTGCACTATTCCACTTACTCGTCGGCTTTTTCATAAGCTGCCACAATCCTCTGTACCAGAGGATGACGCACCACATCAGATTTATCAAACATCGCAAAAGCGATGCCTTCCACATTCTGTAGAAGTTCCTTAGCCATCACTAAGCCCGACTTTTGTGATGGATGTAGATCGATTTGGGTGATATCTCCTGTCACCACCATGTGCGACTTGAAGCCTAAGCGTGTTAATACCATCTTCATCTGCGCAGAAGTTGTATTTTGGGCTTCATCAACAATGATAAATGCATTATTTAGAGTGCGACCGCGCATGTATGCAAGAGGGGCGACCTCAATTATCCCGCGCTCCATTAGTTGAGGAATTTTCTCGGCATCCATCAGCTCATAGAGTGCGTCGTAGAGGGGACGCAAATAGGGATCGATCTTCTGTTGGAGATCGCCTGGCAAGAAGCCTAATTTCTCGCCTGCTTCTACGGCTGGTCGCGTCAAAATCAGGCGTTCTACTTCGCTGTTCTGAAGCGCTTTGACGGCTGCCACTACGGCTAAGTAGGTTTTACCCGTACCAGCTGGTCCGATGCCAAACGTCAGATCGTGGTGGGCAATCATCTGCACGTATTGCTTTTGCCGAAATGTGCGCGGTTGGATATTCTCGCCGCGACGGGTACGGGCAATTGTGGGGCGATCGCTCCACTCCTCTTCTCGATCGGTATCGATCGCCTGTTTCGCCACCAAAATATCAACAGCAGATATAGGTCGATCCTGTGACCATAGTTGTTGTAGGCCATAGACTAGCTTCTGACAGATATCAACCTGTGCTCCGGTGCCGCTAATCATCAGCTCTTGCCCCCGCAACACCAGTTTTGTCCCTGTCTGCTGGGCAATTAGCTTGAGATTCTCTTCCTGGCTACCCGCCAGCCGCATAGCGCAGCTGGGTGTGGGTAAAAGAATAGTTACGGGATCGCCCATGTTGTGTTTGGCTAGCTAAATTTAAGTTCGAGAAGGTGGTACCAGATTTCCAAGACCTGCAATTACCCGCGCAGAGGTAATCTTGTCTCCCAATTTGAGTTTGCGCAATGTTTCTTCCCCTTCGGTAACATAACCAAATACCGTATAGTTACCGTCGATCAGGTTTAAGCCTGCTGGTGTAAGGTCAGATTCAAATAGGTAGATGAAAAATTGCGAAGAACCGCCATTAGGGTCATTGGCTGGATGTGCCATCGCCACTGTGCCGTAGGCGGAAAAGGGGAGCACGGGCGTAACGCGATCGAATCCTGCCTCAGCTAAAGGTTTACCGTACACTGGTTCTTTTTTGCTGGGTACGCGAACTTCTATCGGTACGGTGCGGACTTTACCGGTTTTGCGATCGACATAACCATCAGCATCGCCCACTGGATCGCCCGCTTGCAGAAAATAATTATCGTCAGCGCGGTTGAACACTAATCCATTGTAGAAGCCTTGCTGAACAAGATCGACAAATTGTCCAGCATTGACGGGGGCACTAAAGCCATCAAGCAGCATCGTAACAGAGCCCTTTTCGGTCTCCATTTCCACGATCGCTCTGCCTTTGAGTTGTGGCAGGTTGGCATAGGCATCTGGCACCTGGAAGGGGAAACTCTGTACCATCTGGCTCTCTAGCAAGCCAACATAATCTAAAGATTTCTCGCTGAGTGGTTTGATACTGTTGCGATCCTTGGCGGCGATCGCTTCTTGTAAGGGCACGAGAGTTTTGCTTAGATCAGAGAGTGTAGCGATCGCTGTTTCTTTCTGAGCAGGCACAACACTGCTTAAGAGCTTGTCACTTTGCTGTGTGAGTGTCTGCACGATCTTATCCACATCGCTAGACATGTTACCCCAGCGCTTTAGGTTTGCCTGACGCGGGAATTTTTCTAGGGTTAGTTGGATGTCACGTATTAGGGCGTTATCAATTGGCAAGGCTTGCCGCAGCAAAATCCTGGCATCTTTAATTGCAGTTGTAGAAGGTAAAGCCGCAATCAATGCTGCTTCAGAGGGTTGCGTATTGGCCAACAGTGCCACTGATACGACAAAAGCGATCGCGCTCGAAAATATGCGAGATAGCCAATTTACCAAAAAATTTTTGCTCAAAGTTACATCCTATTTCACAAACTAGCTAATCCCAAAATAGCATCGTCGGGATCCCAGTGCTTTGTCTATGCTAGCAAATCAATAATTCTGGTAATTTTACAAATGTGGCAAAATGTAAGCAAATCAACTCTCAGCGTGTGCCTATCATGACTGCCAGATCGATCTCCAAATCAGATACTTCCCATGCCGAGCTTTATGAAGAAGATTATTTGCTGTGGTTAGAGCAAGTAGTTCAACTTTTGCAAGAAGGTAATTTCGCATCACTTGACATACCGAACCTGATTGATGAAATTGAGGATATGGGAAAGAGTCAGAAACAAGCATTAGAGAGCAATTTGGAAATTATTCTGATGCATATACTCAAGTATAAACATCAGCCGCAGATGCGCTCTAATAGCTGGAGATACAGCATCCTCGAACATCGAAATCGCTTGCATAAGTCTTTTAAAGCCAGTCCCAGTTTAAAACGTTATTATTTAGAAATATTTCCTGAATGTTATATCACAGCAAGAAAACTGACTGCTGCGGAAACAGGACTGGCAATCGTGAATTTTCCTGTTAACTCTTCATTTACACCTGAGCAAGTTCTCAACGAAGACTATTGGCCTGATTAATAAGCGATCGCCACTGACTGAATTTCACCGAAAAGATCGTAGCAATCAGCGCTGGTGATTTTGACAGGGAGCAGATCCCCTAGCGACGCGATCCCAGCAGGATCGCTGATATAAACCAATCCATCAACATCGGGGGCAAAACGTGGAGATCGCCCCACTAATTCACCTGTCTCGGGGTTTTCCTGTTCGATCAGGACATTAACCACCTTACCCACTTCCATCTGGTTCTTTTTAAGCGAAATTTCCTGCTGCGCCGCCATGATCGCATCGCGTCTCGACTGCATAACCTCTTCTGGTATGCGATCACCCAAATCGAAAGCGGGAGTACCTTCCTCTGCGGAGAAAGTAAATACACCAACGTGATCGAATTCATGGCGCTGCACGAACTCTAACAAGTGCTGGAACTGTTCCTCTGTTTCGCCTGGGAAGCCCACAATCAATGTGGTGCGCATCACAGCATCGGGCATCGCCAGTTTGATTTGCTCGATAATTTTGTCGTTGACACGACCCTGCCAGGGGCGATTCATGGCGCGCAATACATCTGGGTGCGCGTGTTGCAATGGCAAATCTAGATATGGCAACACGTTAGGTGTAGACTGCATTGCCTTCATTACTTTGGGAGTTAAGCCAGTTGGATAGGCATAGTGCATCCGAATCCAGGGCACATCAACTTCGCCTAGGGCTTGGAGCAATTCTGCCAAACGGGGTTGGCCGTATATGTCCATGCCGTAGTTTGTCGTGATTTGCGAGATCAGGATAATTTCCTTAACGCCCTCACTGGCAAGGCGATGGGCTTCAGTCACGATTGATTCTATGGAGCGCGATCGCTGATTACCGCGCAGAAGGGGAATAATGCAGAACGCACAGCGGTAGTCGCAGCCTTCCGCCACCCTTAAATAGGCAACCGACTGATTTGTGGTGCGGTAGCGCGGCACCGTGTCATCGGCAATGTAGGTTGGCTCCGCCGATACCTCATGCACCCGTTCGCCAGCTTCAGCCCGCTCGATCACGTCAACAATTTTGTGATAGTCGCCCGTACCAACGATCGCCACCGCTTCGGGAATTTCATCTAATAAGGTCTGTTGGAAATGTTGCGCCATACAGCCAGCAATCACGACACGCTTGCCTGCTTCGGCCAGTTCTACTAAGGTTCTGACTGATTCTTCGCGAGCAGCTTCAATAAAACTACAGGTATTGACGATTACATAGTCAGCCAAATCTTCGTTATTATCGACCCCATAACCTGCCTGCACCAGCAAGCCGAGCATGTGTTCAGAATCGACTCGATTTTTTTCACAACCCAGATGAGAAATTGCGATCGTGGGCTTGACCGTTTTGAGCATTGTAATTAACTTTAAGTGATACTGACCTTTACCAGGTTAACATTACGCTCAATATATTAAGAGCGTCTTACTAAGCGAGGCAGCATAGAGTTAAGGTTATGAAAAACTGGTTAAAAATGGCATTGAAATTATCATCACAGGTGTAACGATGACAACACAAGCCAATATTCAATTTCCGATTCCAGATCACTTCGATCGCACGCTTGTTAGCCAAGTCTGGCGCGTACCCTATCAAAATCGTGCTGTAGAAGCGAGAACCTGGGCAAAACAACATGACATCCAGCCTGCGGCGCAGGATAAAACTCGCGTTTGTTTAGTCGCGATCGACGTGCAAAACACCTTTTGTATCCCAGATTTTGAGCTTTATGTGGGTGGAAAGTCTGGCATGGGCGCAGTTGAGGATAATATTCGTCTCTGTGAGTTTATCTATCGCAATTTAGGAGCGATTACCGCGATCGTACCGACAATGGATACGCATACGGCCATGCAGATTTTTCATCCCATTTTCTGGATTGATGACAATGGCAATCATCCAATTCCAGTCGCCACAAAGATCGCCTATGAAGATATCAAACAGGGTAAATGGAAAGTTAATCCTGCCGTTGCTCACAGCATCGCTGAGGATGACTACATCGCATTACAGAATCACGCCCTCCACTATGCCAAAAAATTGAGCGATGCAGGCAAATATCCACTCACAATCTGGCCGTATCACTCCATGCTTGGTGGTATCGGTCACGCCCTTGTTTCTGCGGTTGAGGAGGCACTATTCTTCCACAATATCGCGCGGCATAGTCAAACCAATTTTGAGATCAAAGGCGATAATCCCTTAACAGAAAACTACTCCGTTTTGCGGCCTGAAGTTTTAGAAGATGCTGATGGAAGAGCGATCGCCCAGAAGAATACGCAATTCTTGCAAAAGCTACTGGAATTTGATGCGGTAATAATTGCGGGACAGGCCAAAAGCCACTGTGTTGCCTGGACAATTGACGATCTGCTGACTGAGATCGTGGATCAAGATCCCAAACTCGCGAAGAAAGTATATCTGTTAGAAGATTGCACTTCGCCTGTAGTGGTGCCTGGAGTGGTTGATTATACGCCCCAAGCTGATGCCGCCTTTCAACGCTTTGCTAATGCTGGCATGCATTTGGTTAAGTCCACAGATCCAATTACTAACTGGCCTGACTGGCCTAACTAGTTGGCAGCTCTAAATCCTGTAGCAATCAGTTTTTATTTGTTTAGGTGTGAAGGGGCTGCGCCCCCACACACCCAACTTACAATTCATATAGGATTGCTATATCACTCGCTACAAACTTTAAATCAGCATGGGATCTTGTGAGGATTTTACAAACCTTAAAAGATACGGGAAAGAGCCTTGGAAGACAATTTGATAGCGCTAAAATAGTCCGCAAGACCCTCCTCCCATAACTTCAACAGAGGGGCTTCAAGAGAGATTACGAAGCTTCAGGAGAGCTGCGCAATCTTCGTTTGAGACTTCTCAGTAACTCTCTCAGAACCTCAGTTTTTGTCCGCTGAGTTTGCTGACAGTAAAGTTCCAGAAGTTGTTTTTCCTCATCAGAAGCCTGAAATGTAATCCAGCCCTGTTCTTTTCTTGGCATTGATTACCTCTCAACGCGTCTTCACTCCTCACCCTAACACAAGCGTAAAAAAAGTGACAAGTTTTGGGGCGCGATCGCACCTACCAACTTTCCCCTTAGCTCTAATACTGCTGAAATCTCTTGAATGCTAGGAGCTAAGCATATAATGGTTTTAGCCGTTAAAACGTTGGGCTACCAACTTTTGGAGCAGCTTGCGTTTGTTGTGGGGTATCCTAATTTTCAGGGAAATTTTATGCCGAAGTTTCAGGTAGCCTTTGCTCTTGTTGGTATTTCTCTACTTCAACCACTATTGCACCCAAGCTTATTGCCTGAAGCACTAGCACAGGAAGAAAGCTGTTATATGGTTAATGCAAGGGGTAAAGTAGTTGACCTTTCAGGCATTTGTGGTGGTGGCAGGCAACCAACGACGATTGCTCCAACTCAATCGCGCAATAATTCCTCTGGTGTATTTCAAACCAGAATTAAACGTCGCTTTCGCGGAATTCCAGTAATTGATGTCGTTTTTAATGGCAGTAATGGCACGCAGCAGGTCTACGAGATGATTGTCGATACAGGTGCCAGCGGTACGGCGATTACTTTACCCATGGCTCAAGCTTTAGGTATCATACCTGTTGGGGTAGCGAGCGTTGATACGGCCAGCCAACGAGGTGTCAAAGTCCCCTTGGGCTACGTTAAACAGATTGAGGTAAATGGCGCTATTGCCCAGAATGTTTTAGTTGGCATTCAACCAGTTTTAGATATTGGCCTATTGGGGCATGATTTTTTTGGTAACTACGAAGTAACCGTCAAACGCGACATCGTTGAGTTCCGCACGCCATCATCGTAGATGCAAAGCTCGCGTAGGGGCTGAGGCATAGGTCAACCATCTTTTCCAATTATTTTCCTAGGAGTTTGTGACGCAGTTTTTTTATGCGATCACGATATTGAGCCGCCTGCTCAAACTCTTGTTTTTTAGCCGCAGCTTGCATCTGAGTCTCAAGCTGCTGAATTAAGTCTGGAATATCATCAAGCGATAAGTCAAACGGTATGTTGACAGCAGCATAGTCGGTTGGTTGCTCATTAAGGCGACGCGAAATCGAGAGAAAGTCCAGAATTGCGTTACCAGATTTTTTGATAATCGACGTGGGCACAATGCCATGTTTCTCGTTGTGCGCGATTTGGATCTGGCGACGGCGCGCTGTTTCGCTAATTGCTTTATCCATGCTATCAGTCAGCCGATCTGCATACATAATTACCTGGCCATTGATATTGCGGGCAGCACGGCCAATCGTTTGAATCAGCGATCGCTCCGATCTTAAAAATCCTTCCTTATCCGCATCAAGAATTGCTACCAGCGACACTTCCGGCAGATCTAACCCTTCTCTAAGCAAGTTCACGCCGATCAAAACATCAAATTCGCCATCGCGCAGGGCTTGCAAAATTTCAATGCGCTCAATTGATTTGATATCAGAGTGCAGATAGCGCACGCTGACATGTCTATCCAGGAAATAATTGGTTAGATCCTCAGCCATCCGCTTTGTAAGCGTGGTGATCAGTACGCGCTCATGGCGATCGACGCGAATTTTAATTTCACCTAACAGGTCATCCACCTGTCCTTCGGTGGGGCGCACAAAAATTTCTGGATCGAGTACACCCGTAGGCCGAATAATCTGCTCGACGATTTGCTCAGAAATCTCCATCTCCCAATCACCTGGAGTTGCAGATACGAAGATGCACTGCTTCACCATACCCCAAAATTCTTCAGATTTCAGCGGACGATTATCCGAGGCACTGGGCAAACGGAAGCCGTGATCGATTAATACCATTTTGCGAGCGCGATCGCCGTTATACATACCGCGCATTTGTGGCACAGAGACGTGCGACTCATCCACAATCAGCAACCAGTCTTCGGGTGGAAAGTAGTCAACCAAACAAGCGGGCGGATCGCCAGCATTGCGACCAGATAGATGTCGCGAATAGTTTTCCACGCCATTGCAAAAGCCTACCTCTTGCAACAGTTCTAAATCGTAGCGAGTGCGAGACTCCAGACGCTGCGCTTCGAGCAACTTATTAGCTTTCATTAATTCATCCAGGCGATCGTCTAGTTCCTGTTTGATTTGCGCGCAGGCAATCTCTAGACGATCTTTGGGCGTGACAAAGTGGCGGGCAGGATAGATGCTCAGCCCCTCCAAACTTTGCAAAATCTCACCCGTGACCGGATCGACAAAGCGAATCGCCTCAATTTCATCACCAAAAAACTCAACGCGGATGATGCGATCTTCATAGGCAGGAACGATTTCCAGAATATCGCCCTTCACGCGAAATCGACCGCGCGACATCTCAATATCATTGCGCTCGTATTGGATATTGGTGAGATCTCTCAGTACTTGTCGCTGATCGATCGCATCACCAACGCGCAATGGAATCGAAGCTTTGAGATATTCCTCTGGAATCCCCAGACCGTAAATGCAGCTAATGGATGCCACCACGATTACATCTTTGCGCTCAAACAGCGATCGCGTCGCAGAGTGGCGCAGCATATCGATTTCATTGTTGATCGACGCTGTCTTTTCGATGTAGGTATCCGTAACGGGGATATAGGCTTCTGGCTGGTAGTAGTCGTAATAGCTGATAAAGTACTCAACGGCATTATCGGGAAAGAATTCCCGCAACTCATTACATAGCTGTGCGGCCAAGGTTTTGTTATGGGCGAGTACTAATGTGGGTTTGTGGTACTGCGCGATCGCGCTGGCGATCGTCATGGTTTTACCTGTACCAGTCGCACCCAAGAGAGTTTGGTAGTGCTTACCGTCTCTTAGACCTTGGAGTAGCTGGGCGATCGCCTTGGGCTGATCGGCAGTGGGTAGCCAAGGTGCCTGAAGTTGAAACTCTGCCATAAATTTAAGGGGGATTTATCAAGCGATTACGGTACTGCCTCAATTTTAAGCCATGAGCGAAAGTACCTTTTCGCCTCGGTTAACACTGTCTTAAAATCTAATGTCACAAAAGTTCATCAACTGATTGGATTATTTTGATGACTTTGCGATTATGATGCAGATCATCCGAGCCGAGTGAAGTTATCTAGTCTACTGCTTTTTGGGGTCTAAATGCAGTTACAAAAATCTTGTCTAACGGCTATTTCACTCAATTGATTAGAACAAAACTAGGCGTTGGCAAGTTACAACTCCTGAAGACGGACTAAATGCAGAGTACCAAAATCAATCATGAGTTAAAGTGATTTCTCTCTAGCCATATATCAATATCTGCTAGTAACTGGGTGGGAATTTCCCAGGGTAACAAGTGCGCCACCTGTGGGTAACAAATCCAGGTTGAGTTTGGCAATAACATCGCCGTCTCGTGGCTCGATGCTGCGGTGATGTGCTGATCGCAATCCCCCGCGATCGCTAAACAAGGCATCCGAATTTTATCTAGGTCACTGCGGCGATCGTAACCTTGTCGCAGAGCCTCAAACAATGCCCTGGTTGCATACTTAGAGGTTTGGAGATAAGCACTTGCGCCCTCACGAGAAATGCGATCGTAGGCAAAGGTGGTGTGCTGCTGAATTAAGTATTTCAACAGCGATCGCTTCCCAAGTGCTTTCGCAAAATTTGTACTTGGTAATAGGCGATGCATCAAGACGGCCAGACCAGTATTAACCACCTGCCACCAAGGAACAGTGGGATGACTGCTTTGGGGATTAGCAGCGCCTGAGATTAGGATCAGTCCAATAATTTTGTCTGGATCTAGTTCGTTAAACTTTAAAGCTAGTTCGATCGCTAAAATACCGCCCAAAGACCAACCCAAAACAATACATTTACCAATATTTTGGCTATTTAATAGCTTAACGAGATCGTTTATATGATCTGACATCTGGAAGGGTTGCTTAACAGGATGCTCGCCATGCGGCGGTACGCATAGCTCAGCTAATCGTCCATAACCACGTAAATCTGGTGCAATAGTTCTAAATCCTTTGCCACTAAGGTGCTGAGTAAATATGGACATGGAATTTCCCGAACCAGGATGTCCATGCAAACACAGAATCGATATACTGTCCTGTGACATACTTAGTTATTGCATTTTATGAAGTCTATTCATAAGAGGTTGGCATAGATTAGTTAGTTTTTGCACGCAGTTTCTATAATAATTGCTATGCTGGGACACTAAAAAAGTTTGTGAGCAAGACTATAGGTAAACATGATTGAAGAAGATAAGCAAAACCCCGAAATTGAGGAACTTGTAGATGAAGATCTCGATCTCGAAGAATCTCTAAATGAATTAGCAGATCGAGGGATTGCTGAAGCAGTCTCAGACTTAAAGAGTGCGGAAACAGTCTCGAATGCGGTGACTCAGGAGCCAAGCGTAGTTACTGAAGAATCTTTAAGGATATTAGGGCTGATATCAGAGATCGCAGCGCTTAAGCAGCAAATTGAAGAGCGTAACAGTCAATACACCAGACTATATGCTGACTTTGATAACTTCCGTAAGCGTACCGAACGCGATAAACAAGAACAGGAAGAAATGGCTAGTGTTAAAATTCTGAAAAAGTTTTTACCTGTAATCGATGACTTTGACCGAGCTCAATCACAGATCAAACCCAAAACCGATAGTGAGTCTGTAATTCACAACAGCTATCAGTCGATCTACAAACAGCTTGTCAAGTGTCTCAAAGAAGCAGGTGTTGTGCGTATGACACCTTTAGGCCAAGAGTTCGATCCCAATTATCATGAGGCGATCGCCCAAGAGCCAACCAGTGAATACGAGGAAGGTGCTGTCATGGATGAAGTCCGTCCAGGCTATCTTTTGGGAGAACGAGTTCTCCGTCATGCTATGGTGCGTGTAGCGGCAGCCGCTGATGACTCAGATGCTCCAAAAAACAGTGAATCAGACGAACAAGGCAACAGCGCAAATGCTGAAGTCGCAAGTTAGCTCTTAAATATAGCTCATATATGGCTTATTACTAAGAGCAAAAATGGGTGGCTTATGTTCATGTATTAGGCTTTAACAGGACTGTCGGTTATGTCAAAAGTAATTGGAATTGACCTTGGAACTACAAACAGTTGCGTTGCCGTATTAGAAGGCGGCAAACCCGTAGTAATCTCTAGCTCCGAGGGTGGCAGAACCACGCCAAGTATTGTTGGTTTCATTAAAGATGGTGCTGAGCGGATAGTTGGGCAAGTAGCCAAGCGCCAAGCGGTTACCAATCCTGCTAATACGGTTTTTAGTATCAAGCGCTTTATCGGTAGGCGTTGGGATGAAACGGAAGATGAACGCCTACGCGTATCCTATTCCACCATGAAGGGCAGAGACGAGACGGTTGATGTTGCTATTGGTAATAGACAGTATACGGCTCAAGAAATCTCGGCAATGATTCTGCAAAAACTCAAGCAGGACGCTGAAAACTATCTGGGCGAACCAATTACTAAAGCTGTGATCACAGTACCCGCCTACTTCACTGACTCTCAGCGTCAGGCTACCAAAGATGCCGGTATGATCGCCGGGCTTGAAGTACTAAGGATTGTCAACGAACCAACTGCCGCTTCTCTAGCCTACGGTTTAGATAAACAGTACGAAGATCAAATCGTGCTTGTATTTGACCTGGGCGGCGGTACTTTTGATGTTTCGATCTTGCAACTAGGTGATGGCATTTTTGAAGTAAAAGCTACCTCTGGGAATAATCACCTGGGGGGAGATGACTTTGATGCTTGCGTTGTCAATTGGTTGCTTGCTGAGTTTAAAGCAGAAAACGACATTGACTTGAGTCAAGATCGTTCGGCTTTGCAGCGTTTGCGCGAAGCTGCCGAAAAATCCAAAATAGAACTTTCTAGTTCACCAGTTAGCCAGATTAACTTACCATTTATTGCTAATGACGAATCTGGCCCCAAAAACATTGATGTGGAATTGACTAGGGCCAAGTTTGACGAAGTTACGGCGCAGCTTGTAAAAAGTACTTTAGAGCCAACTGCGCAGGCTCTCAAAGATGCAGGCATGGTGCCAAAGGAAATAAACAGAATTATCTTGGTGGGCGGCTCTACCCGCATACCTGCAGTTCAGGACGCTCTTAGTAGATTTTTTGATGGCAAAAAACCAGAGCAGTCAGTCAATCCCGATGAGGCAGTGGCAATTGGTGCCGCCGTTCAAGCAGGTATTTTGGGTGGCGAAGTCAAAGATCTGCTACTTCTAGATGTCATTCCTCTGTCAATTGGCTTGGAAACCCAGGGCGGGGTTTTCACTAAGATTCTCGATCGCAACACGACAATCCCAACTAGCAAGGGACAAATATTTTCCACCGCTGTTGATAACCAATCGACTGTCGAGATTCACGTCCTTCAGGGCGAACGCGCCATGGCTACTGATAATAAAAGCCTTGGTAAGTTTGAGCTCGAAGGTATTCGCCCTGCCCCACGCGGCGTACCGCAAATCGAGGTTTCTTTTGATATCGATGCTAATGGCATTCTCAAGGTTTCTGCTCGCGATGCCGATACAGGTGTGGAGCAAAGTATTAGTATTTCTAACAGTGGCGGCTTGAGTGCCAGTGAAATTGAGCGGATGCGGATAGAAGCTGAAGTCTATTCTGAAGAAGATACGGCTCGGCGCTCCATGGCAGATATGCGTAACCAGGCATCCAACCTGATCCGCACCGTAGAGGAACTGCTACGCGAACACGGCCCGACCGTGATTTCGCAGAGCTTGCGCGAGCCTTCGCAGCGAGCGATCGAGAAACTGCGCGTAGTGGTTGAAAAGACTGAAATTGTGGCAGAAGAGCTGCAAGAAAAAGTCAAACCCTTGCAAGATGCCCTGGTCCAGATTACGCAAGCCGTAGAGAAGTATTCTCAGGTGGAGCGAATTAAGGGCAAAGACATCGATAGATTGGAATAGGTTTGCCATAGCTAGCACTCATAACCATGAAACGGGTGTTGCTGCTTGGTGGTACGGGTGATGCCGCTATCTTGGCAGCTAAGATCGACCAAATATCTGGCTTTGAGGCGATCGCTTCGTTAGCAGGGAGAACTCAAAACTCAACAGCTTTGAGTTGTTCTAAGCGAGTAGGCGGATTTGGTGGTGTTACGGGATTAGTGGATTACTTGCGAGATCGTCAGATCGATCTACTAATTGATGCCACTCACCCCTTTGCCGCGCAGATTTCCTGGCACGCTGCTACTGCCGTGGCGGAAGTAGGTATTCCCCATTTGATGTTAGTACGTCCAGCTTGGGAGCGAACTATGGGCGATCGCTGGATTGAGGTTGGGAGTATGGAGGCTGCTGTTGAGGCGCTATTGGGATTAGCGCATCGGGTTTTTTTGGCGATCGGCAAACAAGAGCTCTCTACCTTTGCTCACATGCGCGAAATTTGGTTTCTGATGCGGGCGATCGCGCCACCAGATCCTGATGCGCCAATTCCTCAAGGCAAATTATTATTGTCACGCGGGCCTTTTACTCTGCCAGGTGAGCGATCGCTATTAATGCAGTACAAGATTGGGGCGATCGTGACTAAAAATAGTGGTGGCGATGCCACATACGCAAAGATCGCCGCCGCAAGAGAGTTAGAGATTCCTGTAGTAACGATCGCTCGCCCACCAATACCAGTTAGCGAGCAGGTAGGAACGATAGAGCAAGCCTTGGCTTGGCTGGTGAGTCATATTTAGCAAGGATTGAGGCAGGTGAATAGCGATCGCCTATTTCAAAGCTGTCCACTGGGTGACGGGAGCCATTGATTTCCACCCTAAAAACTTGCCAACGGGTTCTGCCCGCTGAATGGCAATGCGAGTAAGCTCTCCCCCTAATTCCCTCTGCCATTCAAATAGCTTTTGCTCCCCTTCAACCGTCACAGCGTTTACAACGATCCGACCACCGCATCGCAATGATTGCCAACAGGTTTCAAACAGATTTTCCGTAGTTAGGCCACCGCCAATAAAAATAGCATCGGGTGTGGGTAGATCCATGAGAGCAGCAGGAGCTTCACCAGCAATGATTTTCAGGTTTGGTGTGCCAAGTGTTGCGGCATTGTCAGCAATAAATTGTAGTCGAGTTAGATGCTGTTCGATCGCGATCGCCTCGCACCTCAAATTACTACGCATCCACTCAATCCCAACTGAGCCGCAGCCTGCTCCCACATCCCAGAGTAGTTGCCCTGGCAAGGGCGCAAGCGCTGCAAGAGTAGCAGCGCGGAGTTCTCGCTTCGTGAGTTGCCCGTCATGGTGGTAGGCCGTGTCTGGTAAACCTGCGAGACGGGAGAGATGGTGGGAGTGGGAAGATAGGGGAGAGGGAGTACAGAGGATGGCAATAGTGTTTAGATCGTCACATTCCCTGGTGCCCCAGTTTGCTGCGATCGCCTCAATTATTTGTTCGCGATCGCCTCCCATCCGCTCCAGAACCTTAATCTGGCTATCACCAAATCCTTGTTTTACCAGTATGTCGGCGACGATCGCTGGAGTCTGGCAATCTGAACTGAGTACGAGTAGTCGCGCTCCTGGATAGAGTGCCACTCGAATCAGGTCGGGATCGCGACCGCACAGACTTAATGTGTCTAGGTCAGTTAACGACCAGCCCAACCGCGCACAAGCAAGGCTAAAGGCAGAAGGTGCTGGCCAGATTGTCATCTCGGCGATCGCAATCTGGCGAAGCAACGTTACACCAATGCCGTAACACATGGGATCGCCACTGGCAAGCACACAAACAGCTTGCCCTCGACGACGCACAATTTCGGCCACAGTTGCAGATATGGGAGAAGACCAAACCAGCTTTTCCCGCCGATCGCTGGCAGGCAACATAGCAAGATGGCGATCGCCACCTACGATCGCTTCGGCGCGATCGAGCAGAGAACGCGCAACAGCAGAAAGTCCCGCCAGCCCATCATCCCCAATGCCTACCACCGACAGCCATTTATTCATAATTTAGGATGTGTTAGAGCGGTAATAGGTTTTGAGTGAGGATGTTCGGTGCTATGCACCGAACATCCTCACTATCTTTAGGACTACCATAATTCGTGGGGCGGCAAAATGTTAAAATCTGTAAAAGTGTAGACATAATCTCCAGTTAAAAGTTAAATTCAACTTTCTGAGTTCGTCAACTTTAATATCGTTTTTATACCAAAGTAAATTTATGTCGTTGTTCGATTGGTTTGCCGATCGCCGCAAGGCAACTCCTGTAGGTCAACAACAGCAAGAGCGAGAGATTCCTGATGGACTTTGGCATAAATGTAGTTCCTGCTCTGCGCTCTCCTATATCAAGGATTTACGCACTAATTTAATGGTTTGTCCCGAATGTGGACATCACATGCAGGTAAACTCCAGCGAGCGCATTGCTCAATTGATCGATCCTGGTAGTTGGGTCGAAATTAATGGGCAGTTGCGTTCCTGCGATCCTCTAGAGTTTCGCGATCGCAAACCCTACAGCTCCCGTCTGCGCGAAACCCAAGAAAGCACTGGCCTTACCGATAGTGTCATCACTGGAATTGGTAACTTGGAAGGCTCTGGTGTGGCGCTCGGCGTGATGGACTTCCGCTTTATGGGCGGCAGCATGGGTTCTGTGGTTGGTGAAAAATTGACCCGCGCGATCGAAATGGCAACCCAAAAGCGATTGCCGGTATTTATCGTGTGTGCATCTGGCGGAGCCAGAATGCAGGAGGGGATTTTAAGCCTGATGCAAATGGCAAAGATTTCTGGTGCTTTAGAGCGGCACCGTCAGGCGGAATTATTATATATTCCCATCCTCACCCATCCTACGACTGGTGGGGTGACAGCTAGCTTTGCCATGCTTGGTGATATCATCTTGGCCGAACCCAAAGCTATGATCGCATTCACGGGTAAGCGGGTGATCGAGCAAACCCTCAAGCAAAAAATCCCCGACGATTTTCAATCAGCGGAGTACCTCTTAGGCCACGGCTTTGTCGATGCTGTCGTACCGCGCCCCCAACTCAAACAAACCTTGGCGACGATTATGCGCATCCACTCTAAGCCAGCCACGATTGCCGACACCAAGACAATTCACGCTCAGACTGCCAATACCAGGCTAGAGTCGGAGATTCACCTGCTATCAGATTGAGTACCTGACGCGGCGCCTCTGTTGCCATATATAAGCCTTTACCTGGTCTTAACCTAAGACAAACTAGCCTTAACCTAGGACAGTTATATTTAGATTGAGGATCTTGTCAGTGCTCGTATATAACCCTCTAAATTAATGGCTATGCAATCCAATCAATTAAGGCTTTTCAGTACTGCTGTAGCAGCAACTGGTATTTTTACTGGATTAGTTTTCAGTATTATGCCATCTTCCGTTCAGGCGCAAACCATCGTTAAAGTAGATGGTTCAAGCACGGTTTTCCCAATTGCCGAAGCTGCCGCTGAACTTTTCCAGAAAGCTAATTCTGCCGTGAAGATCACGGTTGGAGTTTCTGGAACCGGTGCTGGCTTTAAAAAGTTTTGCAGCGGCGAAACCGATATTTCCAACGCTTCCCGCCCCATCGTCCAGAAGGAAATGGATGCTTGCAAGGCTAAGGGCATTTCCTACATCGAACTCCCCGTTGCCTACGACGGAATCGTAGTTGTAGTTAACCCTCAAAACTCTTGGGCGAAGGATCTAACTACAGCTGAACTCAAGAAAGTTTGGGAGCCAGGCTCTAAAATCAAAAACTGGAGCGAAGTTCGCAAGGGTTTCCCCAATGTCCCCCTGAAATTGTTTGGTCCAGGTCCTCAGTCAGGTACATTTGATTACTTCACTGAAGCTATTGTTGGTAAATCCAAGGCCAGTCGTACTGACTATACACCCAGCGAAGATGATAACGTGCTAGTCCAGGGTGTGGCTCGCGATCGCGGTGGTTTAGGCTATTTTGGAAAAGCCTACTTTGAAGAAAACAAAGATAAGATTCGGGCTGTCTCAATAAATGGTGTTGCGGCGAACGATCAAACCGTTAGCAGTGCTAAATACCAACCCTTGTCGCGTCCTTTGTTTATCTACGTGAGTTCCAAATCTGCTAGCAAGCCTGAAGTTAGTAAGTTTGTGACTTTCTGGCTGCAAAATGGTGGACGTGTATCGAAAGATGCAAAATACACCCAGCTGCCATCTAATCTTTATCCAAAGATTCTTACAAACTTTAGCAAACGCAAACTTGGTACCGTTTTTGGTGGTACGCAAGATATTGGTTTAACGATTCAAGAGCTAATTTCTAAGGAATCTAGGTAGTAAAGCGTGACCGATAGTTCTGACTCTATCAAAGAGGTGCCGCTGCGGCCGAAGGCATTCGGAACGAAATCCCAATCTCGAAGTGCATGGCGTAATTTTAGCGAACGTGTAATTGAGTTTGTCCTATTCGTAGCGGCATTTTCTTCAGTGATGATTACATTCGGCATCCTGGAGGTTTTGCTTCATGAGACTTTTAGCTTTTTCCAAAAAGTATCGATAGTTGAATTCTTTACTGGCACAGAGTGGACGCCGTTATTTGATAATCCCAAATATGGCGTTTTGCCCCTAATTTCGGGAACTCTTATCACCACGCTAGTGGCTATTTCGTTGGCGATTCCCTTGGGTACTGCAATTTCAATTTATCTCAGTGAATTTGCCAACGGGCGCGTGCGCGAGATTATAAAGCCGATATTAGAAGTTCTAGCTGGCATTCCCACAGTCGTCTACGGTTATTTTGCCTACCTTACTGTGTCGCCAATGCTGCAATCCTTAATATTGGGTGCGCAAAAAATAATTTCCCCTGGACGCGATGAGTATGACTATTTCATCTTGAGTGGTTCAAATATGCTCAGCGCTGGTTTGGTGATGGGGATTAGTATCATTCCCTTCATTAGTTCAATCGGTGAAGATGCCATGCGTGCCGTGCCTGTCCAGATGCGCGAAGGTTCCTATGCAATGGGTGCAACTCGACTCCAAACTGCGGTTAAGGTGGTATTCCCTGCGGCATTTTCGGGTATTACGGCAGCTTACATTCTGGGTATATCTAGAGCACTTGGTGAGACGATGATTGTGGCGATCGCCGCAGGGTTGCAGCCGATTTTAACCTGGAATCCGTTAGATGCTGCTTCGACAATCACTGCATATATTGTGCAAGTGAGTCTAGGCGATCTACCTTATGGCAGTACTGAATTCCAGACGATTTTTGCAGTTGGTCTTACGCTCCTGGTTGCAACGTTAACCTTAAATATTATCGGTTATCTCTTAATCAAGCGATTTAGGGAGATTTACTGAAGAAAATGTCTAATTCAAAAGCTGAATCACTATCTAAATCTCACCAACGGTTACAAGCAAATGTCAATCGTCGCAAGTTGTGGGATTACATTTTCATTATTTTTGCATTATTTTCTCTCTTAGTTGGTACAGTAACTCTTCTGGCACTTTTGTTTCAGTTGTTTGCCACAGGATTGCCAAGACTTAATGGTCAATTTCTCTCTTCAGTGCAGTCACGAAATGCTAGCGAAGCTGGAGTCCTTACTGCTTTAGTTGGTAGTTGTCTCGTCATGTTGGTCACAGGATTTACAGCAATTCCAATGGGGATAGCTGCTGGTACTTATCTTGAGGAATATGCCAGGAAAAACTGGTTTACTGCCCTAATTGAAATTAATGTCACAAACTTGGCTGGTGTGCCTTCCATTGTCTATGGATTATTGGCTTTGGGTGTATTTGTGCGCCAGCTTCAGTTGGGCGAAAGTGTGGCAACGGCAGGCTTAACTTTGGCTCTTTTGATCCTTCCTGTGGTGATTGTAACCACACGCGAAGCTATAAAAGCTATTCCAGTTACCATTCGTGAAGCTGCCTACGCCCTAGGCTCCTCAAAATGGCAGACCGTTTGGGATCATGTTTTACCCTATTCCATGGGTGGGATTTTAACAGGAATCATTGTGGGTCTATCCCGTGCTATTGGTGAAACAGCTCCAGTCATCACCATTGGAGCTTTGACCTTCATCACTTTCCTACCAGATTCACCAATCAAAGGAGAATTTCCTTTTATCTCGTTTGATTGGCTCAAAGCCCCTTTTACCGTCATGCCTATTCAAATGTTTGACTGGATCTCTCGACCCGATCCAGAATTTCAGGTCAATGCGGCCGCCGCAGGCGTGTTGCTTGTGGTGATGACACTAGTAATGAATGGTGCGGCGATCTATTTACGGTACCATTTCCGCAAACGGGTCAAGTGGTAGGGGTTTATAGCTAATTATTAATCATAAGTAACTGGTATGGTGACTCAAGAAAAGATCGATATAAAAGCTAAAGTTGAAGATTTCAACTTCTTTTATGGTTCAGTGCAGGCTCTTAAGAACATCAATTTGAACGTGGTAGATAAATCTGTCACAGCTTTAATTGGTCCTTCGGGATGTGGCAAAACGACTCTGTTGCGCTGTTTTAATCGTATGCACGATCTGTATCCTGGTAATCGACATGAGGGACAGATCTTAGTTGACGGTCAGAATATTATTAGTAGTAAAGTCGATCCGATCGAAGTCAGAATGCGGATTGGTATGGTCTTTCAAAAGCCTAATCCATTCCCCAAATCGATTTATGAGAATGTGGCGTATGGGTTGCGGGTGAGAGGGATATCCCAGCGTAGTTTGATTGATGAAACGGTTGAGAAAGCACTACGTCGAGCGGCACTATGGAATGAAGTGAAAGATCGGCTGCAGGGCTTAGCATTCAATTTGTCTGGTGGACAGCAGCAGCGATTATGCATTGCCAGAGCTTTAGCTACGGATCCTGAAATCATTCTCTTTGATGAACCCACTTCGGCTCTCGATCCGATCGCCACAAAGAGTATTGAAGAACTAGCGGTCGAGTTGAAATCTCAGGTGACAATTTTGATTGTTACGCATAACATGCAACAGGCTTCTCGCATAGCTGACTATACGGCTTTTATGTATTTGGGCGAGCTGGTTGAATATAATTCAACAGAAGTTATCTTCGGTTCTCCTGCTAAAAAACAAACTGAAGAATACGTGCAAGGTCTATTTGGTTAGATTGACTGATTGCATCACTCTTGTAATTGGGATTTTAGTGCTCGTAACATTCTGCTAGTACCATCGGCGATCGCTTTTTGAACCAATTGAGGGATTAGTTCGGTTATGGGCAAATTGGGGAAGGTGGGACTTGTCGTTGTCTCAATGTATTGACTACCAGCCAGGATGTGGACAATTAAACGGCGATCGCTATAAATCCATACCTCAGGAACGCGGAGAGCTTCATAGGCAGCCAGAGCAGTTTTAGAGGTTACGTCAGACTCAACTGCCAAATCGGGTGGCGGATAAATGGTTAAGTCCATATTGGTGCAGCCTTTTACTAAGTCCGCATTTTGAATATAAAAACAAGTATCTGGTTCTACGCCAGCAATATTCATTCTTTTAAAAGTAGTGGAGCCAAAGTCTTCCCAGTCTCGCCCTTGAATGTCTAGAATTGCTTTGATAATATCGGCAATAATGCGGTGGGGGCGTTCATGTAGTGCCAAAGGTGACATAATTTCTAGGGTTCCTCGGTAAAAGGTCAGGCGGGTATTTCGCTTCTCACCTAAATCCCAAAGGATGCGCTCGAAATCATTCCAATCAAGATTATGGATGCTAATCTGACTGCCAGGTGTGAGTTCAATGGCTTGAATCGCAACAGTTACACTCATACTTTTTTCGGCTCACTTGCTTGGAGGGCGGATGGCGTAATTGCCCTAAAGTATGCCTTAAGCCTAGCACAGGCAATATTAAGTCCGCCGCATTGAACTAAATTATGAGCTTATGGCTATAAATAAGTTGAATTTGGGAAGACATTGTTTACACTAGATTCACAGCACGTACCTGCCCAACATGAGCTATTGCCTCAATCCTAATTGTTCTCGACCCCAAAACGACGATCGCTTTCAGTTTTGCCAGAACTGCGGTGCGCGGTTGCTGCTGAAAGACTCGTATATGGCGATCGCACCGATTGGTGAGGGTGGCATGGGTAGAACATTTCGGGCGATTAATCGCAGTAAGTTCGATCAGCCATGTGCGATCAAGCAGCTGATGCTCCAGTCGCAAAATGGTGGTTATCGTGGTAAGGCGATCGAGCTATTCAACGGCGAGGCTGAGCAACTGCAATCGCTCGGCAAGCATCCCCAGATCCCAGAGCTAATCGCCTACTTTGAGCAAGATAACTACCTCTATCTCGTCCAAGAACTAATCGAGGGACAAAACCTGCTCGATGAGTTGCAGACACAGGGAGCGTTTAATGAATCTCAAATTCGTGAATTACTGCTAGATTTATTGCCAGTATTGCAGTTTATTCACGATCGCGGTGTGATTCACCGCGATGTCAAACCCGAAAATATAATTAGACGGCGATCGCCTGAGATTCCAGCCGAGTGGCAGTTGGTGCTAGTCGATTTTGGTGCATCCAAAGTCGTAACCACTGCAAATATTGCTAAGACTGGCACGTTTATCGGCAGTGCAGAATATACAGCCCCAGAGCAACTAAGGGGTAAGGCATTATATGTTAGCGATATCTATAGCTTGGGGGCAACCTGCATTTATCTACTAACCAATACTTCTCCTTTCGATTTGTACGATGATGTTGACAATAAATGGATTTGGCAGCAATATCTCAAAGAGCCTGTGAGTGAATCTTTAGGCGCTATTCTAGATCGGATGTTGGCTAAGGCTACTAACAATAGATTTGACTCCGCCAACGCAGTTTTAGAAGTACTCAATAGCAGGTCCTCAATAGTATCTATTGTCGCTAACACATCAGGTGAAATTAGCGAAACTAACTCAACTGGAGATTATGCCAGTCTTAAAGAATTTCTGACGTTGGGAAATTGGCAAGAAGCCGATCGCGAAACTAGTGCAATTATTTGCAAACTTACTGGTACTTCAAGGGTACGTGATATTAACAAGAAAGATATTGAGACATTCCCATGTGCGGATCTGCAAGAGCTAGATCGACTATGGAAGTACTACAGTAATAATCGCTTTGGCTTTAGCGTACATAAGGATATTTGGATAAATCTAGATGGTGTTTTATACTACGATGCGAGAAACTATTGGAAGTTTGCTGAGACATATATAAAGTTCGCTGAGCGCATTGGCTGGGCAAAAAAATCCTGGTTCTCAGATTCACGATGGCTTAAATATAAAGATTTAAACTTTTCCATTGATGCTCCTAGAGGACATCTTCCCGCTGTCTTTCACTGGCATGGACATGAGATTATGGATGCATTGTTTTTGCGTATAAAGGCATGTAGTGATTAGCAAGGAATTAAAGTCGATCTGACAAAATTCGGCGAACAAGGTATCTGACATCTCGATCTCAGGACGTATTCCTTACATTAAGTGCTGCTATTTCGGTTGGGGTTAATATTTCGGGCCTGAGCTACTTCTTGCCAATGCGCTAGGCTGCCTATCAATATCATAATGCCAACTTCAGTCTATTCCTGGGCTAGAGCAACTTCTAGCCCAAAAGTAATATAAGCAACCCTTAAATCTGTACGGATAACTATACCAATAGGCACTTGGTGCATTGTGAGCTTCTCACTCTATAATTGTGTGTAGAAATATAACGAAAAAAGTTTTAAGCTTATGGCTATTAAAAACCAAGATCCGAAGCAGATGCGTTCCCGACTGATTGGCAATGTCTTGTTGCTGGTTGGTGCGGGTCTGCTGATTTTCAACTTCCTTACTCCTTTTCTATTTGGTCCCCAGATCCCACGGGTTCCCTACAGCCTCTTTATCCATGAAGTGAAGGCTAATCATGTATCTCGGGTATCAATTGCGCAGGATCAGATCACCTATCAACTCCGAGGTGATGCTGTGGAAACTGGAGAAGCGGCAGAAACTCCAAATCAAATTCTTGCAACTACACCCATTTTTGACTTGGAGTTGCCTAAGCTCCTAGAACAGAATGGTGTAGAATTCGCTGCCGCACCGATCGCCAAGAATAATTGGTTTGGCACTTTACTTGGCTGGGTGATTCCACCATTAATCTTTGTCGGTATCTTCCAGTTGTTTAGTCGTGGTGCTGGCGGTGGCGGCGCGGGAGGCTTGCAAATTGGTAAAAGCAAGGCCAAAGTCTATGTCGAAGGCGATGCTCCCAAAGTACTCTTCTCGGATGTCGCTGGTGTTGATGAATCAAAAGTAGAACTCGAAGAGATTGTGAAGTTCCTCAAAACGCCAGAACAATATACCCGTCTCGGGGCCAAGATTCCTAAGGGAGTATTACTCATAGGGCCTCCAGGTACTGGTAAAACTATGCTGGCTAAGGCTGTTGCTGGTGAAGCAGGTGTACCTTTCTTTAGCATTTCTGGCAGTGAATTTGTCGAGCTATTTGTAGGTGTTGGTTCTTCGCGGGTTCGCGATCTGTTCGAGCAAGCCAAGAAACAATCTCCTTGTATTGTGTTTATCGATGAGCTAGATGCGATCGGTAAATCTCGCGCCAGCAATGGCTTCTATGGCGGTAATGATGAACGAGAGCAGACACTCAACCAACTGCTTACAGAAATGGATGGGTTTGCAGCTGATGGTTCCACAGTAATTGTCCTGGCTGCCACCAACCGTCCTGAAGTTCTCGATCCAGCTTTACTTCGTCCGGGTCGGTTCGATCGCCAGGTATTAGTCGATCGCCCTGACAAGAGCGGTCGTGAAGCGATCTTGAATATTCATGCTCGTAAGGTGACCTTAGCTCCAGGTTCTGACCTGAAGACGATCGCCACCCGCACATCTGGTTTTTCTGGTGCCGATCTTGCTAACTTAGTGAATGAAGCTGCATTGTTAGCTGCCCGTGCTGGACGAGATTCTGTCGCGATCGCTGACTTTAATGAGGCGATCGAGAGAGTTGTGGCGGGTCTAGAGAAAAAGAGCCGTGTCTTGAATGAGAAAGAGAAGCGGATCGTGGCCTATCATGAAGTCGGACATGCTCTGGTAGGGTCACTGACACCTGGTAGCGGCAAAGTGGAAAAGATTTCAATCGTGCCACGAGGCATGGCAGCTCTGGGTTATACCCTGCAATTGCCAACCGAAGATCGCTTCTTGATGAGCAAAGAGGAAATTCAAGCCCAGATTGCTACACTATTAGGCGGCAGATCGGCTGAAGAACTCATTTTTGGTAGCATCACTACTGGTGCGGCGAATGACCTGCAACGTGCCACAGAAATGGCTGAGCAGATGGTTACTAGCTACGGTATGAGCACAGTGTTAGGGCCCTTAGCTTACCAGAAGCGTCAAAATGACTTCCTGGGCGGCATGAATAGCGGACGCAGCCTGAGCCCGCACACCGCTGAAATGATTGACAAAGAAATCAAAGATATTGTAGAGTCTGCGCACCATAGTGCCCTGGCCATTCTTAAGGAAAATCATGCCCTTCTAGAAACAATTTCTGAGAAGTTATTGGAATCGGAAGTAATTGAGGGCGAAACCTTATATGAACTGCTCGCGAAGGTGCAAGCACCTGCTGGCAGTCATGGGGAACCAGGTCATACAACCGCGCGTCTTGAAGAGACAAAAGAAACATCTTTAGCCTAGTAGGGCAAATATATGAAATCGCGTCACATTTCATTTCTATCGGTTAGTTCGCTTTTGAGTGTTGCGATCGCTAGCTTGGGAGTTGCTCCAACTTACGCGGCGCGGTTCAGCAAGGAACTTAGCGATACTGGCAACTTGCAGAGCCAACAGCGGATTGCGCAGGTATTTCGGTCAACTTTCACTATCCCATCAGGGCAAACCATCGTCACTAAGCTGATCGGCGAGGAAACTGTCTACGTCAACTCAGGTCAGCGACTCCCTGCGAAACTGCGAGTGGAACAGGATGTTATTGGCAACAACGGCATAGTCGTAATTCCTGTGGGAGCTACGATTGAAGGTGAATTTGCGCCTACTAATGGTGGCTCTAAGTTCATCGCTAGAACTCTCACTAGCAGAGGTTCGACAGTCGCTGTTAGTGCGGAGTCTGATGTGATTAAGGATACCAAGGATCCACGCGAAACCAGCATTGGGGCGATCGCCACTGATGTGGCAATTGGTGCCGCTGGTGCTTCTATTCTAGCGGCGGTAACTGGCGATCGCGCGATCGCCACTGAAGAAATTCTAGCTGGTGCGGCCGCAGGCGCAGTCATTGGGAATACCACAGCACCAAATGCAACGGTTATCGAGCCAAAATCTGCGATCAATTTGACGACAAATCGCTCTATCTCTTTCACCCGTGGTGGAGATTAGGATATTTGAGTCCAGTTGAACTAACTAAGTAGAATAAATGAGATTTAAGGGGTAGGTTTTCGGACTTACCCCTTTTGATTTTCTGATTGTCGGTTAAATAGGATCTGCCACACCTGCTGAATTGTTAAAAGCACAAGTCCGACAGCCACTACGGCAAAAATCATCGTTACCCCAGTCCCTACAGCTAATAAAAAGGTGCGCACGATCGCCCCAATCCTGGCCGAGAGAGATTCAGCATCGCGAAATGGGCTAAGTGCTAGTTTGTGCGCCACATTATTTGTAAGTAGGTATAAACCTGAAGCTAGGAGCGCGGAGATTGCTGCACCAATGAGGTTTTTAAGTGGTGTAGGCGGAACTGGTTGTGAGGTTACTTGTTCGGTCTTTATTTCTTCAGGCATAGAGAGATTATTGCTAAAAATAGCCGCTGTTAAATGAGCATATGGGCTATCGAGTAGCCCCTTCTATTATCCCCAAAATGTTGGCTCGCTGGCAATTACTGCAAATGAATCGGTTAATAGATCGCGATCTCATTTTCCCATTTACAGCCAATTGCAATCAAAACCGCCACGGATAAAATGACTAAAACCCATGCGTGGGCTCCGCCCCTACGACCTATTTTTTGTGGTGGACTCGATCAAAAACTGCTGCAAATCGATTGCTCTATGGTACTTTGCAGATTTTGAAACGCATTGGCTATAAGTTCCCATTAGTCAATAATGCCCCTGTAGCCGCCTATAGGGATTTTATCGGTTCATCATCGAACATCTATGTAAAGCTTTGTTTCGATATTGGTACAAAAATCAAATCAGGTATTAGAATCACAAATATGGAAACCCAATCCTTAGAGCGTTGAGAATCCGACTTATGAATGAGCATACAAAGAAACAAGTAAGTGAATTGGTGGAAAATCTCTGCCGCACTGAGTCGCGTCGAGTTTTTGCTACCTCGATCCAACTGCTGGGAGATTTTGACCTTGTCGAAGAAGCAATTCATGAAGCCTTCTCGGTAGCTGTAGAGCGATGGCCGCGTGACGATATACCCGCCAACCCACGAGCTTGGCTCGTTTCGGTGGGGCGCTTCCGAGCGATTGACACCATTCACCCGCGCGCCCGCTTCGATGCATCTTTAGCTGACTTTTCTCAACAAATTGACATGAGTGACACCAGAGCAAAGGACGACGAAGATGTAGAAGACGATCTCATGCGATCGCAAAGCAGGAACCAGAGCGAAGATTTCTCGAAAAACGTCTTGATGAATTAGGCTAAAAAACTACTCACTGTAGATCGCATCCAAGAATCAATAAACTTCATCATGAGTACCAATGTTGACTAAAACAATGAATTCTTCCCCAGTATATTGTTCTTTCTCAATTGTAAAAATGATGCGACAATCATAGCCACATGAAGATGCATAAAATCCTGTGAATTCACCCCTAAGTTGATGAGTATTCAGCTTAGGTACAAAGACATCTTCTTCCATAAGCTCCAATGCCTTTTTAACCTGTGCTTTAATTCGATCGTCACGCTGTCCAAACTTACGAAGTGCTCTCGTGAATTTGGCGGTTAGGATTAACTTTTTCATTCAATTTCTGGACTATTGAGATAAAGTTCTAACTCGGTAATCGCTTCTTGAGCAGTCATAGGCTTCAATCCACCTGCTTTAAACTCGGCGACCGCCTCACGACAATCTTGGATAATTTGTTTGCGTCTAGACTCATGCAAGCGTTTTTTTACAATTTCTGATAGCATTTCCTGCTGCTCATCAGTTAGCTGATTTGCCAACTCCAGGACATTTTCTAAAGTAACCATCAGACTTTTGCCCTTAACTAATTAGTTATCTAAATTATAGGTTTTTCTAGCCAAATAATTTGCTAACGGCGATCGCGGGGCTAACATAGCGTTGGTTTTCTGACAACTGCCTTGATGAATTAGGTCAAACAATACTTTACGCTTATTTTTAAAATGCTGTCGATCGCATGACTTGCCAAACGACTACTAAATGAAAGCAAAAATTTAGTTTGAGTTCTGGAGGTAATGATGAAATTTGTATGCCTTGGATATATAGATGAAACTAAGTGGGATGAGATACCCGAAGTCGAGCAAACCGTTCTCATGGAGGAATGCTTTTCCTACGACGACGAGCTACGTAGAAGTGGACACTTTATTGGAGGAGAGGCTCTTCAAAGCTTCAGAAGCTCCGCAACGCTGCGATATCAGAATGGGAAAGTGATGGTTACTGATGGCCCTTTTGCTGAGACTAAGGAGCAACTTGGCGGCATCCTTTTCCTAGAAGCAAGAGACCTTAATCACGCAATCCAATTGATATCGAAACATCCAGGCGTGCGCTTTGGTCCCTTCGAGATTCGTCCTGCCGATGTGGAGATCCAAGCGCTCATTGAAGCTAGGAAGCAATAAGCGAGAATAGCAACAAAATACCTGTTCTAGATTGCAGACAAATTTTGTTGGGAAATGGGAATATTTGAAAAACTTTTTGATTATTAAGGAGAAAAACAATGAACGCTGAACCTCAAAAACAACACCAATGGCTAGATCGATTTATTGGCGAATGGACTTGGGAATCCGAGTGCAGTATGGGAACCGATTTACCACCCACTAAGACCATAGGAACTGAAGTCGTGCGATCGCTCGGTGGCCTTTGGATTATTGCAGAAGGCGAGGGCAATATGCCTGATGGTAGTTCGGGTAAAACAATCATGACACTGGGCTTCGACACGAAAAGCGATCGCTTTGTAGGGACGTTTATTGCATCAATGATGACACATCTCTGGCCCTATAACGGCTCCCTCGATGATGCTGAAAAAATTCTCACGCTGGATTCTGAAGGACCTAACTTTAGTAATAGTGCGATCGCCAAGTACCAGGACATTATTGAGTTTGTCAGCGACGACCATCGGGTAATGAAATCTCAGATTCTAGAGGATAACGGCAAATGGAAGCTTTTTATGACCGCGCATTATCGGCGGCAGAACTAGTTCTTTGGATATGTTTACTTGTGTCTGTTTAGCAAAATTCGAGAGGTAAATTATGAAGTATATATTGCTCATTTACAGTGACGAAAATGCCTGGACTGAGAGCGAGCGGGAGAAATGCTACGTGGAGTCTACACAACTGACTCACGAACTTAACGCGAACGGTCAATTTTTAGGCGCTTCGCCACTAGATTCTATTTCAACAGCAACCAGTGTTCGGGTGCGCGACGGAAAAAAGCTTGTCACCGATGGCCCATTTGCAGAAACCCGCGAACAACTCGGTGGCTACTTCTTGGTCGATGCGCAGGATCTCGACGAAGCGATCGCGATCGCCGAACGCATTCCATCCGCTCGTAAAGGCACTGTCGAAATTCGTCCAATCGTGGAACTGTCGGTTCTTCCATCAGAGCTGTAGTATAGCCAAAGTGTAGTGGTTTTACTTGATACATCACTGACAAATTTAAGTTTAGGAGATATTCCTATGTTATCCCAAAAAGCAGAAAAGGATTACTTGCTAGATTCTCATTTCGGGCGTTCTTTTGCATTGAGTTTAGTGGCGATCGCTATGCTAACACTGGCATTGCCAATACTTACACCAGCTAGCAAAGTTGCTCCAGGTAATATGAGTGAGCCTACTACTTCTGTAAGGTCGCTCACTAAGTAGTTCTATATTGATTCCTATTGCCATTCTTAACCGCGTCATAAACCTTCGGGTATATAGTTGCGATCGCGATGAATCTTATACAAAATATTCACAGGAGAATCTATGGAATCGTCTTATAAACCTGAAGGCTACAATAGTGTCTCGCCATATCTGGTTGTCAATGGAGCAGATGCGACAATCGCATTCTTGGTCGAGGTCTTTAGCGCCATCGAATTACGCCGAATTCCTAACGATGCGGGAAAACTCATCCATGCTGAGATTCGCATCGACGATACTGTAGTGATGATCGCAGATGGAGGTGATGGTTGGTCACCGATGCCATCTCATGTGCATATCTATGTCAGCGATGTTGACGCTACTTATAAACGCGCGATCGCCGCAGGTGCAATGTCGGTACAAGAACCGATCAAAAAAGATGATGAAGATAAGCGTGGTGGAGTGAAGGATGCAGGCGGCACGACGTGGTGGATCGCCACCAAAGTGGAATAAAACAAACTTTCCCAAAAATATGCTCAACCTGTCGATCTCACAAACCTCTATTCGACTAGATTACAGAATAAGGATTTAACCTCGAATGACAGAGATCAAAATCCTGCCTCGAATAGCTAAAAGCCAAATTCCAAATTATAAGGAGATCTCAAGATGAAAGTAATTGTCATGGTCAAAGCCACAAAAGAATCTGAAGCGGGTGTGATGCCGAGCGAGCAGCTTCTAACAGACATGGGAAAATACAATGAAGAGTTGGTCAAAGCAGGAATTATGCTTGATGGCGAAGGGCTACATCCCAGCATTAAAGGAGCGCGGGTAAGATTTTCTGGCACAAATCGCATTGTCACCGATGGACCTTTCACTGAAACAAACGAGCTGGTCGCAGGATTTTGGATCTGGCGAGTAAAATCGATGGAAGAAGCGATCGCATGGGTAAAACGCTGCCCTAATCCAATGTCTGAAGAATCCGAAATCGAGATTCGTCCTGTGTTTGAAATGGAAGACCTTGGAGAAGAATTTACGCCAGAACTCAGGGAGCAGGAAGAACGCATCCGTGCGGAAGCTGAAAAACTCAAGAATTCTTGAAGCAAGTATTTAAGAAATCCATGTGCGATCGATACATACAAATTTCTGGAAAAAGTCTATTCTAGCTGTCGATCGCACGAACCTTTATCCGACTATTCAGTAGAGCAAGCGTTTGGTCGCAAACCGACACTATCAATACAAAATTAAACAGGAGAAAAATTATGAAACCCAATCCTATTGTTTGGTGCGAGATTTACGTACAGGACATGGAACGAGCAAAACGTTTTTACGAGTCCGTGTTCGAGGTCAAGTTGGAGAAGCTCGAAAGTCCCGATCTCGACATGTGGGCGTTTCCAATGACGATGGAAGCAGTCGGCGCTTCTGGCGCATTGATCAAGATGGACGGCGTTGAGTCTGGCGGAAGTGGCACGATACCTTACTTCCATTGCGACGAGGTTGCTGTAGAATCGGAGCGTGTTGTCAAGGCTGGTGGGCAAATCCACAAACCCAAAATGTCAATCGGTCAATACGGTTTCATGGCTTTGATTGTCGATACAGAAGGAAATATGATCGGCCTTCACATGCCCCCAAAAGCGACGGAGTGAGGGCGGAGCGAAACAAACCTAAAGGAGTCAATTATGAAATTAAATACATATCTCTCTTTCAACGATGAATGCGAAGCTGCGTTTAAGTTTTACGAGCAGTGCCTTGGCGGGAAAATCGACTCGATGATGACCTTCGGGGAGTCGCCCATGGCAGATCAAACGCCCCCAGAAAAGCTTGACAAAATCATGCACGCCTCACTAATTGTGGGTGCTACAGTCCTGATGGGTTCTGATGCTCCTCCTGGTTACTTTGAAAAACCACAAGGTTTCTCTGTATCGCTCGTATTTACCGATACAGAAGAAGCCGAAAGAATCTTTTACGCCTTGGCAGAAAACGGAACAGTGCAGATGCCAATCCAAGAAACATTCTGGTCTCCCCGCTTTGGGATGCTAACCGATCGCTTTGGTACTCCCTGGATGATTAACTGCGATCGCGCTGCCTGAGTTCTGAAATAAACAATCAATCGTCAATTTAATTAAGGAGAACTTTCATGACTTATGTAGATGGATATGTGCTAGCCGTGCCGACTGCCAATCGTGCGGCTTATCAAAAAGTAGCTGAGGATGCGGCCATTTTGTTCAAGGAATACGGTGCGCTCAAAGTGGTTGAATGTTGGGGAGATGATGTTCCTGAAGGCAAGCTAACATCTTTCCCAATGGCGGTTAAATGCGAGGAAAACGAAACTGTAGTTTTTTCATGGATTGTCTGGCCTTCCCGTGAAGTGCGCGATCAGGGTAATGAGATGGTAATGGCAGATCCCCGAATGCAACCTAGCAAGGAAATGCCATTTGACGGCAAGCGGTTGATCTATGGTGGTTTTGAGACAATAGTTGAAAGCTAAACAATGCTGCTCTCAGCACAATCTACATACCTTAAATTTCAAAGGAGAAAATGATGACTCGTCAAATTTTTGTTAATCTACCAGTAAAAGACCTCAATAAATCTATCGAGTTCTTTACCAAACTAGGCTTCACATTCAATCCGCAGTTTACTGACGAAAACGCCACTTGCATGATTGTAGGAGAAAATATATTTGTGATGCTCCTTGTTGAGAAGTTTTTCAAGACCTTTACTCCCAAAGAAATTTGCGACACAACCAAAAGTGCAGAAGTTCTTGTCGCTTTATCTTATGAGAGTCGAGCTGAAGTTGATGAGATCGTAGTCAAGGCGATCGCGGCAGGCGGAACCACCTACAAAGAACCAAATGACATGGGTTTTATGTACCAACATGGATTCCAAGATTTAGACGGTCACATTTGGGAAATCTTCTTCATGGAACCCAGCGCGATCGAACAGGGTTAGACTTATTCTATCTATCCTAAAACTAATCGATCGCTTTGGCACTTCATAGATGATTAAATGAGATCTTCATGCTTAACTCATTTCATACTCCTGTAATATCATTTAGTTGCTTAACTTCTACTTTCGATCGAAGACAAATACGGTAAATATTCAACCCCAAGGAGAAAATCGTGAGTTTAACTTTTTATTCTGCTCCCATGTCCACTGCCAGTATTACCGAAGCCGTTCTTGCCGAGCTTGGAATAGATTGCGATCGCATAGATCTTGACCTCAGGGCTGGCGACACTAGAAAGCCTGAATACCTCAAAATCAACCCGAATGGAAAAGTCCCTGCGATTGTGCATGATGGAACAGCGATTTGGGAGTCGTCCGCAATCACAATGTATCTTGGAGAACTCTTTGGTGTAGAAGCCAAGCTTTATCCCGCCCTAAGTCCACAACGCGGCGAAGCAATGAAATGGATAACATGGAGCAATGTTGTCCTTGCCGAAGCTGCTGGTCGATTGTTCGCATCGCTGCCTCCTGAAAAGCAAGGCGATCCGGCGACCAATGTGGTCGAAGAAGCTACTTCCGAACAGAAAAGTGCGGCAGAAAGCATACCGAAGGTAATCGCCATGGCTAAAGCAAAGGCTGACCTCGCTGATTGTCTCAGAATTCTTGAGATTGGACTAGAAGGGCGATCGTTCTTGATTGGCGAATATAGTCTGGCGGATACTCACATACAAGGGATAGTCGGCTGGGTTGGAATGTTGGATTTCGACCTAACTCCCTTCGCCAATATTAATGGATGGTTACAACGTTGTTATCAGCGTCCGGCGATCGCCAAACTGATGGCTGGTTGAGACCAAAATCGATAACTCTTGTAGCTTTGTCTTACGAGAGTCAAGCTGAAGTTGATGAGATCGTAGCCAAGGCGATCGCAGCAGGTAGACCCACTTACAAAGAACCAAACGACATGGGATTTATGTGCCAATATGGATTCCAAGATTTAGATGGACACATTTGGGAAATCTTTTTATGGAACCTAGTGCGATCGCCTAAGACTGAAAATATAACTTCGCAAATTTGCGATCGAGATCGACCAATAATGGATAATTTTTTTGTTAACAAAGGAGATGAATGTGTCTAATTTAATCGCAGGTAAAGGAAGTTGTCTTTGCGGAGCAGTTATTGTTTCCGCGAAAACAATGAGCAACAAAGTGGGAGCATGTCATTGCAGCATGTGCCAAAAATGGACAGGTGGGCCGTTTATGGCAATTGACTGTGGAACCGATGTTTCTATTCAAGGTGAAGAAAATGTAACTATTTTCAATTCTTCTGAATGGGGAGAACGTGGATTTTGCAAAAAGTGTGGAAGCAATCTATTTTATCGATTGAAGCATGACAATAAGTACATCTTGCCTGTCGGTCTTTTCGATGGTGCAGAAGGATTGATATTCGATCATCAGATTTTCATTGATGAAAAACCTGAATATTATTGTTTTGCGAATGAAACTCATAATATGACTGGTGCTGAAGTCTTTGCAATGTTCGCTCCTTCAAACTAAACCCTAGATCGAGGAAAATCCTAATCAAATGAATAACTCAACAACTTCCTATCCACCTCTGATTCCCGCCCTCGCGGTTCATGATGGTGCCCAAGCGATCGCATTTTACCAAAAAGCATTTGAAGCGACAGAGCTCTATCGCCTGATCTGCCCAGAAACCGGTAAAGTTGGTCATGCAGAATTATCGATCAACGGCATGATGATTATGCTAGCTGACGAATTTCCAGCTTTCAACAAAACGCCCCAGACTCTCGGTGGAACAGCCGTGAAACTCGCATTGATGGTGGATGATGTCGATGCCTCCGTAGACCGAGCCAGCGCTGCTGGTGCGATCGTTATCATGCCCCCAAGCGATGAATTCTATGGACATCGAAGTGCCACTATTCGCGATCCATTTGGACACGAGTGGATGCTCCAGAAGGAGATCGAGAAAGTTTCGCCGGAGGAAATGCAGCACCGGTGGGATGCGATGGTCAAAAACTCCCCAGCAACAGCCTAGATTTAGAACTATTAGGAGAAACATCATGCAACACATTCAAAAGATAACTCCATTTCTGTGGTTTGACGATCGAGCCGAAGAGGCAGCTAAGTTTTATACCTCCATTTTTAGAAATTCAAAGATTGATAACATCACACGGCATAGCGAAGTTGGACAGGAGATTCATGGTAAACCCCCAGGATCGCTTCAAACCGTGACATTTGAGCTTGATGGGCAAAAGTTTACAGCTCTCAACGGCGGCCCGATGTTCAAATTCAACGAGGCCATTTCATTCCAAGTCGATTGCGAGACACAGGAAGAAGTGGACTACTACTGGGATAAGCTATCAGAAGGCGGAGATGAAAAGGCGCAGCAGTGCGGCTGGCTCAAGGATAAATACGGCGCTTCATGGCAAATTGTCCCCAGAATTTTAGTCGAGATGCTCAGTGACCATGATTCTGGAAAATCTCAAAGAGCCATGGCAGCCATGCTGCAAATGAAGAAGATCGACATCAATGCACTCAGACAAGCATATGCTGGATAACATTTCAGAAACTACAGAGATTCTATTTGGATTGTGAAATGAATTCTCTACGGGAATTCATTTCACAGAGCCCTCAAAATTACAAATGATTTAGGATTGCTATATAAACAACAAGGAGATTTAGCTATGAAAGTGATAGTTATGGTCAAGGCTACCAAAGACTCTGAAGCAGGCGTAATGCCAAGCGAACAGCTTCTGACAGAAATGGGTAACTACAACGAAGAGTTGGTCAAGGCAGGAATTATGCTTGCTGGAGAGGGGCTGCATCCCAGCTCAAAAGGAGTGCGTATAAGATTCTCAGGCACAAATCGAACCGTGACTGATGGCCCATTCACAGAAACAAAAGAACTGGTTGCAGGCTTCTGGATCTGGCAAGTGAAATCAATGGAAGAAGCGATCGCCTGGGTGAAGCGCTGCCCCAACCCAATGCCAGGAGAATCCGAAATCGATATTCGTCCAGTCTTTGAAGCAGATGACTTCGGTGAAGAATTTACGCCCGAACTTAGAGAGCAGGAAGAACGCATCCGTGCCGAGGCAGACAAACTAACGAATTCGTGAGATGCTTTCCCTGCCGCAAAATGTAAGCGAAAATGTACATTCTTCGGTACAAAGAGTTTGCTGAACAGGAGTATGAATATCCTGCTTCATGAAAGGACAGACACCTAACATCAGATCGCTAACTACAGCTTAAGCACACTACCAAGTCCGTGTTAGCATATGCCAGACTGACCTAGCAAACTACTACATTTGGTGAAAACTGATGGAAAAGGTATTTGGATTAGAGATTCCTGAAAACTTGGAAGAAGCCTGCGAACTCGATCGAACAGCTTTGATCGTCTATGACATGCAGGTGGGTATTTTCAGCCAATTAAGCAATGGCTCTCAGATCAAGTCGCAGGTTGTTAAGGTTCTTCAAACAGCGAGAGAAGTTGGTTTGCGTATATTTTTTATGCGCCACATGTCATTGCCTAATGAGCTATCAGGTGTATTCCAACTCAAGACAGCTAAGGCGTGGCAAAGAGCTACCTCAGTTAAAGATGTTAAGCCCTGGTTTCTGCGTGACTCACCTGGTTTTCAACTCATCCCAGAGATAACACCACTTGCCTCGGAGGCGATTTTTGACAAGATTACAATGTCTGCCTTTGAGAGTACTCCTTTGGATATTGCTTTGCGGGACTGCGGCATCCAAACTGCGATCGTTGTGGGCGTGGCGACCGAAATCGGCATTGAGCCAACAGTCCGCCATGCGGCCGATTTGGGCTATATTCCTGTTGTCGTGACTGATGCCTGTGGAGCAGGGAATGAAGAAGCAGGTCAGCGGGCGATCGCGAGTCTCAGATTTGTGGGAGATGCATTTTTCTCAACTGTTGAGGAGATCTGTCAAATCCTACAGAAGAAACAAGTTCCCGAATAACTCCAAGGGCTTGGCAATCAACTTTTTTGACATTCCCCTTGACCCTGACGCAAAGTGAGGATCCCAACTCTAAACAGTAGCGATCGCGAATTAGTGGATACCTCTTGCCAATAAAAATATAATTCCCCCAACCTACACTACCTCAGGTTAAGATGCAGACAGCCGATCGCATATTCGTTGTGGCACACAAAGGAAGTTTTCCGTGAATACAGTTGATTATCTACGCATTAGTTTGATCGATCGCTGTAATTTTCGGTGCCAGTATTGTATGCCTGAAGGATCGGAGCTTGACTATATTCAGGCACAGGAAATGCTCACTAATGCCGAACTACTCGTACTTCTGCGTGAAGTATTCATGCCATTAGGATTTCATAAGTTTCGACTCACAGGTGGGGAACCGCTCTTGCGCCGTGATGTGGTTGATTTGGTCGGTGCAATTGCAGACTTACCTGGAACCGAAGACCTATCTGTGACGACTAACGCCTTCTTGTTGGCGGATCTAGCTCAACCTCTCTACGATGTCGGATTGCGACGCATTAACATTAGTCTCGACTCGCTAGATAAGGATGTCTTTCGCCAAATTACCGGACGCGATCGCTGGGAGAATGTTTGGCAAGGCATTCAATCCGCTCATGCTGTCGGTTTCGATCCGCTAAAGTTGAATGTTGTGGTTATCCCAGGCGTAAACGATTGCGAAATTTTGGATCTAGCTGCACTGAGCATCGATCGCGCTTGGCATGTCCGCTTTATTGAATTTATGCCGATCGGTAATACGGATTTATTCGAGCATAAAGGCTGGGTAGATTCTGCTACATTGCGACAACGGATTAGCGATCGCTACGGTCTAGTAGAAAGTAATTGTCGCGGTAATGGCCCTGCGGATGTATTTCAGATTCCTGGTGCTAAGGGTACGTTGGGGTTTATTAGTCAGATGTCGGAATGTTTTTGCGATCGCTGTAATCGAATGCGTCTCTCTGCTGATGGATTTTTGCGTCCTTGCCTGTTGAATGAGGCAGGCCAAATCGATCTCAAAACAGCGCTAAGGCGAGGTGATGACTATGCGATCCTGCGCGAACAGGTCGGAGAGTTATTGAATTTGAAAGGAGAAATTAATTTTAAAGAGCGCGATCGCGGTACAGGTGAGCAAAAAACTTATCAGCGCACGATGTCCCAGATTGGAGGTTAGATGTATCTAGTTAGAATCTCTGCCGTGGCTTTGCCTGTACGATCCCAACTAAACAATTTAGCTCGTTCTAGTCCAGCCGCACGCATCTTGGTACGTAGTTGAGATGAATCTGCTACGGCTTGCATGGCATCGGTGATCGCCTTCACATCATAGGGATCGATTAGTAATGCCGCATCACCTGTGACTTCTGGTAGAGCCGATAGATTTGAACTGATTACAGGAGTACCGCAGGCCATAGCTTCCAGTGCGGGCAATCCAAATCCTTCCCATAGGCTAGGAAATACTAAAGCGATCGCCTGATTAATCAATGCAGGTAGATCGGCATAGGGGATATAGTCGAGGAATTTGACGCGTTGCTCCATCCCTAACTCATTTACTAAAACTTTTAAGTCTGGTGTGTAGCGATCGTCTGCGGGGCCTGCCAGATACAATTTGCAGTTCTGGTGATGTGATAAAGTTGAGAAAGCCTCGATTAAACGATGCAGGTTCTTGTGGCGATCGTGGCGGCCAATATAAAGAAAATAATTCTCTTCTGGTAGATTTAAATTGCGAAAGTGGTCGCGATCGTAAGCCAGCAAAGTTGATGTGATTTTCTGCGAGTTAATCCCAAAATATGACATCACTTCCTGCTTTGTACTCTCAGAATTACAGATAATGTGCTCGGCTTGATGTAAAACTTGAGGGATGTAGTAGCGGAAATAGGTAGTCAGTCTCGAGAAGGGTTTGCCGAATCGCAGAGGAATCAAATCGTGGACGGTCACAACATAGCGAGATCGAGAAAATAGTGGTGCTTCGGGAATAGGAGAAAAAAGCAAATCTGAGTGTAGCTGGTGATGGATATTTCCTAATCGAAACTGCGTCCAGATCAAACGTCTGAGATGTCCCTTAGCTCCATAATCGGAGTTGAGATTTTCTGCGATTTTATGGCAGTTATAGTTGGGAATGGGATGAGATGTGAATAAAGT
>JANMRU010000370.1:0-24987 GCA_031388585.1 Pseudanabaena sp. SOY_30_concoct_251 | reverse complement strand
AGCGCTTTGTCGCGTGTGCTGGTGGGTTCGTTGGGTGCGCGGAAAGCGACGTAGGCGGTTGTACCATTTGGAGCAATGGTCAAACCCTCAATGTTAAATCCATTGGTTTGTTCGGGTAGAACCCCAGCCGCTGCACTATTTGCCAATCCTAGGAAGCCTGCTCCCAAACCATGGCCATTAGCGTTATCCCAGGCAATCAGGTCATCTTCGAGAAACTGGTAGTATCCATTGAAACTAAGGGTAGTGGTGGCACCAGAGCCAGAAATATTAGTGGCGAAGATGCGCTCGCGGTTAGGGCGATCGCTACCACTGCTATTGTTGCTGTGGGAACCCGCCCAGTAGATAGTATTGCCAACACGAGTGGAAGCTTCAATGTCTACTTCGCTGCTGCCCGACAGTCCCAAGTTGCTCGTGAAGTTAAAAGCATTTACAGGCGCGCCAGAGTTAGTGCGATCGTAAAGACGGATGGTTTGGTCTTCATCGTCGGCGACTAGCATGAAGTTGCTATCAAGCGCGATCGCTGTGGAAGCGTCACTGGTTCCAGTTAAGAATTTAGTGCTAGTAGGATTAGTTGATGCGGCGGAAGCAGCATAGTTAATTATATAAGTTGCTGTTTGACTCCCATCACCGACTGTAACAGTGATGTCGGCCAAACCTACACCAGTAGGATTAATCTTGAGATTGCGACTAGCTCCAGTTCCTGTGACGCTGAGGTTGGCATTAGTGACAACACTTTGATTACTGCTAGTGACAGTAACTGTTAAATTGCCAACTGGGCTATCAGAATCAGAAAGAGTGAAGTCCACACCTAATGTCTTGGCAGGATCGGTGGGATCGCTAATTACGCCACTAATTGCGCCTGTGCCAGTGGTTGGAAGGAGAGCCAGACTTCCACCATCCAGGAAATTAGTAGTTGATGTGTTGAGCGCGATCTCAGGGGCATTACCTGAAGGGGGAGGTGTTGTGCCGGTGGCAAAAGCCGTTGCGCTAAATGGTACATCAGGGGCGGTACCATCAATACTTTGATCGCCCGTGCCATCCTGGCCTACCCAGTTAGTCGGATTATTAATTAACGCTAGATAGGAGGCGAATGTGTTTTGACCACTGCGATTGCCAGTGTAAGCCGCAACATCTGCACCATTGGCAACAACCGTTGACAAGTCAATCGCATTAGTCCCAGCCGACAGGACTGACGGCAAAATACCATTGGCAGTATTGAAACCGCTATTGGCGATCGCAGTCAGAAAAGTTGGAGAAGTTGCTGTTCCTTGATAGGCATAGATGACTTCACCACTTGCGGAAATTCCTCGGTTTGCACCTCTTCCAGTAACTGGTGTTGCGGCAGTACCCGTACTAGATGCGATCGTTCCAGTGCCTATGTTGTCGATGGTAACGATGGTACCAGCCGGGACTAAACTTGTCGCTGTCCAGCTAAATGCACCTTCGTTCGTGTCCACAAAAGCCGTTCCATTCCACTCATTATCCTCAAAAATAATGACTTCACCAGGGGTGATGTCAGCAAGTGCCACAAATGCTATGTTATCGTTGCCGTCAGCATTGAAGCCTACAAATGCAATATCGCCAGGATTAAGAGCCAAAGTAAATTCTCCAAGTCAAGTAAATGAGTTGTGTGGTGTTCAGGGGGATTTTTTCAGGAGCGGTCAGAGATCTTAAAAATCTATCCTGACGAACCGATGGCAGCGAATAAAACAAAAGCTGACTGCATTCTGCTACCGATTAAGCCTAATCATTAGGCCCTTAATGACTTTACTCAGGTCACATAAACAAGAGATTAATATTTAGTTAAGGGTAGAATAAGAATTTTTAAAGAGTTGGCGAACAATTACACCAAGCCATGAAAATCTTGTAGATCGAACAAAGATCTACAGCATGAGATCGCATTTGTCGATCGCTATTTATCTTTTCCACTTGAATGGCGATCGCAACATTCTATAAACCTCAAATCGCTATTTAGCTTTTCTGGTTGAGGGGCGATCGCAACATTCTATAAACCTCAATTCTAAGTGCGATCGCTATTTAGTTTCTCTAGTTGAAGGGCGATCGCAAATTCATAAACTCAAAAGCGCGATCGTATTTGGAACTTGGTTGAGTTAAAATAACCCTAAGCGTTACTAGAACCACTGTAAATTGTTTTGGTTGGCATTATGGTTAAAATTACATTAGAAGTAACGGAAGAGTTATCAGAAAAGTTAGGAAACTAGGCGATCGCCTGCCCGAAGTTCTTAATCAAAGTTTAGAGCATCGAACTCTTCCCGTGAATGTATACAGCTATGTTTTAAATTTCTTGGCAAGTAATCCAACTCATCAACAAATTAGTGAATTTCGTCCTACACCTGAAATGCAAGAGGGCTTACAGAGGTTGCTTTTGGCTAGCAGATCGGGTGTTTTGACAGAAAGCGAGTGGGTTGAGTTAGATGAATATGAATGTATTGAACATTTGATAGTTATGCTCAAATCAGGCAGTCTAAAAACATTTAGAGGGGTTGAGCTGTGAACCAATTTTCTATTCTCAGGTTGTGAAAACCAGCAAAGTCCGAAACGTTATTTGTAACAAGAATTAGATTGTTGACATAGGCGATCGCGGCAATTTGTCCATCTGCGAAGGCTGGTGATTGTCCAATTACTGTCAGCCTGGCACGTTCGCTAGCATGCCAGGTGGAAGCTTCATGGGTATAGGGCAAAATCGGGAATGTGGACTGCACTTCTCGAAGATATTGTTCAAGTTTTGCGCGTTTTTGAGAGGGAGGTAATCGGTTACAACCAAACTGAATTTCGTGCCATGTAACGGCTGAAATGGCGATCGCTTCGGTGTAGCATTGCATTGCAGTGATGACGCTCTCGTTGGGTTGAGGTTTGATCGGCTCAGACAGAATATTGGTGTCAATCAGATATAGACTCACAAAATTACTTCTCTCCCAGTCGAGTGATCGCGCACGTCACCCCAAATTTCATCCGTGTCGATTTCGACTCCTTCTAACTGCATCTCAGTGCGAATTTTTTCTACTGCTTTCCAGAAGTTGTGTTTGTGGGTAGGAGCTTGATGGCGTAAAATTTCTTGCTCGATCGCTCGAATCAAAAAAATTTGCAAATCGTCAGGATGTTGCGCGATCGCCTGAGCTTGGGCGAGGAGTTCTGGGGGCAGTTGGAGAGTAATAGTAGCCATATAGGGTTCTCCTTTTAATCAATCTCCTACTAATTCTAGCAGTTCATCTGTGAAGGTGTTTTAACTGGTAGAAAACATTTACACATGGCACTATAATCCAATCGATCTCAATTTAGTTTTTCTAACTGAAGGGCGATCGCAACATTCTATAAACCTCGAATCGCTATTTAGCTTTTCTAATTAAAGCGCGATCGCAACATTCTATAAACCTCAAATCGCTATTTAGCTTTTCTGGTTGAGGGGCGATCGCTACTCTTAAAAGTGCCATGAGGTGATCGCAATATTCTCTAAACCTCAAATCGCTATTTAGCATTTCCACTTGAAGGGCGATCGCAACATTCCACAAACCTCGAACAGCTATTTAGTTTTTTTGGTTGAAGGGTGATCGCAATATTCTATAAACTTCAAATCGCTATTGAGCATTTCCAATCAAAGGGCGATCGCAACATCCTACAAACCTCGAACCGCTATTTAGCTTTTCTAATCGAAGGGCGATCGCATCATTCTATAAACCTCGAATCGCTATTTAGAGTTTCTAATTGAAGGGAGATCGCAGTATTCTATAAAACTTGATTCTGGGCGCGATCACATGATTCTATAAGCACAATGACAATCCATCAAGATATCTAGGCACTACCTATCCTATAGTTACTAAGTTGCTAGTTATAGCAAGAATTGAGCATAGGCAATATCCTAAGCAAGTCATGGCTGATTCTCAATCGCAGAATTTGCTATCCTGACTAGCTCCTTTAATGGACTTTGATATGAGCCATGTAAACGAACTCTATATTGATAAATATCGTTTTTCCAAACTATTTGTGCGGGTAAACATCCTGTTGCAAAACAGTATCGGGGCAAGAAAATCCCCTTAATTCCATTGACAAGAGTGATAGGAGCTACCTGATTAAGTAAATCTTTTCTTGCTAGAATAACTTCGGAGCAGGGTGGATACGGATTTTTTTTGCAGTAGCTTGCATGTCCTTCACTAATATCAAGCATATATTGGTATGTTTTTTCCCATACCTCTGTTTTTTCAGTAATCACCTCTCCATCCATTTCAAAAAGAATACAATTCCTTGGCCCACACTCTTTGAAACGTCTTATGGCGAGCGTATATTTATTGGTATTGCCATCAGAATATCCAAACATCTGCCTACCATTTCCCAAACGGATATCCTCAAGTCTAGGAATTTCTCTGGGAACTAAAATTGGAATTTTAGTTGTCACCCGAATTTTAGTAACAGCTTCCTCCCAAAAAGGAGGGATGAATTGTGCTTTTTTATTAGTTCGATTAATCGAAGGTACTTCATATCCATCAGACAGAACTTGACATGGATAAAATAGGCTGAACAAATGAAATACAGATAAGCTGAGTAAAATTATCTTCATATATTTCATCAGATCCTACTTATATTGAATTTTTCTGAGGGTTTGCCAATAAATATTAGCCACTCTACTAATGGAAGTTGCTTCATCTAAAGCATTCACAATTCTTCGAGCATTGTAAAAATCTGGATTGCTATCTGAATCGAGAACATAGTAACTCAAACCTCTACCATCTTGTGTAAATAAGCTATCTCTCATTCCTAAAACTGTGATTTTCGCAGCCAGATTTTTATCATTAGCAACCTTGTCAGGATCAGCTTCATCGGTATACTGCGTGACTTGATTTAAAACGGTTCCATCTTTATATGTGGTAACTCTATTTACTATCTGCTCACCATTAGTTGCTGTGATGTCTACACCAAGAAGTTGTTGGAGTCTTTCGTAATTATCTCTACCAGTCAACTGAACAAAACCGCGCCCTCTATATCTGAAACCATCTCCTGATCCTCTCCCTCTATGTCTAAAATCACTTCTATTATCGTAATTGTTACTGAAGTAATTGATATCTTGTGTATCCCCAATTTCTCCTCCAGAGTATTCATACATAGGATTGTGAGTAGCTGGACCAGGATAAGCACCGATAATTCCAAACTGTGATTCATGACTGACAGTAGCTAAAATATATGCAATCTGCGCTCTATCAATAACACTATAGGCTCTGCTAGCATCCAGGAGTATTTGGATGTTATTAAATATCGAATCTGCTACTATGACCTGAATATTTGAGGCTTTTAGAACATCAAAAGTAGTAGTTAAGGATAATTCTTTAAATGCTTGTAACTTTTTAACTACTTCTTCATAACGTTTCAATGTATACCCCGCAAGTCCAATAAAAGCCGCTTTTGATGGGGCTAATGCAGTTTGGAAATCATTCTCGATTAGCTGCTTAATTTGCGCTGAATTGTTGCTACTAACTGGTGTAACAGTATTGATTGAAATATTTCCAAGTGTATATGGAGCGTCAAAAGGTAGTGCATCAGCAATTAAATCAGCACCAGCCATAATTGCGCCTGCTGTACCGTTTACCGTGGCATCGCCCACTGTGAAATCTTCAGCGCCAGGGTTCAAACTACCGCTGTGAAATATATTGATGGTTGGATTTCCTCTAGTACCTGCAAAAATACTGAAGTCAACATCATCAATTTTTTCCGTCCCTGTTATTCTCACCGTGCCACTAGGAGTTTGATTAATAGTGATATTGCCACCTGTGCCTTGAGTGCTGTCAGAGCGGAGAGAGCCTGTAGTGATGTTGCCATCAGTGCTAGTGAGGGCGATCGCCCCCCCATCACCAGACCCACCTGAGTTGGACTTTACTTCACTTGCTATACCAATATCATTAGCAGCAACTACTTCAATATCTCCACCTATTCCACTACTACTATTAGAGTAAAGAAAGCCATAGGAATCGCCAAAAACACCTCCAATAGTTACTTTACCCTGCTCGCTTTTAAGCTTAACAATTCCCCCATTACCTGATCCGCCTGAGCTAGACGCTATACCATAGCCTACATGAATGTCTTTTGCGGCATTTACCTTGATATTTCCACCTGTGCCTTGATTGCCCGAAGAGTCAAGAAGGCTTGCAGTAATCTTGCCAGTGGAGCTAGTAAGATTAATCGTCCCCCCATTCCCATCTCCATAGGAGCTAAGATTTTTGAACAAGCCTAAATCGATGTCTTTAGCCGCATTTACCTCAATATTTCCGCCATTAGCATTTGAGTTTTCATTTAAGCTCCAAGTACTGATATAACTACCTAGATCGTTAGTAGAAATTCCGCCTTGCTCACTTTTTAGCTTGATCGTTCCTCCATTCCCTGTACCAGTTCCTTGGGCATAAAGGTTCCCAACATTTAGGATGTCGCCTGTCATGCTAGTAATGTTGATATTACCAACGTTGCCTGAACTGAGAGTACTAATATCTTGCGCCAGATCTATAGACTTTCCAGCTTTTATATTGATATTTCCACTAATAACTTCTCCCCGACTGTAAATACCAGCTGAAAGTGTATATTCTTGATCATAAGCAATCACTTTTCTATCCTCAAATTTAATACTTCCATCCGTGCTAATAACTTCTATATCCCCTCCAATAGCATCTATTCCAGGAAAAGAACCTAAACTACTAACAGAAATATTGTTATTAGCAGTTAGATTAATATCCCCACCCCTAGTAGAAATGCTACCAGCTCTAATTCCCTTTGCAGAGACGGCGATATCAGTCTTCCCATAAACATTAATTTCCATATTAGGATCCATACTAAATTGCTCGCCAGCAATAAAGGTCACTGAGCTTAAAGGATTCCGTAAGATAAGACTTATATTTGGATCGATTGTAATGTTTTGAGTTGCTTCTAGGAGTATGTTTCCACTTATACTTTCCAGCGAACGATAATTGTAAATATTGGGATCGGCATCGGTAACCTCAGCCATATCCGCTATCCTGATATTGGCTGGGTCTAGTAGCAAAGTCCCCAGGTTGCCATTGATAGCATCCAAATTTGCGGTTCCATTAAAGCTTAGGTTTTGCTTGCCTGAAACTTCGGCAAAGCCCCCATCGCCAGACACACTACCTCCTCGTGCATTAATCTTGCCCAGAAATCTTGTAGTATCATCCGCCCAAACGATCGCTCTACCACCATCCCCTTTCTGCAAAGCATCAACATTAATTACCGTACTAGCATCGATAAATGTGGTGCGAGCATTAGGCACACTACCCTTACCTTGATAATCGCCACCAATCAATACCGTCCCGCCGCCATTCACCCCAGATGCATCGATCGCCACGCCAGTCAAACTAACTTCTTTACCCAACAGATGCACCGTTCCACCTTTATCCCCATCCTGGGAAGTAATTTTAGTTCCCGATTCCAGCTTCAGCGCATCTCTACTGTTGAGATTAATTTTGCTACCCGTGAGGCTGCCCGTAGCAGTAATAGTATCCGCTGACACATCAAGACTGTCAGTGGCGATGATCGCATTGCCATTAATCAAAATATCGTCATCGGCAGCGATTTCCAGACGATCTAAACTCTGATTGCCTACAAGTAAAGTATCCCGACCCTCTCCACCATCAAAATTGATGCGAGTAAGAGTATCGCGCGTCACACCTTGCAGCCGCGAGTCAAAAAATGCTGATAGAGGATCGCTAGATTTAGCCTGCCCGTCAAGTATCAGTTGCAGATAGCCATCATCGCTAATCCATTCCTGCACCGTATTATTCCCAGTATCGCCGAGAATCGAGAGCTTCCCTGTGGAGCGATCAAATTCAATTAAACTCGCTGCGATATCTAAGCTAGCAGTAGCCATAGACTGAGTGTTAACAAATGTAACGGGGGGGGTAGCGTGCCTGCCAGACTGGGATTCAAGTTTCTAAACTGGTCTAGATCTTCTGAAAGTGAGGAAATTTCAGGGTCTTGCGGCATTTTTGGGTATCTAAATTGGGTAAGATCGATCTACTTGGGATAGCAAAATAATAGTCGAAGATTACCAAGATAGTCCAAGCTATTGATAAATTTTTGTGACACTGATTAAGCTAGGGTTAACTCGTAAGGTGTTTGTTAGACTATTGCCGCCTTCCAGAAAAATAAATTCTGCAAGTGATAATTTATCTGATGCCGAAGGCATTACTGCTCGGATTCCAGACAAATTCCGAGATTTTAGGTCTCATTTGAAATGCACCATATCTCATGTGTGATTAACCAATTTGATATTCGGTATCACAGGAAACAAGGTAGGTGTAGACTTATATTGCAACGAACTACGCGGCAGCACCCGCTGTACCTCTTCAACCGTAGTAATGCCACTGGTGACTTTATCGATCGCCGCGAGTCGGAACGAATCAAATCCCACTTCGTTGAGATAGTTGTTCATGTGGGTAATCGTGCCTTCATAGATAATCTGGCGAATTGTGTCGTTAATATCAATCAACTCAACGATCGCTTCTCTGCCCAGATAACCAGTATTAAAACAGCGATCGCAGCCCCGACCGCGTTGCCAACTTTGCGAATGCGCGGTAGTCAGATCCAACCCCAAAATTTGCAATTCTGAAGCTGTAGGGATATGGGGTTGAGCGCAGTACTTACATACCTTACGCACAAGACGCTGGGCGATAATCCCTAATAATGCATCGCTTACTAAGCCTGGATCGGGACCTAGATCTTTTAAGCGAGGAATGGCACTGGCCGCATCGTTAGTGTGCATGGTACTCAGCACAAGGTGGCCTGTAAGTGCAGCGCGGATCACAGTTTCTGCTGTTTCAGGGTCTCGCACCTCCCCCACCATGATGATATCTGGATCTTGACGCAAAATTGAGCGCAGACCTGCGGAAAAGGTCATCCCTGCAGCTTCGTGTACCTGGGTTTGCGTAATATTGGGCAGGATATATTCTACTGGATCTTCAACTGTACACACATTGACCTGCTCAGTTGCAATCATCTGTAAGCTGGTGTAAAGCGTGCTGGTTTTACCTGAACCAGTTGGCCCAGTCATGATAATCAGACCTTGAGGCTGTTGCAACCAGCTCTTGTATATACTCAGAGCTCTTTGAGGGAATCCCAAGCTTTCAATATTTCCACAGAATGGATTTTCACGGGGTAATAGTCGGATCACCACTTTTTCACCGCCCACACAGGGTAGGGTGCTGACCCGCATATCTAGACCCATTTCTAGATTCTCACTAGACGCATAGTTCTTGCCAATCCGTCCATCCTGGGGACGACGACTTTCCGCAATATCCATATCGCACATTACCTTAAGCGCCACGATAATCTTGCGGCTTACTTCCAGCGGTAAAGTTTTAATATCTCGCAGAATGCCATCAATCCGATAGCGCACTCTTAACCCCTGCTGAGTGGGCTCTAGGTGAATGTCGCTAGCACGATTCTGGAGGGCTACTGCAATTAATGCGTTAATGCGTCGAGTTTGATCGACTGCTTGTGATAGATATAGCGCTGTGACTTCACCAATATCGGCTTGCTCTGTTTCGCCAGTTAACGGGTTGATTAGAGGTGAAGAGTTAATACTGTTTTGGTTAGGAATATTTTGCCTGCGAAACCACAGCCTGTAGCTATCATCTGAAATGGGGAATAGCTTGATTTCGGTAAGCGTGCGATCGCTTATCCTTTGCAAGTCTTCAATATCGACTTCCCTGGGGCTACCCAGGAAATAACAACTGCGCCATAGCAGTAAGGGAATCAGGGGAGGTAATAAATTGCGATCCTCAAATTCGGCAAAGAAGCGGTAGGTCAGTTCGGAGTCCAGCAGATCGAGATTGACCGTTCCTTGCTCATTTACCAGCAGGCTAAGAGCCTCTTGATAGGATTGAATTTCGTTGTTTCTGAGTTGACTCCAAACTGAGTAAGGAGTAGGTGGAAATCTCATGTTTGAACTACCTGAAGCTATATAAAAATGGACACTTTCGCACAGTTGTGTGGCAAAAAACTACATACTTTAAAATCCTGGCTAAAACCCGATCAAGAATTGAACGCAGTGATTATGACATAGGATCTGCCTCAGCGTGCAATCAATGCATTTAATTAACTGGACTCCGACAAGTGTCCCCCAGATCCCGTTTGGGTAGCATTATGGCTAGCAGTCATCACTAAGACTTGCTTTATAGTCGCGGTTACCCTAAAGTCTGATTTTGTTTCAGCAATTTAGCGTTAAAGCTCTCGAATAGCGATCTCTGTGTCTAAACGCCCTAAACGGTTGACGATACCCCTATAACTGGATTAAGTTTAAGTAGCCAATTAGGGTATTAGAAAAGGGCACCAAATAGTCAGCGTAAATTTGACAGCTAACCTCACTAAAAACTAAGGAATGAGCGAACAGAAAAGGGCATTACTAACTGGAATTACTGGGCAGGACGGATCTTATATTTCCGAGCTGCTACTCTCTAAGGGATACCAGGTGCATGGCATTGTACGACGCAGTTCAACTATCAACACCGATCGCATAAATCATCTCTATCAAGATCCTCACCTGCCAGACACAAAGCTGTTTTTGCACTACGGCGATCTAACTGATGGGACGACACTGAGAAAAATCTTAGAAGCTGTTCGCCCACATGAGGTCTACAATCTGGGGGCTCAATCCCATGTGCGCGTTAGCTTCGATGCACCTGAGTTTACGGTTGACTCCGTTGCGATGGGAACTTTACGCTTATTAGAGGCGCTGCGAGATTTCCAACAACGTACTGGGCAACAGGTTCGTTACTATCAAGCGGGTTCTTCTGAGATGTATGGGTTAGTCCAGGCTGTACCTCAAAGCGAGACAACACCTTTTTACCCTCGCAGCCCCTATGCCTGCGCCAAGGTTTATGCCCACTGGCAAACTGTGAATTATCGTGAATCCTACGACCTATTTGCCTGCAATGGTATCCTGTTCAACCATGAATCGCCACGTAGAGGTGAGACGTTTGTAACGCGCAAGATTACTCGCGCGATCGCCCGCATCGTTGCCAAGCAGCAAGACAAGCTGTATTTGGGGAACATCGAGGCTAAGCGCGACTGGGGATATGCCAAAGAATATGTTGAGGCGATGTGGTTGATGCTGCAACAGGCTCAGCCGGATGACTATGTGGTTGCCACAGGTGAGACCCATACCGTGAAGGAATTTTTAGAAGTTGCCTTCAAATACGTTGGGCTCAAATGGGATGATTATGTAGAAATCGATTCGCGATATTTCCGCCCTACGGAAGTCGATCTGCTGCTCGGCGATCCAACGAAAGCAAAGCAAAAGTTGAATTGGCACCCACAAGTGACTTTTGAGGAACTTGTCAAGATCATGGTAGATGCCGATCTAGAAGCTAATGGTTTACCCACCCCCCATGGTGAATCCAGTCAGGATAGAACAATGACTAAGCAGTCCACAAACGAAAATTGGCAGTAGCAAATTCATGACTTCCCTTAAAAACAAGCGAATACTGGTTACAGGTGGTGCTGGCTTTTTAGGCGCTCAGGTAGTAGATCAGCTACTCGCAGCTGGTGCTGATAAAGCGGCGATCTCAATTCCGCGATCGCGTGATTGCGATCTGCGATCGCTGGCCAGTTGTGAGCAAGCTGTTCAAGATCAAGACATTATTATTCACCTGGCGGCCCACGTCGGAGGCATTGGCCTAAACCGCGAAAAACCAGCCGAACTGTTCTATGACAACCTAATTATGGGGACGCAGCTAATCCATGCGGCCTATCAAGCAGGGGTCGAGAAGTTTGTCTGTGTTGGCACAATTTGCGCCTATCCCAAGTTCACACCTGTACCATTTAAGGAAGATGATATCTGGGATGGCTATCCAGAAGAGACTAATGCTCCATATGGTATTGCCAAGAAAGCTCTATTGGTGCAGTTGCAATCCTATCGCCAACAGTATGGCTTTAACGGCATTTATCTCCTACCTGTTAATCTCTATGGCCCCGCCGATAACTTCAATCCGCTGAGTTCTCATGTGATTCCAGCATTAATTCGCAAAGTGTATGAAGCGCAACAGCGAAATGAGACTCAAATCTTTGTTTGGGGTGATGGTACGCCGACACGCGAATTTATCTACGCTGAGGATGCAGCACGGGGTATCGTCATGGGCACTTTGTCCTACGACGAACCTGAACCAGTGAACTTAGGCACTGGTTATGAGATTTCGATTCGCGCTTTAATCGAACTAATCTGCGAGTTAATGGAGTATAAGGGCGAAATCGTCTGGCAGACAAATCAACCAAATGGACAGCCAAGGCGCTGTTTGGATGTCGAACGAGCCAAATCGAAATTTGGCTTTACGGCTCAGATAGATTTCCGAGAGGGCCTCAACAATACGATCGCCTGGTATCGCCAAAATGCCGCTCAAATTGATTCTGAGGTAGTCGGACAATCATAATTAGCCTGATTTCGCGGAGTTTATCTCACAGAAACTGGGTGTGGAGCATATATGCTTCACACCCAGTTTGGTTAATAACTCACATTGCGTAGAACTAACGGAAGGATCCATATTTAAAGGGGGTGGGGCTGTGCCCCAATTGAGAGCGCAGTCCTCAAACTCCCCCACATAATGCTTCTTAAAATCATTCCACGTAAATATCAGTTAATAAACGTAAATTAGGATATTAGGAACATCTGAAGGGGTGCCGGCAGGTAAACCAATGCCAGGCCCAAGATTTGCGATCGCCACGCCAGCAAACTCAGTCGCTGCCCCATCGCGATCGTAGGTCAGTATGCCTGAGCTAGTGCTGTAGTAAAACAAAGGCTGGATATCGTCGGCTTGGGGGCCATCATAGTCTATGACCGACGATTCACCTACCTTTAATTGGCCATTCTTGGGATCGTTAGGGGCGCTCGCATCCCCAGCTAAGATCGTGCCAGACTTTAGCGCTCCAATCCTTGAGGCAACATCGGGGAATGTTAGAGGATCGATGCCGAGATTAAACGCTTGCGAGTTAATCAGAATTACATCAGGCCCAGTGCGCGCTGTCAGGGGATCGGTGAGAGGGGAACCATAGGGCGGCTCCAGTCGCACGTAGTTAATGCTAGCAGTCGTACCAGAAGCGTCTGGGAATGAATCAAATGCGTAATAGTCGATGCCAGCGCCACCATCAACTGTATCTCCAGAGCCAACCACGATTACATCAGTACCAGCACCACCCAATACCGTATCGCTACCAGGCCCACCAATAAGCAGATCGTTGCCAGCCTCACCCATAATCAGATCGTCATTAGCAGTGGTAGGAGCATCTGCAGGTTGTAACTTACTCAAGACTGCTCTAGGCAAAAGTGTCTCAGGGATACTACCAGTAGTATTTAAATTGACACTCGATGCATCGCTGAGGCCAGCACCAGGCACAATAATCGTCCCAATTGATGCTAAGCGGTTGGTTAGGGTGTTAATCTCCAAAGGGGAAATGGTATCGCCTGTAACTAAATTGTTACCGTTACCGCCCAAAACTGTATTACCAGCTACTCCATCAACTGTGAAGCTGAATTTGGTGCGATCGCTTTGGACTAAAGCTTTACTTGTTTCATTAATTAATTGACCGTTTATTTCCAGTTGACCCTGGGTCAAAAGCTGGAAAGCGGTTACATTTGGTAGCGTAATTGTTTGAATTGGCGCAGCGGTCGAGTTGCGTGGCAAGATCGTGACAATCGAACCATTCCTGAGATCGCTGACCTCAATGCGGATACCATTACTAAGATTTCTGAGCTTGAGCGTGTCGCCCGAGCCACCAAAAGCCTCAAAGTCGGTAATATAATCGCTGCCTCCATAGCCGCCATTAGGCCCATTAGGAGTTTGAAATACAAAGCTATCATCTCCCTTATCTCCAGAGATGCGATCGTTACCTACACCTGCAATAAAGATTTCATCAACATCGCCTTCGATCGCTCCAAATAAAGCACCACCCTGTGGAGTTGCCAAATAAATAGTAGACATAATCTAACCTCCAAACAGTCGCATGTCTGAAATAAACTGCAAAATCTGACCAAGAGAAGCCAATACTTCGGTAATTAGAGCAGTTAAAACTTCTCCCAGAAATTCAAGACATCATCATATATGCGAAACAGTAATTTCACAAAACTGAACCGCCATATGCCGATATCGTTAGAAATCTTTACATAAAATGGCTAGACAAGCGAAAATACTAAATGTTCCCGCTAAACCTTGAGATTTGATTAAAATCGGTTGTCATCTCAGTAACTGTCAAACAATACCGCTGAACGTAAAGCAAGCAGTTAGTTTTGGAATTAAGCTGTTTTGAGTACTTCTACAATTAGTAGAATTCGCAATGACCTGAGGGGCAAATCCACTCATAAGAATCAATTAATCATTGAAACTAATTCATTGAAATCGTAGAGGATGAGTAAACGTGAGGGCTAATGAATAAAATAGACTTTACATTTTCGGACACAGTCGCTGGTTACGTTACATCCTTTGACTCAGGTAAAGGCATCTTTGGTCTTAAGACTTCTGATGGGAGGGAATACCAAGTCAAACTCACGGCAACAACCTACGCCGAACTAACCCGCAACCTAGGAGAACCATATCAAGATTGTACGGAGCAGATAGCATCAATGTTGGTGCCAGACCGTTATATGTATGCATACGGGTGCTTCTACCCAGAGCAAGGGGATCTGAAGTTTGAAGCCAAACGCATCATTTTTAATGGACGCACCGAGAAAGAATATCGGTTTGAAAAACAAAACTGGTGGATTAATCAAATTCGCGAGTTAGGGGAGTTCTATCTACGCGCCCAGTTTCAGGGTAAGCCCATTGATTATCGCGACTATCGCACGACACTGGCGATCACCGGCGAGAAAAAGGGCGATCACCGTCAGGAGACCGATACGATCTCGCGCCTTGTTTATGGTTTTGCTACTGCCTATATGATGACTGGGGACGAAAGATTCCTCGAAGCTGCCGAAAAAGGCACCGAGTACCTCCGCGATCATATGCGGTTCTACGATCCTGACGAAAACCTGATTTACTGGTATCACGGGATCGATGTCTCTGGTAATCGCGAAACCAAGGTATTTGCTTCGGAATTTGGCGATGACTACATGGGTATCCCCGCCTACGAGCAAATATATGCTCTGGCTGGTCCCACTCAAACCTATCGTTTGACAGGCGATCCTCGCATTCTTGAAGATGCGGCAAGAACGATCGATCTATTTGATAAATATTATCTAGATAAGGAAAAAGGTGGCTACTTCTCCCACCTCGATCCGATTACGCTTGATGCCCGTAGCACTGCTCTGCCAGAACGCAATCGCGGCAAGAAAAATTGGAACTCGGTTGGCGATCACGCACCTGCTTATCTGATCAATCTGTACCTGGCGACAGGCGAACAGAAATATGCCGATTTCCTCGAATACACCTTTGACACGATCGCCAAGTACTTCCCTGACTTCGACAATAGCCCATTCGTCCAGGAGAAATTCTTTGAAGACTGGAGCAAAGATCAAACCTGGGGTTGGCAGCAAAATCGGGCTGTAGTTGGCCATAACCTCAAGATCTCCTGGAACTTGATGCGGATGCAAAGCCTCAAGCCCAAGGATGATTATCTTAAGTTAGCCGAGAAAATTGCCGAGGTCATGCCTGCGGCGGGTAGCGATCGCCAGCGCGGCGGTTGGTATGATGTCGTCGAACGGACTTTGGACGAAGGCGAAGAAAACTATCGCTTTGTCTGGCACGATCGCAAAGCCTGGTGGCAACAAGAACAAGCGATCCTGGCCTATCTGATCTTGACCGGATGCTTGCACAAAGAAGAACATCATCGACTGGCAAGAGAGTCAGCCGCCTTCTATAATGCGTTCTTCCTCGATCATGACGACGGTGCAGTCTTCTTCAACGTCCTGGCAAATGGCATCCCCTATCTGATGGGAACAGAGCGACTCAAAGGCAGCCACTCCATGAGCGGCTATCACTCCTTCGAGCTATGCTACCTCGCAGCAGTTTATACAAACTTGCTGATTATCAAGCAGCCAATGGATCTATTCTTTAAACCCATGCCAGGTGGATTTAAGGACAATATTCTGAGAGTATCTCCAGATATTCTGCCACCAGGGAGCATTCGCATCGCTTCCTGCACAATTGATGGCGAATACTACTCTGATTTTGATGCCGAAGGTCTCACGGTTAAACTACCTGAATCCAAGGAACGCCTGAAGGTTAAGGTACATATTGTGCCGGCGTAGCGATCGCGCTTTTATTAGCTGCAAGCATATCTCAGCATGAAGAGTGTTTTGCAGCTAATAATTGCTCAAACAGAGGAATTTTATAAGGAGCAACCATGGAGATCGATATCAAAACAGTTGACCAAGTAACTGTTGTAGCGCTAGCAGGGGATATAGACGCTAACACCGCCCCTGCAATCCAAGATCAAGTTTTACCCATTGCCGAATCCAGTCGCAAAATCCTCCTGGATATGTTTAAGGTTCCCTATATGTCTAGCGCAGGATTGCGAATGCTATTGTCCCTCTATAGGCAGGTGACTGCTAAAGATGGCAAACTAGTGCTGGTAGGGCTTTCCGAAGAAATTACAGATACCATGTCGATCACAGGCTTTCTCGATTTCTTCACAACTCGCGATACTGTTGATGCAGGTTTAGAAGTCCTCAAGTAATAGGGAGGAATTAAAAAATAATGACACTATCTCGGATTGATATTCACCCGACGCATACCTCGCCAGATGGCAAGTTTAAGCTGAGGCGCGGACGACCATTTCCCTTTGGTGCAACGCTAGAACCTGGAGGGGTTAACTTCTCAATTTTCTCTAGCTATGCCACCTCCTGCACATTGGTACTGTTTAAAAAACATGCTGCTGAACCGATGGGAGAAATTCCCTTTCCCGATGAATTCAGGATTGGGAACGTGTATACCATGGTCGTATTTGACTTGGACTATGAGAATATCGAATACGGTTTTCGCATGGATGGGCCAAATAGCTTTAGTGAGGGTCAATGGTTTGATAAAGCCAAAATTCTCACCGATCCCTATGCCAAGATTATTGGCGGACGAGATGTCTGGGGAGAGACACCGGATTGGAAAAACATTTATCACCATCGGGCGCGCATTGCCTTTGATGACTTTGACTGGGAGCACGATCGCCCACTAGAAATCCCACCCGAAGATCAAATTATCTATGAGATGCATGTGCGTAGTTTCACGCGCCATCCCTCCTCTGGAGTCAAACACAAAGGCACATTTGCGGGCATTCGCGAGAAAATTCCCTATCTCAAAGAGTTGGGCATTACCTCCGTGGAGCTGATGCCGATCTATGAGTTTGACGAATTTGAGAATAGTCGTCCTAGCCCCGTAAATGGCGAACTCCTGGTTAATTATTGGGGATACAGTACTGTCGGATTCTTTGCACCCAAAGCTGGTTATGCGGCAACGGGCAAAATCGGGATGCAGGTCGATGAGTTGAAAGCTCTAATCAAAGAGTTACACAAACACGGTCTGGAAGTAATTCTTGATGTGGTGTTTAACCATACTGCCGAGGGTAATGAGAATGGACCAACCATCTCTTTTCGCGGCATCGACAACAAAACCTACTACATGCTGACACCGGAAGGGTATTACTACAACTTTAGTGGTTGCGGCAACACCCTCAACTGTAATAACCCAATTGTTCGCAGTATCGTGCTCGACTGTCTGCGCTATTGGGCAGCGGAATATCATATCGATGGCTTCCGCTTTGACCTTGCCTCGATCTTAGGCCGCGATCAGTCGGGTGCACCTTTGCCTAACCCACCCCTATTAGAGACACTAGCCTTCGATCCAATTTTGGCTAAGTGCAAACTGATCGCTGAGGCTTGGGATGCTGGTGGGTTATATCAGGTCGGCTCCTTCCCAGCCTTTGGACGGTGGGCAGAGTGGAATGGCAAGTACCGCGATGGTGTGCGTAAGTTTCTCAAGGGTGACTCCGGTCGGGTGGGAGATATGGCGCAGCGCCTGCAAGGATCTCCCGATCTCTACGCCTGGGAAGGTCGCGCCCCGGCCACTTCGATTAATTTCATCACGGCTCATGATGGCTTTACGTTGATGGATATGTTTTCCTATAACGAAAAGCACAATGAAGCTAATGGTGAAAATAATAACGACGGTAGTAACGATAATGACAGTTGGAACTGCGGTACCGAAGGGCTAACTAACGACTGGGGTATTAATGCGCTGCGCCATCGTCAGATCAAGAATGCCGTGGCGATCTTAATGGTCAGCCAGGGCGTACCCATGATCTTGATGGGAGACGAGGTGGGGCGCACGCAATACGGTAATAACAATACCTATTGCCACGACAACGATCTAAACTGGCTAGACTGGGAATTAGTAGAAGCCAACCTCGATATATTTCGATTTTTCAAGCACTGTATCGCCTTCCGCAAAGCTCATCCAGTCCTGCGAAACCAGTCACACTTCCGCAACCAGGACTATGTTGGCAGTGGTTATGCCGATATTACCTGGCATGGCACCGAAGCTTGGCATGCTGATTGGTCAGATTCCAGCAATACACTTGCTTTCATGCTTTGCGGCAAACATGCCAGAGAAGGCAAGGCCAACGATAACTACATTTATGTAGCGATGAATATGCATTGGGAAGCCAATTGGTTTGAGATACCTGGTCTGCCACCTGGGATGAAGTGGCATGTGTCTGCAAACACAGGTGCACCATCGCCTGATGATATCTGGGAGTGCGGCAAAGAGCCGCTGCTGTCCAATCAGCATGGCATTCTACTAGGCGATCGCTCTGTAGTGATTTTGGTAGGTAAGTAGTTTTCGCCACCATCGGTTGACCAAATAACTACCAACTGACAAAACTTTCAATTAACTAAATGAGGTAATTATGGCTTTTAGCGCAGAACTAGAAATGATTGATGGCATTGCTAAAATCGCTTTGTCTGGCGAACTAGATGCTAGCACAGCAAATACTTTTAAGGAAGAAATTGAAAAAGCTGCTGTTCCAAACCTAAAGCATCTTGTGCTGTTGATGCAAAATTTGGAATACATGGCTAGTGCGGGTTTAAGAGTCTTGATCTTTGCCAAGCAAAAAATGGGTACTAATGTAGATATTTACATTATCAGTCCGCAAGAAACTGTCTTGGATACCTTGGTAAAGACTGGATACGATCAGAGTGTAATCATTCAAGATCAGTATCCTTAGCAATTAGCAATTAGCGATTAGCGGTTAGCTTTGAGCTTTTGGCTAACCGCTAATCGCCAGGTTTTAAGACTACTTCTTGATGTATCTAACCTAAGTCATGAGGTGACTAAAACTTATATGGAACCATTAGTTGTCGAGGGGAAGCTAGACTCGTTGGGGGCGATCGCGCAGTATGTGATGAAATCTGCCACAGAGGCTGGACTGGACAAAAAAGCTGCCTATCGTCTCCGTTTAGCCGTAGATGAGATTGCGACAAATATCATTGTCCACGGGTACGAAGAGTCTGGTCTGGAGGGGGATGTGAGTATTGGTGCTAGAATTGATGACCACTGTTTGACAATCAGTTTAGAGGATAGTGCGATTCCCTACGATCCAAATATCAGGGATAAGCCTGACGACTTAGACCGACATATAGCGCATCGACAGGTGGGAGGGCTGGGAGTGTATCTGGCTTTAGATGGCGTAGATCAGTTTTTGTATGAATATGTGGGCGATCGCAATCGCAATATTTTTGTAGTGAACCGACCAAATCTGGCTGAGGATAAATAGGAATACGATGATTTCATTGAACCTGAGCAAGCTGGTTGGCAAGAAAGAGACCGCCAGGATTATTAATGATGTGGCAGCCTCAATTGGAATTTCCATTGGTATTTATAATGCCGAAGGGAAGCTGTTGATGGGTGTTGATGATGAAGAGAGCACGGAGCGATCGCCAATCAAACTAAGCGATGAGATTGTTGGGTGGGTAAGCGGTGGTGAGAAAGCCAGTGGTTTAGCGACTCTCTTATCCTTCATGTCTGCGAAAGAGATTGAGAGAAAGCAACTTGCCGAAGAGATTTTGAATAAATACAAGGAAATTAATCTCTTCTATCAACTCTCCGAAAAAATCACCGCTTCCTTGGAGCTACCTGTAGTCTGCAATGTGATTATTGAAGAAGCGCGCAAACTGATCAAAACTACCAGTGGTTCGGTGATGTTGCTAAATAAAGCGACTGGGATGCTAGAGCTGATCGCCGCCTTTGGCCAAGCCGTTCATACTAACGTAGCTTTAAAGCCTGGGGAAGGTATCGCTGGCAGTGTCTTCGCTTCCGGCAGGGGTGAAATTGTGAATAATGTCTCCTCCGATCCGCGCTTTGTGCCAGGCGCAAATCCGGTCAGCTCGCTAATCTGCGCTCCCCTCAAAACTAGAACTAACGTGATTGGCGTTGTTAATTTTAGTCAAAACGAACCGATTGATTACACAGCCGAGGATTTACAACTACTGGCAACCCTTGCATCTCAAGCGGCACAGGCGATCGAAAATGCCGTTCTGCACGAGAGTCAACTTAAGGATGCCGTAGCTCGCAATGAGATTGAGAAAGGGCGAAAAATGCAGAAAGACTTTCTGCCTAATGAGATTTTGCAGCCAGACGGATGGGAACTCGCCGCCCTATTCAAACCCGCACGTGAGGTAGCAGGTGACTTTTACGATACTTTTATGTTACCCAGTGGCGGGATTGGCCTGGTAATTGCCGATGTCTGCGATAAAGGGGTAGGCTCAGCACTATTTATGGCACTATTCCGTAGCCTGATTCGCGTCTTTTCCTCCAATATAGATTTAGTCGGTAGTGTGGCGATCGCCCCCACACAGACGAATAGTTCGACAGGTCAACAACCCTTAACGATTAATCTGGATCACGTCAACGCGCTAAATGCTGTGCGATTGACCAATGACTACGTAGCAGAAAACCATAGCAATCTCAATATGTTTGCTACGCTCTTTTTTGGTGTGCTGGATTCTACGACAGGAACCTTGACCTACGTTAATGGCGGTCACGAACCTCTGGTAATCTTGAACAAGGATGGCATCAGAGCCAGACTGAGACCGACTGGCCCTGCTGTAGGCATGATGCCTAATATGAAGTTTCGCGTGCAGCAAATCTGCTTGGAGCCAGGCGATATGTTAGTTGGCTATACGGATGGCGTGACAGAAGCGAAAAATCCTGAGAGCAAGTTCTTCACTGAGCATAGATTTATTGAATTGTTAGCAGATCCCCCAGAAACGGCTGCTGCCATACTTGAAAGGATTGAAACGCATCTAACAAAGCACATTGACACTGCCGATCAGTTCGATGACATCACTATGCTAGCTGTGCGGCGTGCCCCTAATGTGGGTTAGCTATCAGCTTTTAGCTCGATAATTATTGCTAAAGTTGGAATGACAACAATTCCGCCCTAAGTAATGGCAACGGTATGTCTAAATTTCCGTGGCTGCGATCGCTCATTTTTCTTCTAGTACTTGGCTCGGTAGCTGGGGTAGTGCTGGCAATAATCGATCGCCTGATCGCGATCTATCGGGCTATTTCCTTCACTTCGCCACTTCTAGCAGCCTTTACTATCCTCTTGCTAGCGGGATTATTGCTGGGGTTATTTTGGGCGATCTGGCGTTACTTTAAGCTATTTCAGCGTCGCCCCAAAAAGCAACGTGCCGAACCCGAAGTATCGAGCAATAAGGTGGAAGCTGCGGGTGAGAACTTGTTGGCATTAGAGCAACAGGTGCGCCAAATTCAGGACGAGGTGATGCGGCAGTCATTGCTGGAGCGCTCGGAGGAGCTACGCCAAAATTTTGCACGGTTAGAGTTACAGGTGGTGATGTTTGGTGTCGGTTCGGCGGGTAAAACCTCTCTCGTGAATGCCCTCATTGGCAAGCAGGTCGGGGAAGTGGGCGCACCGATGGGGACAACCAAAGTGGGTGAGGTCTATGGACCAGTTAGGATTAAGGGTTTAAAGTCGGCGATCGTCATTACCGATAGCCCAGGCATTTTAGAAGCGGGAGTGGCGGGAACGGAGCGCGAACGACTAGCACGGCAGCTTGCCACGGAAGCCGATCTGCTATTGTTTGTGGTCGATGACGATCTGCGTTCCTCGGAATACTCACCCCTTAAGGCTTTAGCGGAAATTGGCAAGCGATCGCTCTTAGTCTTTAACAAAACCGATCGCTACACGAAGAGCGATCGCGAAATTCTGCTCACACGCTTGCGGGAGAGGGTGAGCGAATTTATTGAGGCAGAGGATGTGGTGGCGATCGCCGCTCGTCCTGCCACGCTGACCCTAGAATCTGGCGAAACAGTTACGCCACCACCGCGCTTACAGGCTTTGCTAGCCAGAATGGTGGATATTCTGCATTATGAAGGCGATGAGCTAGTTGCCGATAATATTCTGCTGAAGTCACAGCGACTGAGCGAGGAAGCACGCGGTACGATTAATACGGAGCGCAAGGTAAAGGCAGAAAAAATCGTTGAGCGGTTTCAGTGGTTGGTTGTGGGAGCAATTTTTGCGACACCTTTGCCCGTGATTGACCTGTTGGCGACGGCAGCGATTAACGCACAGATGGTAGTAGAAATTGGGAAGATTTACGGTTGCGATATCGATTTGAAGCGCGGTAGGGAATTGGTAGGTTCTTTAAGCACAACGCTTGCCAGCCTTGGCATCGTTAAGGGCGTAGTTCAAATTATCAGTACTGCGATCTCGATTACGGTGGTGGGATATTTGCTCAAGGCAACAGTACAGGCAGTTGCAGGTGCTTATCTCACACGGATTGCAGGTGAGAGCTTTATCGAATATTTCAGTCGCGATCAGGACTGGGGCGATGGTGGGATTACAGAGGTCGTGCAGCGACAGTTTCAGCTCAATCGCAGGGATGAATTTATGAAATCCTTTGTGAAGGAGGCGGTGAGTCGGGTGATGCAATTATCCAAAACTCCCAATGAATTTTGATGGTGCGATCGCTAGGGGTAAAATGCGATCGCAAGGGTTAGAATACCTTCAGAGAGGTTTAAACGCGAGGAAAGCGCCATGCTGAAAAGTTACGAAGCGATTTATGAAAACGGTCAAGTAACATGGTTAGCTGAACAGCCGCATGTCAAAAATGCCCGTGTAATTGTAACTATCCTAGAAGAGACCTCCCCTTCCATAAAACGTCGCACTCCTCCTACTTCTATTGCTGGCAAGGGCAAAACCTTAGGAGATATTGTCAGTCCTATTGTTGAAGAAGATGAATGGGAATGTCTGAAGTAATCGTCCTCGATACCCATATTTGGTTCTGGTTTGTTACTCAAGAGTTTGAGCGATTTCCAATTCATTGGCGACAAGCTATTGAGACTGCTGAAGAGGTAGGTGTTTCGATAATCTCTTGCTATGAAATTGCACTATCACAACAGAGAGGAAGACTAGAGCTACCTTCTGCGGCAAATCAATGGTTTCAGGAGGCATTAGAGCCAACAGGCATTACATTGTTTCCGTTAACACCTGAAATTACCTGCCGTGCCGTAGAATTATCTCCAATCCATAAAGATCCGTTTGACCGCCTAATTATTGCTACAGCGCTGGAATATAAAGCGAAATTAGCCAGTATTGATGGTTTATTCTCTAAATATTCAGAACTTGATACGCATTTGATGAAATAGCCCGATCTCTAATTGCTATCGATCATAAACCGTTATATTGTTAATCTAATAGTCAGATAGAGGCAAGGGTTCTATGGCTGAGAATATGATTGCACTTGTATTTACGGATCTGGTGAATTCAACAGCCATTAAAAATAATCTGCCTGGCAATAGTATTCGCGATCGCAACGAGACATATCGAGATACTATTCTGCTACCCCATAGACAACGCGTTACCGAATCCCTCTCTCAGTATGAGGGACGAGTGGTAGAAGAACCTCCTGGCGATGGCTATTTTCTGGTGTTTCCTAATGCTATCCAGGCGGCGCAGTGGTCGGTTGCCATTCAAAACAGTCATATTGACAATCCGATTACGACTCCGTTGGGAACGCTCACCGTAAAAATAGGGATGCATATTGGCTCACCATTGGCGCATGGCAATCAATTCATCGGGCAGGAAGTCGATTATGCCGCGCGTGTGGCAGCATTAGCAACGGGCGAGCAAATTCTGCTATCGGAAAATGCCGCCGCATTTGTGCGGAGCGCTCAAATTGGTGGCATCAAGCTCTATTCCCACGGAGAGCATGATTTGAAAGGAATTGGATCGGTGCCGATTTTTGAGCTTTTGTATGCAGAGAGACCTCCTCATCCCCTCAAAGATGCTGTTCAGGCAAATTTACGTGGGACTGATTCGGCGATCGCCAAGCAAGGAGACAACAGTAACACTTTGAAAAGAATTCTTATATTGTCAGCCAATCCCAGGGATACAAGTGAGTTGCGGCTAGGTGAGGAGGTGCGGGAAATTCAGACATCGCTGGATCGATCCAAACACCGTAACCAATTTGAAGTTGTGACCAGATGGGCAGTACAGGTGAAAGATCTGCAGGCAATTTTGCTGGATCTCAGGCCGCAGATTGTACATTTTTCCGGGCATGGCACTAAAACCCAGGGCTTAGCGTTGGAGAATGAAGTGGGGCAGACGCAGTTTGTCAGTGCAGAGGCTCTAGCTGGACTGTTTAAGCTATTTAAAACTGAGATTGAGTGTGTCTTTCTAAATTCCTGTTATTCCGAGACGCAAGCAGAGGCAATTCACCAACATATTGACTGTGTTGTTGGGATGAACGAGGCGATCGGCGATAAGGCCGCGATCGAGTTTTCGCGTGGGTTTTACGGTGCCTTGGGGACGGCAAAAACCTATGAAGAGGCTTTTGCATTTGGTTGTAAATCTATGGCATTACAACCAAATGCAAAAGCCTCATCATAGGTTTTTGCCGTCCCCAAGGCACCGTAAAACCCACGCGAAAACTCGATCGCGGCCTTGTCGCCGATCGCCTCGTTCATCCCCACAACACAGTCA
>JANMRU010000367.1:0-1049 GCA_031388585.1 Pseudanabaena sp. SOY_30_concoct_251 | reverse complement strand
CTAGTGGAGCGTCACAGCATAATTTTAGGGTAGATGGAAGTCAACTTGCATTGAGCGTCATCGATTTTCATTTGCCAATCAACTCCACGTTGGGTAGTGTTGACATCAGTTGACCAAGCCGCAGTTTCATTGCGCAACGTTTCGATATCCCCCAAGCGTCTGCCACTCACACACTGACGGGTGAGTGAGCTGAGTTCATTTTCAGCAATGTTGAGCCAACTGCCATGCTTCGGGGTGTAGCAAAATTCGATTCGACGCACCAACTGACGAGCCCGTTTCGGCTCAAAAGCTTCGTAGAATGCGCCTTTGGTGTGGGTGTTCAAATTGTCGCAAACTAAACGGACGAGTGGACAGTGGGCGTAGCGTCCCTCTAACAATCGAGCCATTTCAATGGCCCAATCAATTTTGGTTCTCGTCTGACGAACCGTCACTTCACGCCAACCTGCCAACGGTTCTGTAAACATGAAGATACAGGCCGTTCCAGCCCGTTCATATTCGTAGTCGACCCTTTTAACATGCTTGGCCGTAGCGGGGAGTGGGATACGAGTCTCTTGTTGTAACTGAACGGGCTGTTCGTCCATGCAAATGACCGGACAGCTAGGATCGTAGGGTTGGGCATAGGTCTCTAGCACGCTTTCCATATGGGCCACAAACTCGGCATCGCTATCGGGGGGAATCACCCAGTACTCAATCTTGCGATTGGTCATCCCGTTTTTTTGAGCGTGCGCCTGAGCGTTTCATGACTGACGGTATCGACGATTCCGAGTTCGACAACCTTGCGGGACAGGAGCCGAAGTGACCAATTGGCATATCCTTTGGGGGGTGGCCCAAGGCGCAGCGCGATAACCTGTGCTTCTTGCTGTCCATCTAAGCGCTTTGGCATGGGTGGTGTGTCGCGACGGGCTCCATTGAGGGTCTCTGTAAAGCCTTTCTCTACCAGCCGTCGGCGAATATTTTCCACGGTTTTTGTCCGACAGCCAAAGGCTTCTGCGATGTGCTCATCCGTCCAATTTGCCCCCTCAATGTCTGCTTTTAGCAAAATCTGGGCT
>JANMRU010000211.1:0-5488 GCA_031388585.1 Pseudanabaena sp. SOY_30_concoct_251 | reverse complement strand
CAGTAGCTTTACCCTTCTGAGTTTGTGCTACTGAATTATCAGAATCTTTTACAAATTCTTTAAAAGGAGTGTGCCATACAAAAAGATTGGGCAGCCCAAAACCAATACCAATAAATGTAGGAATGTTATATGGATACGGGTATGGATGATCGCTAGGCTCTTCACCACCAATACGCAGACTAAAGTCACCTATCCAAAGGAAAAAGCCAGGATAGCAAGCATCAAGACTATAAGCTAAAGCTTTGCGATCAATTTTGGAAAAACTTGCTTTCATAATTTAGATGACTTGAATCTATACATAGCTTAGCAAAAGCTTAGCAAAATTCCCGAAACCTCATTAAGCAATCATCTATGACGCTTGACAAACATACTATTAAAGGAATCTCCCCTTTTCGTACTAAAACATGCCCTGTGCCAATCTTTGAGAAGCTGATGAGTCAAGCAGGTTACCAGCAAAGTGGATCGGGGCAGGGTAAAGGTGGCCGACTGAAAATTTGGTGGACTCACCCATCCCACGGGCTAGTGGAAGCAATCTACACAGGCGATAGACAGACTGTCATTACAGCATATCCAACTTTTCCATAGCAAGACAGATTTATTAATTTGCTTTACACAAATTGGTCTGGCTCCAAGTGCAATCTACGGTGCAACATACTTTTAATAGGCTTGCCGGCAATCAAATGTTGCTCTACTAAAACACCCACCTGGCTGGGTTTGACGTGCCAGTAGTACATTTTTTCTGGCGTAACCAACACCATTGGCCCAGAACCGCATAGTCCCATACAGCCGCAGGCCGTCACCACTACATCTGGAGGCGACGCATATTGCAAATCGGCCAAAATTCTTGCCGAGCCATCTTTACGACAGGTGCGATATTGACAGACAAGTACCTGGCGCGCGGCCTGGTTTTCTATGCTTGAAGAATCAATCAAAATTTAGCTTGTTACAAAACAAAGGTGTTATGTCTAACGCTTGTAGGTGCTGCTTCCATGATATATCTATCTTAGGTAGCATATTTGCTTGTTAAAATAATCAATAAACATTTAGCTTTTGGAAACTAAGTATGGATTTTCTTAGCGGTATTACAGATACACTTTCTGCAATTAATTTTAAACTGATCTTCCAACTGATCTGCCTGGCTTTAGTCGTTCTGTCTGGCCCCGTAGTGATTTTCCTACTATCCGCTAGAGGCGGCGATATGTAAGCTGTGGTTAATTTGTTTAACCGCACCACCCACAAATTCTGACAGAAATTCTGCACTCTGCGCCTTGCGAATGTTGTTTTGGCATAGCTGGCGTAGGGTGCTAATTGTTTTTGATAGATCTAGATGATTTGAGGTGGTTTCTAATGTCTCCTGGTACTCTATAAAGCTGAGCCCACCGATGCGCGTCAAATAGGCGGCACTGAGTGCCTGCACGGAACCACCGATCGCATAGGTAATGGCATTAGTTTTTAAGCAAGATGCGATCGCCACCGTGACTATTTCTACTCCACCAAATTGCAAGAGTGACTGGGCAATAATTCCCGCTGTCTTTTGTGCCTGCTTGATGTTAAATGGCCGCTCGTAAAGGCGACTAAGTTCAAGCAACATTTGAGTATTAATCGCCGTGCTGGCGACTAAATCCAAGCCAGGCAACGGATTAGCAAATACTGTAGTGGCTGCGATCGCCTGAGCGCGGATAACGATTTTCTCGGCTTCATCGCGGCGCAGTTGCTGCAAAGTGGCTTTGGTTTCTTGCTGTAGCGACTGAATTTGTTGATGGGTATTGGCAATCAACAGTTTTTCCCATTCCCCAGACAAAATTTCTTCAATCCGCTGCTTTAGCAGGCAGATATCTGGTGAAACAGTCTCTAGCCATTCTTTGGTCAGATTAGGGTCGGTGTCGTTATATTGTCTAACTTTGATCGGAGCGGGTTGGGCTGCGATCGCCACAATATCCTGGGGTAAAACCAAATTTAGGGTGCGTTCTTTCAGCTTGGCTAAGATCGATTCGCGATCGGTGGGTAAGTAGCAGTCAGTCTTGTTAAAGGCCAGAATCGTGCGTTTTCCACTACTGGCGATATTTGCCAGAGCGTCGTACTCAGTTGCGGTGAGATCGCCACAGGTTACAAATACGATTAGGTCTGCCATTCGCGCCACATGTAACGCTGCTGCTTCGCGTACTTGACCAGATTCTCCCCTTTCCTGTATGCCAGGTGTATCGACTAGTAGAATCTGTCTGCTCAGCTTGGTTTGAGCGTTAGGCTTATGTTCGCTTCCGCTAGCGTAGCTATACGACTGACTGGTTTGGGTTGTGCCAATTGTCGCAGCTGTTCGATCGACGGTACGTCCTAACAAAGCATTGATTACAGCGGTTTTACCAGATGAACCAATACCAAATAGGGCAATCTGAAATTGATTTTTAGTTAAATTGCTGGCAATCTGCTCTGCTTTTTGCTCGAGTACTTGCCGAATTGAGTCATCGTTAATCTTTACAAGTAATTGCCGCGCCTTTTGCAAATCCCGTTGCAGGCTGTGGCGATCAAGCGGGCTAGAGATCTCCTCGCGATCGCGCGACTGAGTGACCTGCCTATTATTTATTAGGACAAAACCGCCGCATAAAATTGCGGCACCACAAATTACCTGCCAATCACCAAGTAAATTAGTCAGGAGATTGCCAACTACCGCTAGGGCAGCCATTAGAAAAATTAAATACAGTCCAGGATGCCGCCAAGAGCGAGAGTTCATCATCACCGACACAAATTAAACACACTTAAGATTTTATATGCGTATATGGGGTTATAGCGAGAAATCTGGTTTTTCTTCGGGGAAGATAACCTCAATTTGCTAGAATTTCACCAAACGTATATTGAATTTGATCGCGAAGCCATGAACGCAAAAGATGAAGTGCCAAATAGCTCTGAAGTTGATGCTGGACAGGAGCCTGAGGCAACTACAACCTCACCGACCGATGCCCCTGCAACCGCATCAGTAACTCCTGAGGCCGCAACCGTTCAAGCCACTGATACAGCAACGCAAAATGTTGCATCTGCGACCACTCCATCCACGACATCTGAGGCTTCAGCTTCAGCAACTCCTGAGGCCGCAACTCCAGCTTCGGAGCAGATCGTGCAACAGGTTAAAGATTTTGCAGCTAAGTTAATCCAACAGATGCAATCCAGCTTTAGCGTCGAACAAAAATCCGCTGCAATTGTTGCCCTACTCGTAATCGTGGCGATTCCAGTAATTATTCTGGCTAACAAAGTCCTCAACATCATCGGCGGCATTCCTTTGCTGGAACCAATCCTGGAATTAGTAGGTCTTGCGTACACATTCTGGTTTGGTTATCGCTACCTTATATTTGCTCAGAGCCGCAAGGAGTTAATTGACAATATTATGGGGATTAAAGCAAAAATTATGGGTGATGGGAAGTCTACCTAGACTCTCTAAGAGTCGATCTGTAATCAAGATTTTTAGTGAGGATGTGCCGTGGGTTGCTCATCCTCACTGCTTTTTTGGGAGTTCGCGGCAAGACAAATTGCCAATCAGCGACCTAAAGCATGGAGATCGTTGATCTCAGTCGCACATTTTTCTGTTATTGCTTCTAGGGTTGCGCGATCGCTATTTTCTGGTGGTGGAATAGGAGACCCAATTCTTACAGTTATTGGATAAAGATTTAGGGACTTAGATCCTTTTGGCAAGATCTCATGGGTACCCCACAAACTAACTGGTAAAAGTGGTGCATTGATTTTAGCGGCAATTAGGGCAGCACCTAGTTTAGGCTCTGTAATGCGACCATCAGGAGTGCGAGTGCCCTGCAAAAATACGCCCGTGGCCCAACCGTTTTCTAAGGATGCGATCGCAGCCCGAATAGCAGAGCGATCGCCAGCTCCTCTTTTTACGGGATAGGCACCATATAGAGTAATTGCCTGACCAAGTAAGGGGATGCGGAACAACTCCTCCTTTGCCATAAAAGCAACAGGCCGCCCTACACAATTAGAAAGGATTAGTGGATCTAGATCGCTGGCATGGTTACTCACTACAATTAATGGCCCATGTTTAGGGACGTTTTCAGCACCATAGATGCGTCCACGAAAGCACAGATGTAATAAGGGGCTGACCACTGACCACTTAAACAGGTGATACAACAGCAGACTAATTTTGGGTTCGCGATCTCTGCTCATACCCGACAGTATTTAAAAAGTACTTAAAAGGCTCTCTAGTTAAGCATACAATCCTCTTGACACAGGAAAGTATTGACACTGCTGGCCATTGCCACTTAATGTGAAGCTGTGAATTAGCTTTAACTTCTATGGGGAATTAGCTCAGTTGGTAGAGCGCTGCAATCGCACTGCAGAGGCCAGGGATTCGAGTTCCCTATTCTCCATCCATCAAAGCCTTGCGGCACAAGGCTTTGAACATCTTGAGCCTTAGACTAGCCTAAAAATATGTCTAAAAGGAACGGTAGATGACTTAATCTTTGAAATGTTTTAGTTGCCTGGATCGCTGATCACCAAATTAATGGAAATAGTAGTTTCAGGTAGATCGCTAATAAACAGGTATTGTTTAACGATTTGTTGACCATTAGAAAGCAAGTCGAACGGGGAATTTCTGCGAATTGACCAGCTAGGAATAGGACTTTCTATCCCACCGCCCATAAAAAGAGTACTTTGGGGGTGAGGATTTGCGAATACAAAGTTAACCGCGTAAGCACCTCTGCCGTGCGAATTCAGTGTAGGAGTTAGATCGATTATTGTCCCATTGCCCCCCAAACAAACCCACTTAAATCGAAGTCAATAACGGCATTCCCTCCAAAATCGTATGGGGCTGATTCTATGAAAGTGTAATCTGGCACGTCCGCATACAAAATTTGCAATCTTTGGAAATCAGCAGTAGGGATAGCAGTAGAAAGATTTTCCAAAGTAATACTTACCCGTGATTTTATTCGGCTACAAATCCAGCCACGCTGTGAATTAGTGTGATAAGCATAGTACGTTTCAAAGTTGTCGATATCGAAGTATTGTTGGCCTTGTGTCTCAGGTGTGAATTGTGGTCTACCGTTGCCAAAGGAAGTAGTGCTGATTACACCCCCGTCACCATTTCCATCCCCACCATTGGCATTACCCGCTACTTGGACTAAATCGCCAATGCTTTTAGATGCAGCAACAAACATGCGTCCCAACCCATCCATTAGGATTTGTCCGGCAAAATCAGGGGTGATTTCTGTGGGTGAGCCTGTAAACAATCTGGCCTTTGCATAATGTAAGTCTGAAGCATCAAGTATCTCTGAGTGATTGGGCATATTAACCTTTATTTGTAAACAACATTTTTACCGTCAGTAACCACATCGCCATTAGCAACGATTATTCTATCTAGAATCTCAGTTCCAACCTTGATCCCTTCAGCTATCAGCAACCAGTCGCTAGGGCTGGCAGTGGCCTTCGATACCCACATGCGACCAGTCGTGATATCCACCCACTGAATTTTTAGCGCAGGTGGTGGATCGGT
>JANMRU010000209.1:0-1316 GCA_031388585.1 Pseudanabaena sp. SOY_30_concoct_251 | reverse complement strand
TGAGCGGTTGTACTGCTAATTTGCCCTAGCAAGTCATCAACGCTCATTTGCTCGCTCAGCAGACTTTCTACTGTGACCCCTTCTGGCAATTTAATCTCACCAAAAGCCTCGGCAAGACTGTTAGTCTCCTCATCCAGTAGTTGTCCATCGGCCTTAGCCATGCAGACAAGTACCTTAAAGCATGACAGAACTTCTTGTTGATTTACTGACACGATCGTGCTCCTTATCTAAGTCTAATTTTATTTCTAGCAGAACGGTAGAAATATGTCTGTCAACTAACATACCCGCCATTTTACCTACTCTGTGGAGCAACGGGGCAAATTCGTAGTCAGCAGTTTAACCAGTGCTAGTAATGATTGCCAACTTTACGACGGTGGGCGGCTGGCAGGGCATCGGGGTTGGAAACACGCCCTGTCTCTGCCGTGGCATAGACAATCCAGTGATCGCTACATTCCATGCGGCTGACTACATGACACTCGATGAAGGCTAAAGAATCGGCCAGGATGGGTGAGCCATTATCTGCTGCATAGTTTTTTACGCCTTCAAAGCGATCGGCACCAGGCGCAAACCGTTTTAAGAAATGCTGCATGAGCTTGGCGTAGTTACCCTCTTCTAATACGTTCAGCACAAAATTATCCCCTACATGCATTAGGGACTCGATCGCTCTATCTTTTGCCACCGCGATCGTTAATCCCAGTGGTTTAAAGCTAGCTTGTGCGACCCAAGAGGCTAACATAGCACTGCTCAGACCACCCTTCTTGGCTGTGATGATATATAGTCCGCCAGCTAGGCGACCTACAGCTTTATCCATATCCACATCCAATGACTTCATATGCTGGATAGTTTGTTTGCGGGTAAGTATTTGCCCTAAGTCAGTACCTGCTTCATCGCAGAGTTGATAGGTTGATTCTGAAGGAGTTTCGCGGACTCGAATCAAGGGGAAAGCTGGAATTAAACCCAAATCTTTAAATCTATTGTTGGTAAGGTCAATCGATTGATCTTCGCCCCCAAATGATTCGAATAATCCGATGTACTGCTTTTCATGGGCAGCGGCAAAAATTGTGCCAAGGGCAGTTTGGGCAGTGGCGAGCATCGAAGGTGGTATACCTATTACGATCGCAGCGGATCTTTCTACAAGTTCGCGTAGTTCTTGCATATCTGTAGCTTTGAGGTCGATCATTTCCACCGCAACACCTGTCTTTGTGATTCCCTTCGCAACTGCTTGAGAGAGGCGATCGCTATAGCCATAATCTGAAACATAAAATACCGCTACCGTAGTTTCACCCTTGGTTTGTGCCTGACTCCAGGTGCGATAA
>JANMRU010000321.1:0-4573 GCA_031388585.1 Pseudanabaena sp. SOY_30_concoct_251 | reverse complement strand
CTAAACTGCACTTGTCTAACTACGCATTGTAGCGGATGGTCGGAACACGCGGTCTGTCTTGCTTACTTTACTAGCCACCGCTAAATTTGGGGGCGTTAGATCAATGAGTTGTTTGTTGAGAAATTTTTAAAAGCCAGTCATCCAAGTCTTTATTTCTTGAATTTAAATAATTTTCAATTACGGAGTATGTTTTTATGACTCGTCACGGATCAATGCCATTAGGTGGAGATAATGCGCCCAGCTCGATATATCATGATCAAGGCAAATTCGGACGAATCTTCCCATCTCTACCACCTTTTGCCTCTGACAACCCTACCTTGAGAGGACATCTCAGAGAGATAGGAAAGAGAAAAGGGATTATGGATGCAGATGATAATCTGAGCGATCCAGTTGGGTTGATTGTCAACCCTGCATTAAATGTGAAGAATGAAAACAATCCAGATATTACCGCTGGGTTTACATTCTTAGGGCAGTTTATAGATCATGACTTAACCTTCGATCCAACTTCGAGTTTGGAACGGCAGCAAGATCCTGAGACGATTTCCAACTTCCGTACACCAACTCTCGGGTTAGATAATGTATATGGTTCAGGACCACAAGCATCACCTCATCTATACGACCAATCCGTTGACTTTGGTCTAACAAAGCTTTTGGTCGAAGAAATCCCAGGATCAGAAGCTATCTCACGAGATGGTAAACGGCGATTCGATCTACCTCGCAACAGTCAGAATACTGCCTTGGTAGGCGATCCTCGTAATGATGAGAACTTGATTGTTTCCCAATTTCATCTGGCTTTTCTAAAGTTTCATAATAATGTTGTGGATAAGGTTAAAGCAGATACAGGCTTGACCAACCCAAATGAAATTTTCGCGGAAGCCCAGCGTCTAGTTCGTTGGCATTATCAATGGATTATCGTGCATGAATTTTTGCCTTTAACAGTGGGGCAAGAGCTAGTAAATAATATTCTTACAGAAGGGCGAAAGTTCTATAAATGGCGTAATCTTCCATTCATTCCAGTTGAGTTCGCTGTTTCAGCCTACCGATTTGGTCATTCTCAGGCTCGTCCTAGCTACCGTGCTAATTTTGGAGCAGCAGCTGATGATTCTGGTCAATTTATTGCGCTATTCCTTGATGATGGAAGACCTGAGTCGCCCAACCCAAATGACCCAGATCCAAATGATCTAAGAGGTGGTAAAAGAGCAGCTCGTCGCTTTATTGATTGGCAAACTTTCTTTGATTTTGGCGATGGGCGAGCCAGACCTAATAAGAAAATTGATACTATTTTATCTTCAGCTTTATTCGATCTTCCTGGTATCCCTGGAATGGAGCCGCAGTCTCTAGCTACAAGGAACTTAACCCGACACATCACTTTTCGGATTCCTTCTGGACAAAGTGTTGCAAAGGCTATGGGTGAGAAAGTTCTAGCTCCAAGCGATCTTGAAGATCTTAAGCAGTATGGTCTAGACCACCGCACTCCACTCTGGTTCTATATATTAAGAGAAGCCGAAAAAGACGGATTTGGAAAGGGGAGGCACTTGGGGCCTGTTGGTGGACGCATTGTTGCAGAAGTCCTTATTGGTCTTCTTCAAGGTGATTCAGAATCTTATCTAAGGCAAGATCCTGGATGGGTACCAACCCTTTCTAATGATGGAAACTTCAAAATCACTAATCTACTCAATATCGCTGGAGTCGTAATTTCACTATAGTGACTTATCTGAAGTATTTCAGATTGGCAAAGCTCATTAGTACCGAAATTATGACCTAAGCGTTCTAACAATCCCGTTGCACACCGACCGTATCAAGTCTCTTCGTTTTGAGTCGAAGAGGTTTTTGCGGCGGGTGAACGGGGGCGTTATGTCGCTATACTTCTACAGATATCTTTCTAATGATTCTTGTATTTTTCCAACTCTTGATAGCTCTATTAACTTTTAGATATTATTGGTGTAACCAATGGACAGAACTGTACCGTTATCGATCAGTGATATACCTTCCCTGCTCTTTTCAATTCTGAGCTTCGGGGTAATCTCCGGTTTGCCCAGTTGTTTGCTGGTAGCTTGTCTAGGAGCGTTAGTGATGAAGAGGAGATTTGGCGCAGTATTTCATAGGATATTCACTTGGTCAATAGCAGGAGCGACTATTGCGTTGGGCGGGTTTAGTCTTTTTATTTTGGCTATGGTTTTTATTGTTAAAAACCCAGCTTATCAAGGTCAGGGATTAGGTATTACTGGAGGCTTGGGTGCGATAATTATTCCACCACTTGGGGCAATTATTGGTGGTTCCATAAGATTCATTTTGCTTAATGTTTCTTGACGATACAAATAGTCAAAACAACCTTAGTTTTCGCATTCAGCAAGAAGTCAAAAACTTCGACGTTGGCGGGACAATATTTTCGAGTAACGCTGCACGCTCCACTAGTATTACTACTCACTCAAGTGGATAGACAATGTGTAAGGTATAGTGCTTATTTTATAAGCCATCGCTCAATTCAAGACCGCTATACCGAAGTGATGCGCCCGTTAAGGTTGCCTGTCTTTAGCCAATATTGAGCCATCAAAAAATGGTTGACTTCGATGTTGAGTTCAGAGAAGTTATTGGCGATCGCTCAAACAAATAATAGTTAAGCGATCGGTGTATAACATAGTTCCTGAGTCTGACGAAAAATTTTTCTGAACATCGGTTAAAATTGAGAAACTGTATGTAATTGCAGTATTTACTGCGATGAACCTATGACTAAACTACTTCAACAGGCGATAGCCCAAATCCAACAACTTCCGCCCGAACAACAAGATGCGATCGCATCCCGATTTTTGGATGAATTACAAGACGAACAGAAATGGGAGTCTCGGTTTACTGCAACAACAGATGATCAATGGGATCAGATGGCTGCAATGGTGCGTCAAGAAATAGCAACGGGTGAAACCGCTCGACTCAGTGAAGTATTTCCGACACAAAAATGAAATCAAGTGTCACCAAAACGTTTCGTAAACGGCTTAATGATCTTCCTGCATCAGTTCAGGAACAAGCCGCAAAAGCTTTTGCTCTCTGGCAAGAAGATCCGTATCACCTCAGCCTTCAGTTTAAACAAGTCAGTCAAAAGCAACCGATCTACTCCGCTCGTGTCAGCCTTAACTATCGGGTTTTGGGTTTGTTGGAGTCTGAGCATATTTATTGGTACTGGATTGGCGCACATGATGAGTATGATGAGTTGCTGAAGCGGATGTAGTTTGGGGCGATCAGTGAAGATGCGGCATAACAACGCAGTGGTGCGGACGGGACCAAGATCTGTGTGCATTGCCAAAGTTATCTGCCGCCGCTCACTTTAGCCGTTATGCTTCGATGAGAAGCACTTTATCCATATTTAGGTATAAATCATGTAGGTACAAATCATGATCAAAACATTGAGAAAGTATATATCGTCGTTTGCATTTCTGACTGCCATCGTATCAGCGTCTACACTAGCGCCTATCAAGGCAAGTGCTCAGGCTTGCGCTGAGCGTCCGGGATACCCGTTGGGTCGTTGGGAAGTAGGCACCCGAAGTGCAACCCCCGCTACTTATTCGACTTTTATTACCTTTACCAGATCTACTTCCGGAACTTGGCTTCCATCCAGCGGAGTGGGAAGTTTTAAGACCTCGATAGCGCCAGCGCCGGGAAAGGAGGTTGTCATAACTTTAAGAGTGAAAGGCGGGACTTACGAGAGTGAGAACCAGATGGTAGTCTCTGCTGATGGTTGCAGAATGACAGGAACGTTTCTTGACTCCGAAGGTCATCGCGGAGAAGCCAATTATCAATGGCAAGGTGTTCAGTAACCTGCATTAAGACTGAGAATCCGCTTTTTTGAAACGAAGAGGTAGCTATCTCTTTTTAGTATTTTGCCTAACCAGCGCTTGCACAGGACGGTCGATACACGCTGATGCCATATAATTTGCCCCCCGCCTGTGAAGCGCAAGCCGCATAGCGGCTAGTCCTTGGTGGGGGATAGCCAGAAGTCTATCTATGTTATTACCATCACAAATTAGCTAACATACTACAGATAAGAATTCCAAAGTTTAGTTGCTGTTTGTACATTTCAAAAGGTGATTTAACAACCATATCTCTGGGTTATCTACGAATTATATTCTGAGGATTCTATGCCAGAAAACATAAGGATTGGAGCATTTGTTCTCGGAGGAATTTTTTTACTGATTGCCATTCTTGGGGGCAATTTTAAGATTTTTGGGGCTGAAATAGCCTCGACTGTTTCTAATAGATCCTTGCGGTTTGTAGCTTTCATACTAGGCACAACCCTGTTAATTGTAACGATTTTCCCATCTTCTCCAGGATCGATACCGGGTAGTAAGCCTAGTGAAATTCCGACAGCTCAAACATCCCCTTCACCATCTCAAACATCCCCTTTACCTCCCCCACTTCCCTCACTTAGTTCCGAAAGAATTTTGAGCAATTTGAAAGCGGTTAACATCAATTACAGCGTTACTCAATCTACAATAATTGAATGGTTAAGCGATTCAGACCATAGATATCTAAATGTTGCCCAAGAGTGCCTTCAAGTTCTTCAAAACCAACGATTGAAAGG
>JANMRU010000269.1:0-12075 GCA_031388585.1 Pseudanabaena sp. SOY_30_concoct_251 | reverse complement strand
CAAGTGGGCCTGCTGCGGACACGGCACTATTCCACCACCGATTTCGCAGTTTACTGTCATCAATATATACAGCCCCACCTGGTAATGCGATGCCACCTAATGCAACGAATAACAATGGCAAAGCTATGCTAGTAGAGGGATGTGTGTATTTTAAAGGATTAAATGTTAGATAGCCTTTATCTTTAACTGAAGTATCACCACCCCAATAGGCGACGATCGCATGACCAAATTCATGCACGCAGGTTGCCAAAACTGCAATAGTAATAATGAAGAGGGCAGCGGGTAGTGTTGATAGTGTAGGCACTTGATATCCTTATTCCTTTGAATAATATTTTAACCTGGGTGAGCGATCGTCCCATTTAGGTCTACTGACAAGGCAGGCGAACTCAAATTTTGCGCCAATTGAGTTTGATATTGTGCCTAAAGATACTAATTTGGATTACGATCCGAGAAGAGTTGTTTGTTCTTTGCCATAGCTAGATTGGAACTATTCGCTCAGATCGATCCCCACCTCCAAGTTCTAGAGTTACCCCAAATTCGTTTGGCTTACTCAGATTGGTCTGTGGGAGAAAAGCCTTTGCTCCTTCGGCATGGCCTAGCAGATTGCAGTACAGTTTGGGGGAGGAACAGGTGATGGATCTTTCAGTGATATTCAGATTGGCAGTTGCCCTTGCTTTGGGCCTGATTATCGGCATGGAACGAGGCTGGCAGAGTCGAGATAGTCCTGAGGGTTTGCGCAGTGCGGGATTTAGAAGCTTTGGATTTGTAGGACTCTTTGGCGGCATTTCGGTACTTCTGGCTGAGAAATTTGGAGTTAGCATTCTTGTCGTTGCCTTTTTGGGGCTGAGTTTACTGGTAGTAACCTCTTACGTTCTCACCGCTAGGGAAAGCAAAGACTTTGGCATCACAACCGAGCTTTGTTTGCTGATCGTCTTTGTCCTGGGAGCTTTAGCAGGGAAAGGACTTGAAGCTGAAGCACTTGCGGCGGCAGTAATCGCAGCAGGGTTACTCGGATTCAAGCAGGAGATGCATCAATCCTTAGGGCGGCTAGATCGTCGAGAACTAATTGCAACGCTGCAACTTTTGATCGTTGCTGCCGTAGCCCTGCCCTTACTGCCAAACCGCAACATTGGCCCATGGGAATCACTAAACCCAAGAACAATCGGACTTGTAGTATCGCTGATTGCGGGGGTATCCTATGTTGGCTATTTTTCAATTCGACTATTCGGCAGCCGCGTGGGACTCCTGGCCACGGGAGTAATTGGTGGGCTAGCATCCTCTACAGCAGTAACTATTTCCTTCGCACGTATGGCGCGTCAGAGCCAGGAATCTACTATGTTGCTCGCTGCGGGGATTTGCCTGGCATCGGGTACGATGGTTCCCCGCCTTCTACTGTTAATTGCGGCGATCGCTCCATCCTTGCTGCCCTTAGTAGCTATACCACTCGGTCTGTTGGCGGTTGTCCCTCTGCTAGCTGCCTTTGCGATCGCTGTTAGGGTGGGATCGCCTGCATCTTCGGCTCAGCTAGAGTTAAAAAATCCGATTGAATTGGGAGCAGCGCTCTTCTACGGGGTAATCCTGACAGGTTTATTCGTTCTCGTGCGTGCGATCGAAGCCTGGTTTGGCAATGCTGGAGTCTATGCACTTGCGACAATTTCCGGCCTCGCTGATGTTGATGCTGTGAGTATTTCCCTTGCTCAAGCGACGCAAGGAAACCTCCCCCTATCGGTAGCAGCAACCGGAATTATCATTGCCGCAGTAGCAAATACAGCCATGAAAGCAATACTTGCAGGCGCGATCGGAGGGTGGAAGCTAGCCCGCTGGTGCGGAGTAATTTTGCTAATTGCGTCATGTATGAGTCTAGGTGCATTCATCGCATCATAGTTACTCTTTCAGGCTCCTTGCGCCAAAATGATAGACTGCCTGGTGTCCAATCCGAATAAACCAGACTAATCCTTTTTTCCTTAATTTAGCAAAACTGGCATCTCCTCATATTCCTCATGAATAATGCAAGCTAAACTCTCTACCACAAAGGATGGGCGAAAATTGCCGAGATTGTCTTATTGCCGCGAATCTGATTAGATAAAGGTAGATGCCCTTTTGGTGCATCCAAACTCCAAATAAAATCAGTGGGATAACGAGTGAAAGTACCGTCTTTTTTCCAGCCGATTTGCAGCCACAGTTTTTCCCAATTTTTACCCAGATTCAGCCACATCTTTCTTTGCACCGAAAAGCCAAATTTACCCTCCGAATAAACTAACCAGAGATTGTTAATTGTATTCAGATCGACATTTTTGATTTGTCTTACTTCCGAGAAATACAGCCATCCCCTCGCCATCGCTTCACTTCCTGCTACTGCACACATAGTTTGAGATGTGAGGCGATCGGCTTCCTGAAAATCTTGCTGCACCAATAGCTTTTGTAATGGCTCGTAATCGATTCCAGATTCTGTCTCCAGCGGTACAACTCCCTTAGCAAAGTGCGTTTGTAATACTTCTCTCGCCTTAGGTAAATCTTGTTGCAGTAGGATTAGATATGCTTTGCCATCCAAACTATTCACTGCTATCTTCTCACTCTGACGCTTGAGTAGAAAATCTATCAGTACTTCTATGCCGCGATCGCCACAATTTGCTAAATCAGCGATTGCTTTTAGCTGCGTTGCTTCATTACCCGATCCTAATTTTGCACTCAGGTCAGAGATGGTTTCAGTATCAAGACTTGGCGATCGCATATCATTCATGGGTAAAAGCACGGCTGTGGGAATCAAAAATTATCATAAAGCTAATAGGTACCAATACGCATTAAGCTGCTTTGGCCAAGGCTTTGTTAGGGTCTTTATTAGGCTGTTGTGGGTGACCAATCTTGGTATCAAGTAGTTTTAGGGCGGTTTGATACTGCGTATCGTCTTGTGTGGCAACCTGGCTGCGGCTAATCGGCGTAGACTTGACCTCTACATCAGGTGCAATTCCAACTTTGTGAATATCAGTGTGATTTGGGGTTTCGTATTTAGCGATCGTCACTGCCAGTCCAGACCCATCATCTAGCTCAACCAAAGACTGAATTAAACCTTTGCCAAATGTCTTATTCCCCACCAGCACAGCCCGACTATTATCGTGTAGAGCTCCCGCCAGGATTTCGCTAGCACTAGCCGTGCCGCCATCTTGCAAGATGGCCATCGGGTCAAGCGTCAAAGCGCCGCCATGTGCCGTAAAGCTTTCCTGGATACCATGGCGATCGGCGGTATACACAATCGTGCCATCGGGTAACCACATGCGCGCAATCTCAATACCTGCCTGGAGTAAGCCACCTGGGTTACCACGCAGATCTAGGATATAGCCATCTGCACCTTTTGCTTCCATTTGCGCGATCGCATGGGACATCTCTGAAACAGCATTGCCATTAAACTGAGCTAGCCGAATATAGCCTATCTTATGGTGATTAAAATCAGCCACGCTCGTCACAATTGGGTTAACCTCAATGCGATCGCGCACAATTGCTAGATCGAAGTTTTGCAGTTTGGGGTTGGACTTAACCTTGTCATCTTTAGCTACAGGATTTGGCTCAGAATTTTCTTTAGCGCTATCTTCAGGTCGTCCGATCGATAAAGTCACCTTCGTACCAATCTCGCCGCGCATCCGATCTGCACACTCATCCAGCGTCATATTGGCTGTAGGTACATTGTCAATACTGAGGATGCGGTCTAGCGATCGCACGCCAGCTTTGTCAGCAGGAGAACCCTCAATTGGTGAGACCACAATCAGAGACTTAGTTTGGGCATCGATCGCAATCTGTAAACCCACACCAGTAAGCGCCCCACTGGTGCTGGTTTGCATGGTTTTGAATTGATCGGGCACAAGGAGGCGGGTGAAAGGATCGTCCAAGCTTGCCAGCATCTCCTGAATCCCTGCATAGGTTTCTTCGCGACTATTAAACCTACGATTAGTAAACTGCTTGCGCACGCGATACCAGTTTTGATTATTGAAGTTACCGTCAACGTAAGAGCGATTCACGATTTGCCAAACGTTATTAAAAAACTTCTGCTCTTGTGTCCAGTCGGCGATCGCCGCTGCAGCGCTCCCCATATGGAAGAATTGGATCGAAAATGTCAGACACAGAACTACAATAATTGACCAGATTTTACGCGGTTTTGTCATGCTTAATTTACTATGGCGATCGTAGTTAATTCTTTCCATCCTAATTTAATTTACCCAAAACTTGGGGGTAGGCAACCGTACAAAGTACACTCTATAGCGATCCTGTTTGGATTTTAAAACTGACAAATGTTCTAGGATTGCTAAAGATCATTTAAAAGCAAGCGATCGCGGAAATTATGCTAGTTCACTCTTACCCACCGTTATTGTTTGGTACGTTAGTCAAGCGTTACAAGCGTTTTTTTGCGGATATTGAGCTAGAAACTGGCGAGTTAATCACTGCTCATTGTGCGAATACGGGGCCAATGACGGGGATATGCCAAGTTGGTAATAAAGTAGGCGTGTCCAGCAGCACCAACCCCAAGCGCAAGCTACCTTACAGTTGGGAAATCATTCATGTCGATGGTGTGTGGGTGGGCGTACACACTGGTTTGCCCAATCAGGTCGTGGGGAAAATGCTGGCTCAGAAAGCGATCGCCGAGCTAGGAGACTATGATTCGGCGCAGGGCGAAGTTGCCTATGGTAATGAAAAAAGTCGAATTGACTTCGTACTAACTGCGCCAGCGGGTAAAACTTTTGTAGAGATCAAAAACACAACCTGGTGCGATGGCAGTTTGGCATTATTTCCCGATACAGTGACGACTAGGGGACAAAAGCATATCCGAGAGTTGATCTCAGTGCTCGATGCCAATACTAGAGCTGTATTGCTATATTTCATCAATCGAGGTGATTGCGATCGCTTTGCCCCTGGCGATACAGCCGATCCTGAGTATGGGAAATTGCTGAGGGAGGCGATCGCAGCAGGCGTTGAGATTTTACCCTGTCGCTTTCACGTCAACCCCACAGGGATTGAATATCTGGGTTTAGCAGAACTTGTTTTAAGTTAACTTACTTATTTTTGTTCATTCTGGCTTTACCCCTGCGGTTTCTAAGGATCTTCGTGCGAATGCTAAGCTTGAGCTAGATAATAAGTGCGATCGCGCTAGATAAAATAACTCGATCTCTATACCTTGCTATGACTGCTGTAATTCCCATTTTTAAGCCTGTCAGCCAGATGCAACTAGCTCCTGGCAGTGTAGCGACTATCCCAAATGTAAGTTGGCAAGAATTTGAATCTATTTTAGAAGAACTGGGAGAGAAACGATCTTCGCGAATTGCATACAGCAAAGGTACTTTAGAAATTATGGTTCCCCTACCCGAACACGAGAAACCCAAAGATATAATCTCTGACATCGTCAAAATCTTGCTTAAGAAGATAGGGAAAAGATACGAGCCCTTTGGCTCTACTACCTTCAAGAAAAAAGGTACAGCAGGCATTGAACCAGACGCTTGCTTTTACATCCTCAACTATCAATGCATGATTGGTCGTCGCCGACTCGAACCTAATGACCCACCGCCCGATTTGGCGATTGAAACTGATGTGACATCAAAGACAACGATTGCTGCCTATGAAGCGATCTCTGTTCCAGAAGTATGGATTTACGATTATGGCAAAATGACCATCTATCTGCTTAGAGATGGAAAATATGTCGAATCTGAATTCAGTTCTAACTTCCCAGATATTCCTATCACGCAGCTAATCTTGACTACAGTGGAGAGATCCTGGCAAGTAGGCAGCTTACAAGCTCTAGAAGAATTTGAAGTAGCGATCGCATCTTTAATTCCTCCCGCGAACTAAAAATACCCTATCCTTGGAATTTGGCCATTAACCAGGCGATAGCTTCGCTCTGATTCATCAGTCGAGACCGCTGAAAAGCTTCCTCTAATAGAGAGATTTCAAGCCCTGGCAATATTTGAGATTGATTAATGCCATTACTACCTCGATCGGTCATCGCAAAGGCAATTATCTGCACATCCACAATCCAGTATTCTTTTAAGGCAAACTCCTTAGATCCTTGAAAAATAAGTATTTTCCTAACTCTCTGCTAATGTTTTCCTCGTTGCTTTGGCCAAAACCTCATCCATCCAACTGTTAATGCTTTTCCCTGCTCTAGCAGCAGCAAGATAAATCGCGCGGTGGCGTTCGGAGGTTGTGCGGAAGGGCAGCTTACCTGAAAAAGGCTTATCTGGCTCCTCACCTAATTCTTCACACCATTCAAGATAGTCATCAACTGAATCTTGAAAAGCTTGTTTAATCTCATCAATAGTCTTAGCTTCAAATGTAATTACGTCTTTTATGTCCAAAACCTGACCGTGCAGTATTCCTGCATCTAAATCGACTTCGACTTGCCCCGTATATCCCTTATGTGTGAGCATACACTTGTTCACCTTCTTAATTTTCCTTCTAGGGGAGCAGCAATTGATTTACTACACCATTTTTACCTAAAAAACTATGCGGTTGCTTTTAGTTGATGATGAAGTAGAGCTTACTCAACCTTTGCAGCGATTGCTGACCAATCAGGGCTATGCAGTTGATGTCGCTAATAGTGGCGATCGCGGCTTATATTTGGCTCTGGCTGGAGAATACGATCTGCTAATTTTGGACTGGATGATGCCTGGGCGATCGGGTGTGGAAATTTGCAGTCATCTCCGCCAACAAGGAGATAGTACGCCTGTGCTGTTGCTAACCGCTAAAGACACCCTGGACGATCGCGTCGAAGGGCTCGATAGTGGTGCGGATGACTACCTGGTAAAACCGTTTGAGTTGCGTGAACTGCTGGCACGAGTGAGGGCGTTATTACGGCGATCGCCTTTGGCCGTTACTTCAGAGCCTGATGAGGTTAAAACAAATCGCTTGCAATTTGACGATCTAGAACTCGATCTAGACAATCAGGTAGCTTACAGAAATGGGCAAATAATTCCGCTCTCAGATAAAGAGCATCAGCTCTTGGAATACTTTATGCGTCACCCCAACCAGCTCCTTACCCACGAGCAAATCTACCAACATCTTTGGTCAGGTGAAGATGCGCCTGCCAGTAATGCGCTGGTGGCACAGGTAAAGCTGCTTCGACGTAAAATCGATACAGGCAATAGCCTGAATCGCAAATCAATGATCGACTCTGTCTATGGCAAAGGCTATCGTTTTGGCTAAAAGCAAACTAATCTTCTGGACAGCCCAGGGATTCTTTGGTCTTATTTTTGGTAAATGGATGTGCCCCAGAAGCGATCGAACATAAATATGCCTTTAGAGGATCGCTTAAATGCTTAGCACCAGTAAATTCGGCATCAACTATGGTCTGCACGTTGAGGAGTTTGGCACCCCTCAGATTGGTACCACGGAGATTAGCCCCTTTAAGGTTGGCCAGGCTAAAGTCGGCATCAATTAGATTTGCCCCACTAAAATTAGTCACATTTAAGTTGCAGTAGCTAAAATCAACATTTGTGAGATTAGCCCAGGTTAGGTTTGCCCAGCTAAGATTGGCGCGCACAAAACTAGAACCCTTAACCATCGCTCCCCTTAAATTAACTTCAGGTAGCATGGCTCCATCTAAATTTGCATCGGTCAGATAAACTCCGCTTAGATCTGCTTTTGTGAGGTTTGAGCCTTGCAGGTTAACACCATTTAGCCTGGCTCCCTTTAAACTCAGCCCACTCAGGTCTTCCCCAGCAAAATCTCTCTGTCCTCGACTATATTTTCCCAGAAAATCCTCAACTTTCAATGGCTTATTCCTTAAACTGACATTGAATAGCTTAAGAGGCTAAAGCAGAAATGTCGAGCCTCCTACTACGTTCAATCTACTAGTACTTTGGTACGCTTGAATCGATCTCTTGACTCCATGCATTAATACCGCCCTTAACGTTGATGCCGTTAATTCCAGCTTGCTTGAGAATGCCTAGAGCTTTAGCAGACCTACCACCCATCTTACAATGAGCAATCAACTTATGGCCATTACCATTAAGTAAGGATTTGACCGCCTCAATACCATTCCCGTTCTCAATTTCAGGTAGTGGTATGAGATGCGTGCCAGGAATTCTGCCAATTTCCCACTCATTGGGGTTACGCACATCAATAATCACGTATTCATTCGCATTTGCATCAATAATCACCTTAAGATCATGCACCGTGATTTCAGGAATATCTTGTTGGGATTGTGCTTCGCTAGCTTTAGCCTCAGGGATACCGCAGAATTGTTCGTAATCAATTAATTTTTCGATCACAGGGCGCACTGGATTAGGCCGTAGCTTTAGCTCGCGGAATGTCATGTTCAAGGCATCGTACAGCAAGAGGCGACCGCTTAAAGTTGTACCCTTGCCGAGAACGATCTTGACAGTTTCAGTTGCCTGGATCACGCCGATGATGCCTGGCAAAATCCCCAGAACTCCGCCTTCAGCACAGGATGGCACCAGACCAGGAGGGGGTGGCTCAGGATAGAGATCGCGATAGTTGGGGCCACCTTCATAATTAAAGACTGTTGCCTGTCCCTCAAAGCGGAAGATCGAACCGTAGACGTTAGGCTTATTCAGCAGTACGCAGGCATCATTCACCAGGTAGCGGGTTGGGAAGTTGTCAGTCCCATCCACGATGATGTCGTATGGTGCAAAGATCTCAAGTGCATTAGCGGAGCTAAGCATTGTTTCATAGAGATCGACCTGGCAATGGGGATTGATTTCGGCCATGCGGTTTTTGGCGGAGACAATTTTAGGTTTGCCCACCCATGATGTACCGTGGATTACCTGGCGCTGTAGGTTAGAAGTATCGACAATATCAAAGTCAACAATACCAATACGTCCAATCCCTGCAGCAGCTAAGTACAGCAATAGGGGAGAGCCTAGTCCTCCCGTTCCCACACAAAGTACGCTGGCGGCTTTAAGCCGTTTCTGGCCTTCCAGACTGACTTCGGGGAGGATCAGGTGACGTGAGTAGCGTTCGTATTCGTCTTGGTTAAGTTGGATAGAATCCAGATCTGGGTTGAGCATGGTTTAGTAATTACTGCTTACGCACTGTACGCTCTCGATCGCATAATATTTGTCGAGACTTTGGAGATGAATGGCTCAGGAAGGTTTACCCCCCAAGACATATAGCAATCCTAGATGAAATGTAAATTGGGGGTTTGGGGGTTTTACCCCTTCACTCCATAAACAAATAAAAACTATTGCTATATACAATCATAAATATCTATATACGATTATTTATCTACAATCTCTGTTAACTGTAACTTGATTAACATTTCTTAGGCTGAGCTTAATATTTTACAACTACAGAATAATATCGAAGCGAACTATAGTGTAGGTGAATGTACAGGTTATTAGGCTAGTACGCTCTAGCCAGATTAGTCGTTAACGGGCGAGCAACAAATCTAAAACTTTATGGATACTCCTTACATTTATTACATTCCCATCTATCCAGATGATGATTGTGGCGAAACTTTGATGCACCTTTTCAGTGGTGAACCTGGTCTTGATACTAAAATTTTGCAATTACTTCAAGACCTAGATCGGCGCGAGGAAAATGGTGAGGGGGTTGACTACATTCAAGAATTTGAGGATAAACTCAGCCTGAAGCGAGTGTCTATACGCCACCTTCCCCGCGATCGCTCCCGATTTGTGCCAATAACTACTTAGCGAGTTCTATCAAGATTTTTTGAGGGGTATCAACCCCTCAAAAAACTAATTACTACTAGCTTAAGTAGGTGTAGCCACGCAGGCTATGCTCGTAGTTTTGCAGTAGCAATCTGGCTTCTTCGAGGGTGATTTGCTTGTTTTGCAGAGCCGCTTCGGTAGAGCGGCGCATGTTTTCAATCAAGTCATCAGAGCTGTATTGCACGTATTTTAGTACCTCAGCCATTGAGTCGCCTTTGATCGCATGTTCGACCTGGTAGCCGCTAGGTGTGATATGGATATGGACGGCGTCGGTATCGCCAAATAGGTTGTGCAAGTCGCCAAGGATTTCTTGGTAGGCTCCACCCAGAAATAGCCCTATACAATATTTCTCCCCTATTTTAAAGGGATGCAGTTCTAACGTAGACTTAACATCGCGCAAATCGATAAATTTATCAATTTTGCCATCGCTGTCACAGGTCAAGTCAGCTATGGTGCCACGACAGGAAGGCTCTTCATCTAAGCGATGTATGGGCACGATTGGGAATAGTTGATCGATCGCCCAGCTATCGGGCGCAGATTGAAATACGGAGAAATTGCAGTAGTAGGTTACTGCCATCGTTTTCTCCAGATCTTCTAGATCGTCGGGCACGTAATTTTGTTTGCGCACGATTTTTAGGATGCGATCACAGCATTCCCAGTACAGGCGTTCGGCTCTGGCTCTTTCTTGCAGGCTCAAATAGCCAAAGGAAAATAGGCTAACAGCTTCTTCTTTAAACTGCACGGCATCGTGGTATGCCTCTTGATAGTTATCCTCGTCAATCTGCTTTAAAGTCTCAAACAGGTTGCGGATCGTCAAATGTTCGCCTTCTTCGAGGGGCGGAATATTCCCATTTGGCGTTTCGCTCACATTCAGTACTTCAAATACCAGCACAGATTGATGCGAGGCGATCGCCCTTCCACTTTCACTGGTAATCGTGGGGACGGGAATATTTTTGCTAGTACAAGCTTCTTTTAATGCAGCTACAACATCATAGGCATAGTTTTGCATGTTGTAGTTTTTGGAGGCATAGAAGTTAGTCTTAGAGCCGTCGTAGTCTACACCTAAGCCACCACCAACGTCGATATAGTTCATGTTCGCGCCAATCGTGGCGAGCTGCACGAAAATCTGTGCGGCTTCTCTCAAAGCATCCTTGATCGCACCAATAGAGCTTATTTGCGAACCGATATGAAAATGTAGTAACTGCAAAGATGGGAGTAGGTTAGCAGCTTTAAGTCGCTCTACTACTTCCAGGATCTCCCAAGTGCCAAGGCCAAATTTTGCACAATCGCCTGCGGAGTCTTCCCAGCGTCCGATCCCCTTGGAACTGAGTTTGGCCCGTACTCCTACAATCGGAGCAATTTCCAGCTTTCTTGCAGCCTGAATTACGACGTCAACTTCTTCTAACTGTTCGATCACGATAATTGGTGTTTGCCCCAACCGTTGTGATAGCAAAGCAGTTTCAATATATTCCTGGTCTTTGTAGCCATTGCAAATTAGCAGTGCTCCAGGGGTTTTGAGTGTGGCGAGCGCTATGAGTAATTCTGGTTTGGAGCCAGCCTCTAAGCCAAACTGAAAGGGTTTGCCGTAGTTGACCAGTTCTTCTACCAACTGCCGTTGCTGGTTGACTTTGACCGGATACACACCGCGATAGTTGCCGTCGTAGTTGTAGCGAGCGATTGCTTTAGCAAAGCAGGCATTGAGGCGCTCGATGCGATCGGCCAAAATGTCGGAGAACCTGATCAGCAGTGGTAAGCGGAGATTTCGCTTTGTCAGATCGTTGACCAATTCGTACAGATCGATACAACCACCGCGATCGCCCTTGGGAGAAACAGTGATGTTGCCTGCCTGATTGATGCTGAAGTAGGGATCGCCCCAACCTTCGATGCGGTAAAGTTCCTCACTATCCTGAATTGTCCAGGCCGTCTCAGTTGCCGTTTCAGGCGCTGTTAGCGGCTTTTGTATTTCTTGTACCATCGATGTGACTTCTCCTATTGCATTCTTGATGCTCGATCGGCTTCCCAAGCAGCCATCATCAATGACTGAACTTTGATAATTGTCAAGCGCAAATCCTCAACTGTCAACGATCTTTACGATAAATTCCCTTACTCTCTGCCGACTCAGCTTCCCATTCGCTGTTCTGGGTAGTGCATCTACCACATGTAGGATGCGGGGCAATTTATACCGAGCGAGATGGCGGGATGAACAGAATGTTTGAATTTCATCTAATGTAATCGGTTGCTTGGTGATCGCCACGGCTGTCACTATCTGTCCCCATTCTGGAGCTTCGGTGCTAACAATGCAGACTTCTAAAATGGCAGGATGCTGAGAGAGAACTGTTTCTATTTCTGTGGGATAGATATTTTCCCCACCACTGATAATTAGATCGCTGCGACGATTAACTAC
>JANMRU010000235.1:0-1819 GCA_031388585.1 Pseudanabaena sp. SOY_30_concoct_251 | reverse complement strand
CTTCCATGGGGTTTCTTGGTTGTGTTGTTATTTCCTATGAAACCCCTTCCCTTCCTCTTTTGCAAGCTTTTGTCCTGTACTGAGGAGCAGGAGTTGAAATGGTATGATTTAGAGTCTGCAAATTCACAATATTACAAAGGGTTACGTTTGACGACTGAAGAGTACAGAGAACTTAAATTATCTCTTTATAAGAAAGAGATCAAAACCCTTGACGAGCTTGAGAAAGCTTATGAGAAAGAGTTGAAATGATATGATTGGGATTCTGAAGTTACTCAATATTACAAAGGGTTACGTTTGACGGCTAAAGAGTACAGAGAACTTAAATTATCTCTTTACAAGAAAGAGATTAAAACCCTTGACGAGCTTGAGAAAGTTTATGGGAAAGAGTTGGAAAGATATACTTCAGATTATGAAGATTCTCAATATTACAAGGGGTTATGTTTGACGGAAGAGGAATATGCATGTATTGAGAAGAGTTTATAACTTAATTATTAAATATTACTTAAGTGCGAACATGTAACCTATCGGTTGGAGAGCGATATCCTAGTCCGGAATATTCCTAAGCAGATCTGCTAACTTTTACACAATTAGGTTGATGAGCCTAAGATATCCTTGCCATAGTATTGCCTAACAATGGCTTGCAGCGGACTCCCTCAAAACTCTGGCTATGACTTAAAAATCTGTGCCGCCGCTGAAGCCAAAGCCGTTATCTCGCTTCGTTTCAACTGTTGGGCGTTCTTTCAAAGTTATCTGTAAGTTTTTGAGATTATTACGGTAAGTCAATAATTTGACACTACATGCGGTGCTATAGTAGTGTCATGCCTAGTTTGCCGTTGCTGCGGATTGTTGTTGATACCAATGTTGTGTTTGAGGGTCTCACCAAACAAGGTGGGGCTTCAGGGTTGATTATTGACGCTTGGTTGGCTGGGCTGATGGTTGTTTGTGTATCCAATGCGCTAGCCAAAGAATAAGATGATGTGCTGTCTCGAAAGCTCTCGGATTAACGCTGGTTTACTCTGCAACCTGTGCTAGGGAGGCTTCTCAGTGTCACGCAATACACGAATATTTATTTCTCGTGGCGACCGACTTCCCCTGATGCAGGTGACGATTTAGTGATTGATTGTGCAATGAATGCAGGTGCAATTGTAGTTACGTCTAATATTAGAGATTTTCGGAGCGCGCAAGAGTCATTGGGGCTACGAGTAATGACACCTGTGCAATTCGTGAACTTATTAGCATGAGGAGAAAAGCTATGAGTCGATTAACCTTACGATTACCTGAAACGTTGCATCAACAGCTTGCTTATCTTGCTGAAGGCGAAGGGGTATCACTGAATCAGTACATTGTTTATGCACTGACTCGTCAGGCAGCATTGGCTCATGCGATTCAGGTCGTCTCGGAAGTAGAAGTTGAACAGCAACAGCAGGCGTTCCAGTTATTGATCAAGCAGTTAGGACAAGCTTCGTCTGCTGAAATTGAGTCTATTTTGGCGACACGCGAGCAAATGGAGCCAGAAGCTGACCTGAATTCAGATGTCGTTGCGCGTCTTCAAGAACGAATCCGAAGGCAGGCATGAGTATGAAAGATAGGAGTTAGCGCCAGCGAGATAACAAGTCGTTGCAGCGGCGAACAAATTCTTCTCACTTTGTTTAGAGTTAATGGGTCGCCGCTGAACTCCGCCGACTATGAAGCCGTGGACGTGTCAATTGGATTCCAACCATTTATTTCATAAGTAGTTCCAGATTTTAGCCATCACAAAGTTATCATCCTATTTGCTTGGATGACACTCAAACAGTTTGGGAAGAACGATCAAGGTTTG
>JANMRU010000197.1:0-4067 GCA_031388585.1 Pseudanabaena sp. SOY_30_concoct_251 | reverse complement strand
GAGTAGGCATTCCAGGAAAACTGGGCATTCCAGGCATGTTAGGCATTTTGCCTTGCCCCATTTGTTGCATCATGCCGCGCATCCGCTGAAAATCAGCAACTAGCTTGGTAACGTCTTGTGTGGCATAGCCAGAACCTTTGGCAATGCGCTGCTTGCGGCTAGGACTTCTGGCAATCAAGTCTGGATCTTGTCGCTCTTGTTTGGTCATAGAAGCGATCATGGCTTCGCAACGCTTGAGTTGCTTTTCCGCTTCCTGAAGCTGAGCATCATTAATTTTGACACCGGGAATCATTTTCATCAGACTGCCAAATGAACCCATACTTTTCATCATGCGGGTATTTTTGAGAAAGTCATCAAAGTCAAACTTGGCCGACAGGATCTTTTCCTGTAATTTTTCGGCATCAGCGATATTGATTTCTTCCTGCGCTTTTTCGACCAGTGTGAGTACGTCACCCATACCCAAAATGCGGGATGCCATGCGCTCGGGATAGAAGGGCTGCAAAGCTTCGACTTTTTCGCCCACCCCAATAAATTTAATCGGTTGACCTGAGATCTCCCGCACTGATAGGGCTGCACCACCTCTGGTATCGCCATCTAGTTTTGTGAGGATCGCACCTGTAATACCAACCTGGTCGTGGAAAGTGCGCGTGAGGTTGGCTGCCTCTTGTCCTGTCATCGCATCCACAACTAGCAGAATTTCATGGGGCTTAATTGCTTTCTTAATCCCGACTAGCTCTGCCATCATGTCCTCGTCAATTTGCAGGCGGCCTGCCGTATCGACAATTACGGTATCTAGACCCAGTTCCTTTGCCCGCGCCACCCCTTGACGGGCAATCTCAATCGGATTGGCATCTGTACCCATTTCAAATACTGGCACATCGATCTGCTTGCCAAGAGTCATTAATTGGTCGATCGCGGCAGGACGATATATATCTGTTGCCACGAGAAGGGCTTTGCGATCTAGCTTGCGGAGGTGGAGGGCAAGTTTGGCGGCCGCAGTAGTTTTTCCTGTACCCTGCAAACCTGCCATCAAGATAATGGTTGGCATCGTATCAGCTTCAGCAAGGGGCTGATTTGACTCGCCCATCAGTTGCACCAATTCGTCATAGACAATTTTGATGAACTGTTGGTCGGGGCGCACGCCGGCCACGACATGAGCGCCTTGAGATTCCTTGCCGATGCGCTCAACTACAGCTTTGACAACATTGAGGCTGACATCGGCTTCCAATAATGCTCGACGCACCTCCCGAATCGCGCTTTGAATATTAGACTCAGTAATTTTGTCTTGTCCGCGTAGCTTGCGCCATGCAGCTTCAAACTTTTCGGAGATTTCATCGAACATATTTTTTTGTGCCCTGGAATTGACTGTTAGATTTCTGAAAGAGAAAACCCAAATTTTAAGGGGTTTGGAGGAATGCCCCAATTGAGGGCAACGCCCTCAAACTCCCTTCAATTGTTTTTTTGTGGATTTGACTGCGTAAGTCCTACTAAATTTGATTCTAAATGTTTTGTGAAACTTTAGTCAGGCAGTAAAGTGTAATTCGATTAAAGCTGAGCAAGATTGATTGTTTATCGGGACGAGGAGAAATCGCTTATGACGACAGCTAGTGAACGCAAGTTGGCCGTTATACATGCCCAATCTGGTAATCTATGCCACCAACAAGGGCTACTTCAGGAGGCGATCGCCCATTATCAAAAAGCGATCGCGCTACAGGATGACTTTGTTGCAGCTCACTGGAATCTTGGTAGTATTTTTCAGCAGCAGGGTGATGCAACCTCTGCGATAAAACATCAATTATTGGCCTTAGCAATCCAGCCAGATCTGCTTACTCCTGTGCAGCACTACCAAATGGGTAAAGCTTTAGTCCAAAACGGTTGCCCGGATGAGGCGGTTGTCTGCTATCGCAGAGCAGTGCAGCAAAAAAACGACTTTGTTGAAGCGATCGCCGATCTTGGGGCTGTATTAACCGACCAGGGAGATCTGAGTGCATCTGTAGAATGTTGGCAGCAACTCATCGATATTCAACCAAATTCAGCCGCATCTCACTACAATTTGGGCATTACGCTTCGCCTTCAAGAACATCTTGCAAAAGCAATAACCAGTTTGGAAAAAGCGATCGCACTCCAACCTGACCTAGCTGTAGCTCACTTTAGCCTTGGAGATCTATTGGCACAGTCAGACAATCTGGCAGGCAATCTGGAAATTGCGATCGCCCATCTCAAAACTGCAATTAAAATCCAGCCCAACTTTGCGCAGGCTTATAGCAGCCTGGGGCTTGCGCTCAACAAGCAGAAGCAACTGGAGGAAGCAGTGGCAATGTTCGATCGCGCGATCTCGATCGCGCCAGAACTAGCAGAAGCATATTGCAACCTGGCTGATGTGCTGATTCAGCAGGAAAAAATTGATGCGGCGATCGCTGCTTGTCAGCGAGCAATAACCCTAAAGCCAAATCTTGCCGAAGCACATGCCAATCTTGGCGTGGCGCTCATGCGTCAAGGGCAACTAGATGCAGCGATCGACGCTTGTCAGCAAGCAATTACCCTAAAACCTACTCTTGCTGAAGCACACTGCAACCTTGGTGAAACTTTGTTTAAGCAGGATAACCTAGACGCTGCTATTTCTGCTTACGATCGGGCGATCGCCCTCAAACCCAATCTGGGTGATGCCCATTGCAATTTAGGTGTGGCGTTGTGCGAGCAAAATCGGATTCCAGAAGCTCTCTCCCATCTCCACACGGCAGTTAGCCTCGACCCTGACGATCCGACTGCCCATATCAATCTGGGGATGACCCAAATTTTGATCGGTGACTTCCAAAATGGTCTAACTGAGTATGAATGGCGCTGGCAACATAAAGATATACCCAAACCCAATTTTGCTCAACCTGTATGGGATGGTTCACCTTTGGACGGACGCAGAATAACAATCTGGGCAGAGCAAGGTTTTGGCGACACTCTACAATTTGTCCGTTATGCGCCAATGTTGGCACAAATAGGAGGGCGAGTGATCGTGAGATGTCCGGCTAATCTGGTGCGATTAATTGCCAGTATGCCATCTGTAGAATTTGCGATCGCGGAAGGCGAAACATTGCCAGAATTTGATGTCCACGCTCAAATGCTCAGTCTGCCTAAATTGATGCACACCACGGTTAAAAATATACCCGCCCAAGTTCCCTACATCCAGTCAGATATATGGCATTGTGAGGGAATCGCAACAAACGCTTTGCCGATAGAAGCCTTAAATGTAGGCATTACGTGGGCAAGTGGTTATCGAGATAAACCTGATTCTTTGCGGTTCTATCACAAGAAATCCTGTCCATTATCAGAATTTACCCCCTTGCTTGACATACCCAACGTGCAGCTCTATAGCTTACAAGTTGGGGGTAATGCTAAGGATATTGCTGAATTTAAAAATCGCGATCGCCTTCATGATTGGAGTCCACTAATTAAAGATTTTACCGATACGGCAGCCCTGCTAGCACAATTGGATTTACTGATTTCTGTGGATACTGCGATCGTGCATTTGGCTGGGGCGATGGGCAAACCAGTCTGGAACCTACTACCTTTTGCTCCTGATTGGCGCTGGTTCTTAGAACGTGAAGATACTCCCTGGTATCCCACGATGCGATTATTTCGGCAATCAGAGCGAGGTAACTGGGGGGAAGTTATAAAGAGAGTTAGTGCAGCTTTGGGTTCTTTCCCGAAAGCAATGAATAATTGAATCTTGCTGAGCGCTAAGCCTGCAATTTATTGCAAGGCTTATCGCTAAAACAGTTATAGCCAACGCCTAGATCGTATTGACAGATTTTAGTTGGGGGTGTGGGGGCAATGCCCCCACAGATGGGTTCTACCCCTCCCCCCCGTCCTACCCGAATTTGCGATAGCTATAAAACAAGTTAATCCCTCATCCATTAAGAATTTAACACAGTTTTAAATTACTTTAGCTTTTAGTCCGAACTTTAGTTCAGGGCTTGCTTCGGTGCTATTCACTAAATAATCAATTCATGGGCGATCTTAATGACTTGGAACCACCACCACATAGCTTGCAACAGCAAGCCGCAGGATATTTG
>JANMRU010000229.1:0-1169 GCA_031388585.1 Pseudanabaena sp. SOY_30_concoct_251 | reverse complement strand
GGTGCATGGCAATTACGATCAGGTTAATCGCCTTTGCTCAGAAGTAGCGAATACCTACGGTTGGGGCTTTGTGAACATTAACCTCCGCCCCTACTACTCTGAGGGTTCAAAGACTTTAGCGTATGAAACAATCGAGCAACTAGGCTGGCAGTTACCAGACCATATTGTCGCACCTTTAGCATCTGGATCGCTATTCACCAAGATATACAAGGGCTTCCAAGAATTCGTCAAAGTCGGCTTAGTTGATGAGAAACCCGTGCGCTTCAGTGGTGCTCAGGCTGAAGGTTGTTCTCCGATTGCTGCTGCCTTTGAGCAAGGACGTGACTTTATCACACCCGTGAAGCCTAAAACCATTGCTAAGAGTATTGCGATCGGTAACCCTGCTGACGGTGTTTATGCGATCGATATTGCCCGTAAAACTAACGGTAATATTGCCTCTGTCAACGATGATGAAATTATCGCTGGTATTAAGCTACTGGCTGAGACTGAAGGTATCTTCACGGAAACCGCTGGTGGCACTACAGTAGCCGTACTCAAAAAGCTCATAGAGTCTGGCAAGATCGATCCAGATGAGACTACGGTTGTTTACATTACTGGCAATGGTCTTAAGACCACGGAAGCCGTTCAGGGTTATGTGGGCGAGCCTCTGCAAATCGAACCAAAACTTGATAGTTTTGAGCGCGCTCTAGAACGTTCCAATACCTTAGAAAGCCTTGAGTGGCAGCCTGTTTCCGTCTAAGAAAACTACCTGATATACTGCTTGCACATGACTACCATCAGGCTTGATGGTAGTCATCATCATTTTGAAGAGACAGCTTGAACTGATAGATTCTGTTCGCATAATTGGAAAATATAATGCAACCGCCCTAATAAGTCGGCCATGTTGCCTGTGGCATAGATCTCAGTTTCGTCCACGGTTCCATCGAGTCTTAGGCGATAGAATTGCTAACTTCCTCCATTGGTAACTATCCCAAAGATATCAAGGAATTGGTTGATTACGTGATTGCTATACTGACAGGCTCTCATTTCCACAAAAGTACCATCCTTACAAATATCTTAAGCGCTACAACTATTAGTTTTTGTACTGGCGATCGCGATCGCAGGAAAGTTCTTGCCCTTACTCTTAAATATTAGTAAGTGTTTGCTGTTTACAACGGTTAACTGCGAGA
>JANMRU010000215.1:0-4441 GCA_031388585.1 Pseudanabaena sp. SOY_30_concoct_251 | reverse complement strand
AGCAAGAAAAACATGAAAACGACTTGTATCTTTTCATGCCTGTCGAGTAATCTAAGTAGTTTAATTAGTAAACCTTCCATGGTACAAACCTATTTTCTTGACAAAAAACGAGAATAAGTATGCTTATATCTTTTGGCTCTTGTGACAAAGTCATCTTGAAATTTTTCATTTATAATAATTTTTTGATGCCGTTCTCCAAATAAACTAGTACAAAATTCTATTTGAAGCATCAATCGATCTCCATGGCTGAGAGGTTTACCTTTATGAAATCCACTTGTATCAGCAGCAATGATAGTTCCAGCCTTTCCAGTAATTTCTATGATTTCATTGGGTTGATAATATTGTTCGATTTCTGCATCAGCAATCCGACCATCTCGTCGTAGTAGTTTTGGTTTATTTCTATGCGATCCAGCAACATAACAGTGTGGACCATTCTTAGGAGTAACATCGGTCAAATAGATAAAGAACTTAATGAATTTGATCCTATCCATATCAAAATGATAAAGTTGTGCTGCCTCAGAACTCGCTATGGGCGAATATGGAGTACTCCACCACATAGCGACTAAATCACAAATTGGTTTTGCACCTAAATAACCTTGAGAAACTGTGAAGATTGATCGATCTGTAGCAAGAGATTGAATATGCTGATTCTCTAAAAGAGTTTGTTCAGGGAAGTCATATTTTGTAGCGATCGGCTTATGCCTTTTGTATTGAGTAGCTTTAGATGCATAAGTAGGAATTGTGAAAGCGGGAGTATTTAAAGCAAGATTGACTAATTCTTTGCAAATTCGATCTGGCAATTTTTCCGAAAATACATAAAAGCCTTTTTCGTTGATGTTATGCAGAATATCTGCTTTTCTGTCACTTGACAAATCTAAAATCCCAGATTCATCTTCTATTATATAAGGCGGTGAAAAACAACTTTCTAGCTTTGCAAACCACAAGTTTAACTTACCATCAGTGGCACAAGCTAGTCTCCTGAAATGGTTGTAAGCGCGTAAAGGAGTTTTCCCCGTAAGGATAAAGACTAAATATCCTCCTAGGAAAGAAATCATCCAATAGACTGGAGATAGTAAGTTCTTCATAGTAGTTCTATTCGAGATATTCCATAGTGAGCCTTCATGCTCTTGTTTAGTGTTTGATCTGTAATATGTGAGATTATTTGAATGGAGATTTTGTTAAATTCTTCTAATATTTTGGGAAATGCAAAGTATCTGTTCTTTCCCCTAGAGGTATCTATTATTAGTTCTCTCTCAAAATGTCGATCATCCTTTAACGTTCGGTCTATAATAATTTCATTTATTGTCATATTATTGTAAGTAATACGTAAATGTAGATAGCTAACGCTCACTAACTTACCTAACATCCGTAAGGTTTTATAATCCCCTCCTTTCATAATGATTAGAGCTTCTTGTTTAGCGAAAATAACACTATGCTGACTCCCAATAGTAATATCTTCTTGTTTTAAATAAAACCCTCTGTAAAAATAAGGTAGATGATCTTTCTGCAAGGCATCTAATGAATCTGATGGCTGAAAATCAAGCCTTTTAGCAAGTTCTCTATTTGGAGTGCCAATCTGAATACTATACGGAGGAACATCATGGGTTACAAGCGTATATGCACCGATAACGGCTCCTCTCCCAATATAAATTCCTTGTTTAATGAAAGTCCCCCATCCTATCCAACAATCTTCTTCAATGTACACAGGACTGTTGCATTTTTCCTTAAACTCGGGATGGTGAACTGCCCAATGGTCTTGATCTCTAATCAGCCAAGTTGGGAAAATGCGTGTTTGGTGATTGCCTGATGAGATAAAAACATTACAAGACAAGAGGCAATAACTTCCAATATGCACATCACCTAAAATGACGCAGTTATCATTGATAGTTGTGTAGTCACCTACGTAAATAGTGTTCCCTGCACCTACTTGTAACTCGACGCGACGACCAATGCCTGCTTTTTCACCAAGGATGATCTTAGTAGCATGAGTGTCTAAATGTTCTGGGAAAATAATTTGGGCACTGGGATCGATCCATGCAACTTTGCTCAGATCAAGATGTGATCGTTGATTATATTTTTTGATTAACAATTTGAATGAAATTTTTAGCTCATTGAGCGAAAATAGCCAAAAGCGGTGATTTAGAACAGATTTTAATATTTCCAAGAGAAATTTCATCCTAGTAAATCCTAGCTCCTTGGCTTCCCAGAATGAATATCTCGCATATTTTGCTTGCCCAAAATTGCGGCATAGTACTTAGGTGAAATTCCCAATCTAGGACTACATCTCTTAGATTCTTTGGGGTTAAACATATCTCCTGCTTTACTGTCTTGCGTAATGCACAGATATTGCTAGTACAAATAGTCTTTACCAATTTTTCCACCTTTAGTCTTTACCAATTTTTCCACCTTGAATCTCAGTTGTTTTCATGATCGAGCTCTTGATTGCAAAACTTAGTGATGAATTGGCTTAGATCGGACTCAAGATTTGCAAGTAGGTTTAATGACTTGTCTAGATTGCTTTTTAACTGATCGTATTCTATAGTCGCACCGTAGGCATGACGAAAAAAATGGCGAAAGCCTCTTAAACTATTTAAAATAGAATATGTTTTTGATGTCAAGAATGCAGGACGTATATTAGGAATCTCTATTGACATTCTCTGAAGTAATAAACTATGCCATTGGCTTGAGTCACTAATATTATTCTCAAAATATCCAGCTACTATTTTAAGTAGATCTTCTGTCGCACAATAAAGGTTATGGATTTGATAGGCAATACTTTCGAGTATCGTTTCATCATCACTTTGCAGTCTTGTGGATCTAGCAACTATCTTTTGATGAATCACTTTGATATTAGACATTTGAGCGTTCAGATCGACGCTTAAAAGAGTTAATTTGTTGCTGTCCATACAATCCCTGTTTGACGAATTTGGTTAGCGAAATGACATTTGTTAATTTCAATCACATCAACCTCTCTCCCAGTTGCTTCAAACATAAAGCTAATAACAGAGAAGTAGTCATCAGGATTAATTTGTTCAACCGCAACATCAATGTCAGATTGACGATTAAATCTTTTGGGTTGAGTTAAAGAGCCAAAAATATATGCTTTTTGGATGCCATACTTCGAGCCAAACTTATCCAGCCAATTTAAAGTTTTCTGTAATAAGAATTGGCGTTCTTTTTCTGTTTGCAAAAGTTGATCGGCTAGAATTTGATCTAATTTAGTCGTACTAAACGGTGATACTGGTTTCATTTTATTAAATTCCTGCCTAGAATAAAGGCTTCTGCGGCTTGCACTCCAATGGTAGTTCCTCGCCAACATGCTGAATATTCTACAACTTCAGGCGATCGCTGAACAAATAGAGAGATTTTTCTAAATAATTTATCCATACTCAATCTAATAAGTCCCAACTGACAGGAGAGCCTCTCTTTACATCTTGTTTGACGGCTTTTCCTAACAGAACGTCATAGTATTTTGGGGGCAAGCCTAATCCTGGACGAATTGCTTTGATGTTTTCTCGTGTCATTACATCTCCTGTTTTCAGATCTTGGGTAATGTAGAGCGATCGCCTAAACATTAATGATTTTTTCTCTGCCTCAGTAGCACCGTAACTAATCTTACCCATTGCTTGCCATGCTCTTTCCGTTTCAATTACTAATTGCCGCATTTCTTCTGGCTCCATCGAAAAAGCAGCATCCACGCCACCATCAGCGCGACTTAGTGTAAAGTGCTTCTCGATGACCGTTGCACCCAACGCCACACTAGCTACAGCCACCCCAATTCCCATTGTGTGATCCGATAGCCCAACTTGAGTCCCAAATAAATCACGTAAATGGGGTATCGTCGCAATGTTGGTATTTTCTGGGGTTGCAGGATAGGTGCTAGTACATTTGAGTAGAACTATATCTTCACATCCTTCTTCCCTAGCCGCTCTGACAGTCTCATCTAGTTCAGCTACAGTCGCCATCCCTGTGGAGATAATCATCGGTCTGCCCGTACTTGCTACCTTGCGAATTAACGGTAAATCGGTATTCTCAAAAGAAGCAATTTTGTAGCAAGGAACATCTAGAGATTCAAGAAAATCAACTGCTGTAGCATCAAATGGAGTACTGAAACCAATGATTCCTAGTTCTTTGCAGCGATCAAAGATAGGTTTGTGCCATTCCCAAGGTGTATAGGCTTGTTGATAGAGTTTATGGAGAGACTCCCCCTTCCAGAGACTCTGAGGATCGCTAATGAAGAATTCGCCTTCATTCATGTCTAGAGTCATCGTGTCAGCAGTATAGGTCTGGATTTTGAGGGCATGAACTCCCGCTTTTGCTGCTGCTTCAACAATTTTCAAAGCTCTGTCTAGAGATTGATTGTGATTGCCGGACATTTCCGCAATTACGAATGGAGCAAACCCAAAACCAATTTTCTGACCTTGAATATCAATGACTAACA
>JANMRU010000202.1:0-1221 GCA_031388585.1 Pseudanabaena sp. SOY_30_concoct_251 | reverse complement strand
ATCTTGCCGTGGAAGGTTTGGCAGCAGCAATGGTGCGATTGGCAAATGACCCTGAACTGAGCTTGTCAATGGGGCAAGCAGGTCAACTACGAGTCAAGGAGTTCTATAATTGGGAGAGCCGCGGACAGCAGATCTGCCAGCTTTATGAAGAAGTGGTTAGAGCGACATCGCTATCAGTCGGGGTTGGTTTGTAAATGAGAGTTTTAACCGTCCATAACAACTACCTGCAACCCGGTGGCGAAGAGCAAATTTTTGCTACGGAGAGCGCTCTACTAGAATCCCACGGGCATGAAGTTTTGCGCTACACCCTCGACAACGACCAGATTTCTGGGACAAATCCGCTTTTGCTGGTAAAAAATACGGTGTGGAACAGCACGGTTTACGATGAATTGCGATCGCTAATCCGACAAAAAAAGCCGCAAGTTGCACACTTTCACAACACCTTTCCCTTGATTTCTCCCGCAGCCTATTATGCTGCTAAAGATGAGGGTGTAGTCGTGGTGCAAACATTGCATAACTATCGACTGCTCTGTCCTAATGCTCTCTTTTTCCGAGAAGGGCGGGTTTGTGAAGATTGTCTGGGTAAAGTGCTGCCGTTACCAGGTATTATGCATGGCTGCTATCGAGGTAGTCGGAGTGCAAGTGCGATGGTGGCAGCAACCGTGAGTTTTCACTCCCTGCTGGGTACCTGGAGTAAGGCGGTAGATGCGTTCATTGTCTACAGTCAGTTTGCGATGAACAAGTTTATTCAGGGGGGCTTACCCATCGAAAAACTTGCCTTCAAGACTAACTTCCTACATCCCGCACCTGCACCTGGTGAAGGTAAAGGTGGCTATGCTGTATTTGTTGGACGGTTGTCGGTCGAAAAAGGTCTAGGAGTAATGCTGGAGGCATGGCGGCAACTCGATCGCAAGATCCCGCTCAAAATCCTAGGAGACGGCCCAATGGCAGGGTTGGTAACTGAGGCGGCACAGGAAATGCCCGAAATTGAATGGTTGGGGCGAAAACCTTTGGAAGAAGTGTATGAAATCGTCGGTAATGCTGCCTTTCTAGTGTTTCCTTCCGAGTGGTATGAGACATTTGGAAGGGTAGCGATCGAAGCTTTTGCGAAGGGTACACCAGTAGTAGCCTCGAATATTGGCGCGATCTCCGAACTCGTGGATCACGAACGCAACGGACTGCTTTTTCGTCCTAGCGATCCCACTGACCTGGCGCACAAAA
>JANMRU010000164.1:0-12714 GCA_031388585.1 Pseudanabaena sp. SOY_30_concoct_251 | reverse complement strand
GGCAGTCAAAGCCCGCGCATCGCAGCGCCATGTCACCTCCGACTGGATGGAGCTAGAGCAACAAAGAGGCATTTCGATTACCTCCACAGTGCTGCAGTTTAACTATAGCGACTGCTGCGTTAATTTGCTCGACACACCAGGCCACAAAGACTTTAGCGAAGATACCTATCGCACCCTCGCCGCCGCAGATAATGCTGTGATGCTGATCGACTCTGCTAAAGGTTTAGAAACACAAACACGGAAGCTGTTTGAGGTGTGTAAAATGCGATCGCTTCCAATATTTACCTTTATCAATAAGCTCGATCGCCCTGCCAGAGAACCACTAGAACTACTTGATGAGATTGAGAAAGAATTAGGTCTAGCGCCCTATGCCATGAACTGGCCGATTGGCACAGGCGATCGCTTCAGAGGTGTTTACGATCGCGCCAGCCATACCGTGCATCTGTTCAAGCGTAGCGGACACGGTCAACGGGAAGCAGAGGTGCAGATCGTCCCCTTCGACGATCCCAGTTGGGAAACATCGATCGATCTCGACCTACTAGCTCAATTCAAAGAAGAATTGGAAGTTCTGGACAGCATGGGGGCAGAGTGGGACGAGCAAGCCCTACATTGTGGTGCTATGACTCCCATCTTTTTTGGGAGCGCCATGACTAACTTTGGCGTAGAGCTATTTCTGAAGGCATTTATCGAACATGCGCTCAAACCAGGTGTGCATGACAGCAGCATTGGCGAAATTTCTCCTGTCGATGAGGAATTTTCTGCGTTTGTATTTAAACTGCAAGCGAATATGGACCCCAAACATCGCGATCGCATTGCGTTTGTGAGAATATGCTCGGGCAAGTTTGATAAAGATATGACTGTGACCCATGTGCGGACGGGTAAGACGATTCGACTATCCCACGCCCAAAAGCTATTCGGCCAAGATCGCGAAATTATAGCTGAAGCCTACGCTGGCGACGTAATTGGGTTAAATAATCCTGGCATGTTTGTGATCGGTGACACAATTTGCATCGGCAGCAAGCGCCAATACGAAGGGATTCCCTGTTTCTCTCCAGAGTTATTTGCCTATCTACGCAATCCCAATCCCTCAAAATTCAAGCAATTTCGCAAAGGGGTATCTGAGCTCCAGGAAGAAGGAGCAATTCAGATTATGTACTCCATAGACGAAGCCAAGCGCGATCCCATTCTAGGTGCAGTCGGGCAACTCCAATTTGAAGTAGTCCAGTTCCGTCTCCAGAGCGAATATGGCGTGGAATCTCTCCTGGAAACATTGCCCTATTCTGTGGCGCGTTGGGTGGAGGATGGCTGGGAAGTTCTGGATGCGATCGGCAGGCTATTTAACACTTTTGTCGTTAAGGATAGTTGGGACCGACCAGTTTTACTATTTAAGAATCAATGGAATCTCAATCAAGTTGAGTCGGATCATCCTAAATTGCGGCTAAAGGCGATCGCACCTGTTTACGAACTTAACAATTAAAAAGTGCAGGTAAAGTTCTTAGGGTATTTGCCTAGGAACTTTGCAGAACTAGGGCTACGCTTTAGCGATTTCGCCCCAATTTCAATCTGTGTTAGACTCGATCCCAAGAATATTGCACGCCCTTGTGCTTACTAAAATGCGGATCAGGAACAATGAAAGACATAAATTCAGCAAATTCAAATAAGCTGTCACCTGCTTCCTCGGCAACAAGTGAGATGTCATCTACCGAAAATGCGGCGGCCGAAATTTCTACGCTAGCTAAATCGGAGAATGGCACTGCGATCGCAAAAAATAATTCTGTTCTTATGCAGCTATACACCTCTACTAAGTTAGCTCTGCTGTTTGGCGGCTTCTTTGCGGGCTCTTTTGTGATCGCTTCAACAGCTATACGCAACCATCAGATCGCAAAACTTCCTCCGTTATCGAGCCCTAACAATCAAAATAATATTGTTACTCCCAGAGTTACCGTTACTCCCGAAGACCAAGCCAAAAACAAGCCTTACTCCTTTGCTGATGAAACCATCTCTTTAGTAACGTTTGGCTATATGACAGGATTACCCCAAGACCAAAGTGTCAAAGTGTCTAAACACAATCTCACTGGTTTGCAAATGGGAAGGTACTGGGGTAAAGAAAATTCATTTGAGCCAGTTGCCAATCTTTCGGCTCCCCCTCCCTTATCCAGTCAACCTCTGCAAGCAATCTCACCACAGCAACTACCGCCTTCACCCTTTAAGATTCTGCCTAATTCTCTCCCTGAAGCGCTAAATCCCACGGATTCGCAAACACCACTCGCCTTAGCTACAAATAGACCAGTAAATAGCGAGATCTCTAGCCAAACCAATGCAGCAGAATTACCAAACGATAAACTTGGCAAGACATTAACAACAGGCAGCCAGGCTAAAGCCTCTTTGGTTAACGCGGCTGTTTTTTCTGGAAGCACTAGGACAAATAATAACCCTAGATTTATTGTGAGGTTGGAGGAATCGCTAAAAAACCCGAGTGGGAAAGTAGCATTTTCATCTGAGACAACTTTGATAGCTGTGGTTCGACCCCTATCTTCTAAAGGAGTTGCAGAGCTAGAGGCTGTAAGTATTGTTGTAGACGGTAAAGAGTATGACTTACCAGCAGGGTCAATTACACTGCTGGATCGCGATGGTTCGTCTCTTGCTGGCTTAAAGTATGGAGAAGAAGAAACTGTAAGTTCAAATGTTGAGCCGATTGATCCTAAAAATCCTAAACAGACATCAAGTAGCTCTTCAACCACAAAATCTAATATTCCTAATAGTTCTGAGATCGATCCAAGCGATGCTGCGTCAACTGCTCCCGCCCCCAATCAGCCAAAACCAGGCAATCGTGAAGCGATTGAAAATGTGATGCGGCAGTCTCGATTCTATTACATTCCGCAAGGTACTGCCCTAAAATTAGTCGTGAATAAGACAATAAAGCTTTAAATTTTCATGACACTATTTATTATTTCTATGTCTCCCTAGGTATTAATATGGAATGATGGTGTCAGGGGAGACAAATGAATGAACAACCTAAAATTATTTTTTGCTTTACCAGTAGCTGTTTTGTCAGTATTTCTAGCTACGGCAGTGATCGCGCTTGCCAACGAACTAGATCCTAAATTAACAATCAGTGACGCGATCTCAAAAGTAGCAGTTTCTGAGAATCCTGAAACTCCTACACCTCCTAGAGAGTCAAAAACAGCGATCACTTCCACTGTTGATGATAATCCAGAATCGAGCTTAACTGAGACATTAAACCGCGATCTCTTGGGTCAAAATCCCAACCTAAACGCTCAAAATGTCACTTCCGTATCTCAGCTTAGCGATGTAAAACCAACTGATTGGGCATTTACAGCTTTACAGTCTTTAGTGGAAAGATATGGCTGTATTGCAGGCTACCCAGATCGCACCTATCGCGGCCAGCGAGCCATGACTCGCTTTGAGTTTGCGGCTGGTTTGAATGCTTGCTTAGACAAAATCAACGAAATTATTACAACGGGATTAGCTGATAAGGTCAGTAAAGAAGATCTAGCAGCAGTCCAAAAGCTACAGGAAGAGTTTGCCGCTGAACTAGCTGCATTGCGCGGTCGTGTTGAAACACTGGAAGCAAAAACTGCGCAAATCGAAGCACAACAGTTTTCGACAACGACAAAACTAAACGGTCTTGCTTTCATCAATATCACTGGATCGACTGCTAGTAGTGCAGTACGGCGAGAAGTAGGACGTCGCAATCCAGTCACAGGGACATCGCTAACAGAATTAAGAAACAATCCCAATGTCACCTTCAGCAACCTCGTGTGGCTGAATTTCCAGACCTCCTTTACAGGCAAGGACTTACTTGTAACGCAACTGGTGGCAGGCAATGGTGACTCTCCCAACAGCGAAAATGGCTTTGCAAGTGCTGGATTCCTCAATACATGGGGTACTCCATTTACCGTGCAAACTCCAGCGGGAGCAGGTTCCAACTTATTTGCACTTCAGGAGTTTTCCTACTCGTTCCCAATTTTTAATGACAAAACTCAGCTAAAAATTGGCCCAGCGATTGTTTGGTATCGTGTGTTTGATGAAAATCGCTTTACCCTATTCTTTAATGGTAGTGGGACGTTTAACTCGATTAATAGTACATTGAGCAGTCCCGTCAAACAGGGCGCTGGTGCTGTGATTTCTACTGCTTTGAGCGACCAGCTAAAGTTGATGGTGGGTTACCTGGCTGAAAATAATACATTTCTCCCAGGAACGCGATCGGCGGCAAATCCCAATGAAGGCTTATTTGGCGGTACTAATATTCTGACTGGCCAATTGACATTCTCACCCAGTCGAGACTTCAACCTCCGCCTCTTATATAGTCGTGTCAACATACAACCGATTCCCTTTAATGGTCAAGTTGGTGGGCTTGCTCCTATTAATGGTTTAGCTGATGATGGTTTCGGCGGCAGGCTAAATAATGCCCAATCAGATATCTATATTGCGAACTTTGACTGGCTGGTTAGTAAGGGTTTTGGGCTATTCGGTCGTTATAGTTTTAGCAATACTAATCTCAATCCTTCTAACCCATTGCGTAGCAAGGGCAATATCTCATCACAAGCTTTTCAGATTGGTTTAGCTTTTCCCGACTTGTTTAAAGAAGGAGCCCAAGGAACAATCTCTTTTGGAATGCCCTTTAACTATACAGGTGGTCGAAATTTTCTGGTGTCTGGGGCAGGTAATGGAGGAATTCAATACGATCTAGAAGCGACATACTTTTTGCCAATTAGCGGAAATATCGCAATCGTGCCCAATCTCTATGTCATCTTCAATCCCAATAACTTCAGCAGTAATCCTACTGTATTTGCTGCCAATATGCGTATGCAATTCAACTTCTAGAATTATTTCTAGTGTTCTGTCAAGAATTTCTTGAGGGTTTTCATTCCATCAAGAAATACACCCCCAGAAACTTTCTAGTTTCGGTTTACCCATCGACTAAAAGTTGACGGACTCCTATTGAGTGTTTTTAATGGCAAACATAAGCATTTCTGGTTTCGCAACTCAAGCCTCACAAAATAACTGGCAAGGCAAACTTGAACTAGATTTTGCTAGTTATAATGGCGCAACAGAAATTAGCCATAGCTATAGCAAAGCCCCTTGGAAGCTGCAAAGACCCTTTTATCCAGAAGGCGATCGCGTTTGTCATAGTGTCTTGCTGCATACGGCCGGGGGGATGGTGGGAGGCGATCGCCTCACGGCTGACATTACCCTAGCAGAGCATAGCCATGCTCTGATTACTACTGCTGCCGCCGCTAAAATCTATCGAAGTAACGGCCAGGAATCTCAGCAAACAACTCAAATTCAAGTTGCTTCAGGAGCTTACCTAGAGTGGTTACCCCAGGAAACGATTATTTTTGATGGTGCGATCTATCATCAAAAAACACACATAGAGCTAGCGCCGCAAGCAATCTGGTGCGGCTGGGAAATTAACCGCTATGGTCGCACGGCTAGGGGTGAAAGTTTTTTGCAAGGACTGGTGCGATCGCGTACCGAAGTATGGCAACAGGGACGGCCATTATGGATCGATCGGCAACGCCTCAGCGGTAGTGCGGAGATGTGGAATAGCCCTCATGCTTTAGCAGCTCAACCAGTAGTAGGAAGCCTCGCATTTATCGGACAATCTGTGCCATCAACCATTGTCGATCGCTCACGCATCCTTGCCCACACAATAAAGCAAGGGGAATTTGGCGTAACTCGACTAGAGCAGGGAATGCTCTGTCGCTATCGCGGCGCATCTAGTCAGGAGGTGCGCACCTGGCTGATTGGAGTATGGCACCTGTTGCGGTTATCATTGATGGGGCAATCGGCCTGCATACCAAGAATTTGGCAACACACTCCCCCTATCTAAAATACCGCACTCAAACTCCATCACCAACTTAAAACACTATGGAATTAACGCCTCAAGAAAAAGATAAATTACTGATCTTCACAGCGGCTCTGGTCGCAGAGAGGCGTAAAGAACGCGGTGTAAAACTCAACTATCCTGAGTCAGTTGCCTTTCTGTCGGCTGCAATTTTAGAAGGAGCCAGAGATGGACGCACCGTTGCTGACCTAATGAGCTTCGGTACGACATTGCTAGGGCGAGATGACGTCATGGAGGGTGTACCTGAAATGGTTCATGAGGTGCAAGTAGAGGCGACCTTCCCCGATGGCACCAAACTAGTCACAGTTCACCACCCAATCCGTTAAGTAAATTTGTTAGCTGATTCGTTAGGAAAGTACAAGTATTCTTATGCTAATCTGCTTCAGGATAATCAAAACGATAGCCTAGGAAGGACGCTAACGCATATGGCAGTTTACAATGTCCGACTAATTAATGAAGCAGAAGGATTCGATGAAACCATCGAAGTGGATGAAGATGAGTTCATTCTTGATATTGCTGAGTCCGAAGGTATCAACTTACCATTTAGTTGCCGTGCGGGGACATGTTCCACCTGTACAGGCAGAGTGATTGAAGGCGATGCTCAAGAATCTGGGGGGAACCCTGACATGTTCTTCAATTCCGCCCAAAGGGCTGCGGGCTTCAGACTTTTATGTATAGCCTGTCCTACATCTGACTGCAGTGTGTTGATAAATCAAGAGCCAAATATTTCAAATTTTTAATAGCCCAGCTATTGACAATTACTGGATTTGCAACACCACCCAAATGCCCTGCAATAAAATTGCCTAGGGACTATAGTTCATATATCCCTAGGCTAAATTTAGTTTGAAAAAAGTAATTAATATTTTGGCCAGATTATTGCCAAAATTACGATGCGGTTGATGATGCGGTTGGCTCGCTGGCAGTGGGTTGAAAGCGACTCATCAAGGAATTCCAAGTTAAGCGCCATAACGCAACTAGCCAGTTGCCCTTAAGCTCATCAAACATTTCCATGTTGAGATGGAAAGCATGATTGGCTTCATCAACAATGCGCGTAGTGGTTTGTTCGTCTACGGGCAATGTATCTAAAGCGGCGCGGTAGTTCTTCTTGAATTCGCCATGATTTTTGATCGTGTCAAATTCATAGAAGGCTGTACCATTACCTTCTTCTAATTTCATCGCTTGCTTGGCAATCTTCTTTAGGATCTGACCACCAGACAAGTCACCCATATAGCGGGTGTAGGCATGAGCTACCAAAAGCTCAGGTGATGTTTCTGATACTTCTTTAATGCGATCGATGTACTTCTTCGTGGCGGGAGAAGGCTGGATCTGCGATCGCCAATCATTGCCACAGTAATAAGCCAAGTCAGTTTCTAAGCTATGCTCTCTCCACAATTCGCGGTAATAAAGCTTGCTTAAGACTGGGTGATCTTGATGGCGAGTTAGCTCGGTTTCTAGGGCAGCATAAATAAAGTAAAAATTGCCTGCTAACTTACGATACGAAGCCTTATCAAGTACGCCCTTTAAAAACCCCTTAATAAAACTAGTGCTCTCTGCCATAGTGTGAGATTTTTGAGTGCCCTCACGCAACTGGGTAGCTAAACCTTGGCTCAAATTTGCCTCCTAATATTAGATATTGTTAGTAATAGTAAATATAATTAAAGTAAAGACGCTTTTCGATTTTGCTTGCCAAGTATACTATTTGGGCTATAAAAAAATTCTAACTTCGCAACAAATTTTCATGAGCGCGATCTGCGAAGAGCCAGTCAATCTATAATTGATCAAGATCGATTTAAGGATTCAGGAGGAAAATCTATTGGTTTTAAACGGTTACGAATACCTTCTTGTATTCCTAATAGTCTGTTCCCTTGTTCCGGTAAGCGGCATTTTAGTTGCGAAACTAGTCAGCCCTGCTGTGTCTGGAGCTGCTGGACGCACGACCTATGAGTCTGGCTGCGAACCAATTGGTGGAGCGTGGATCCAATTTAATATCCGCTACTATATGTTCGCGCTTGTGTTTGTGATATTTGACGTGGAAACCGTCTTCCTGTATCCCTGGGCAGTAGCATTTAGTCAGTTGGGTCTTCTGGCATTCATAGAAGCAATTATTTTTATCGCCATTTTGGTATTAGGTCTTGTATACGCCTGGAGAAAAGGAGCTTTGGAGTGGTCATGAAACCTGAGAATGTCGCCTTAGATTTCAGTATTGAAGAGCAAAAAGAGCGTTTAATTAATCCTGCACAACAACCTCAAGTCACTCAGGATTTATCTAACAGCGTCATCTTGACAACTCTCAACGATATCTACAATTGGGCAAGAATGTCTAGCTTATGGCCGATGCTGTATGGCACGAGCTGTTGCTTTATTGAATTTGCCGCTATGCTCGGCTCTCGATTTGATTTCGATCGATTTGGCCTGCTACCGCGTTCTAGCCCACGTCAGGCTGATTTAATTATTACGGCTGGCACAGTCACCATGAAAATGGCACCGGCCCTTGTTCGTCTTTACGAGCAGATGTCTGAGCCTAAATATGTGATTGCTATGGGAGCCTGCACGATTACTGGTGGCATGTTCAGCACGGAATCGTACACAACAGTGCGCGGCGTGGATAAGCTGATTCCCGTCGATGTTTATATTCCTGGCTGCCCTCCCAGACCAGAGGCAATTATGGATGCGATTATCAAGCTCCGCAAAAAGATTGGGGCTGAGGGTTTCACGGAAAGAGCTAACGTTCAGCGTACCCACCGCTACCACACAATTAAGCATGAACTGAAGCCTGTGCCCGAAATTCTGACTGGTCAATATCTGGAATTGCCTACTCGGCTTGCCCCTCCAAAAGCATTGGTGGAATCTGGGATTCCTTTACCCGCGCTAGAAATCGCCAAACAGGAGGTAGAGATCGTTGGCAGATAATCAAGAAACAACGGCGATCGCCACTACTAGTGCTGTCTCCGAATGGCTAGTTACCAATGGGTTTGAACACGAATTTTTAAGCTCGGATCATCAGGGAGTACCCGTACTCAAAGTTGACAGGGATTTTCTCTTGCCCTTTGCTACTGCACTGTATGCCTATGGGTTTAACTACCTGATGTGTCAATGTGGTTATGATGCGGGCCCAGGCGAAGAGCTTGTCAGCGTCTACCATCTAGCAAAGCTGACTGATAATGTCGAGCGCCCGGAAGAAGTACGCATAAAGGTCTTCCTCCCGCGTACCGATCCTCATATTCCATCAGTTTATTGGATTTGGAAGACGGCGGATTGGCAGGAGCGTGAAACCTTTGATATGTACGGCATTATTTACGATGGCCATCCAAATCTGAAACGCATTCTGATGCCTGAAGATTGGATTGGCTGGCCAATGCGCAAAGACTATGTCACGCCTGATTTTTATGAATTGCAGGATGCCTATTAATGCCTAGGGCACTCGTACCTTTAGCTGAAGGGTTTGAAGAGATCGAAGCTGTAACGATTATCGATGTACTGCGACGCGGTGGCATTGATGTAGTTACAGCTAGCCTTGAATCAGCAATTGTAGAAGGTTCTCACAAGATCGCGCTGATTAGCGATCGCTTACTCGCCCATATCGATCCCTCTGAATTTGACCTGATCGTTCTTCCTGGGGGACCTGGCACCTATAAGCTTAAAGACGATCCACGTATTATCGACATGCTAAAGCAGCAGGCGGCTGCAGGTAAGCTCACCGCCGCAGTTTGTGCAGCCCCCTTAGTGTTGTCGGAAGCAGGTTTGCTAGTAGATAAGAAGGCTACTTCCTTTCCCTCGGTCGAGAACCAGTTAAAAGTTGGTGAGTATTTAGCGATGCCGGTAGTAGTTGATGGCCAAGTCGTAACTGGACGGGGGGCAGGAACTGCTATGGCTTTTGCTCTGAAACTAGTGGAATTATTAACGGATCGGTCAGTTGCGAATAAGTTAGCAGCGGAGCTGATTTTCCAATCTTAGATGGCTTAGGGCAGACTTCTGCGAAGTCAATATAAACAGAACCCGTTTAAGTAATTTCTCAAACGGGTTCTCAAATTTTTTGATTTTGATATTTGTTAAAACAGTCTCCTTCAGCATCTATGCAATAAATCACCTCTATTTTTTGTATTTGTTTTTATATTGGTGGATATTTAGCCTGAAATAATTTCTTCTGATGGATCTCCAGTAAATGGTTGCACTCCAGTCGCAGGATAGTCATCTTTACTGGGTTTAAACAGATGAGCTACAGACTCAATCACAGATTGAGCAAATTTTGCCATCAAATCGAATAGTTTCATAAATCTATACCCCCTAGTAAGGTATTAGGTTTAATCGAATTCTAGAAGGTTTTGTTAACTGACACAGCATATGGTGCAGTTACTTCACAATTGTTTGGCTTACTTAATATTCTCAAGCCAATTTAAATAGGGAAAGTTGCTGCTAGGGGTAGGGATAGTCACCCCCTCACTAAAACGATTATCTCCCCACCACTGGGGTAGTTACTGGTATAGCCAACGCCTAGATCGTTAGAACAGCTTTTAATTGGGATGTGGGGGCATTACCTAACGGACTGCGGCTCACCGGACGGCTTTACATTATGCTATATCCAGTGCATTTGCCTCCGTTCCGAGTGCAGCCGCTTGTTAGGCGGTGGCCGTCGGCACTGGCTTACCCGCCTATTTAACACCTGCCCCGACGACCAACTCACACGGCCCTTCGAATCCCTCAGTACCCTCGAACTGACCTAACTCCTGCTCAATCTCTCGCCAAGTCTCCTCCCGTTCGGCCTCGCTCAAGCCCGACATCATTTGGTGCAGTGCCCCGAACGACTCCCGCTCGAAGCGCACGCACTCGGAGGCCGAGATTAAGCGTAGGGGCGCAGGAATAACGCGGGTTTGGATGTCACGGAAACCGGCTCTCTGATAAGCCGCCTCAAGGATGCCCGGACTGCCCAGGCTGAAAGGCCCCGGCTGGCTTGGCAACGGTGGTGGCAATTGCGCGCGTTTACGGATGATCGAGATCGGAATTGAAAAGAACCGATTGTTCTCGGCTGTTGAATAGACAATGGCCGCGATCCTCCCGCCCGGCTTGAGCGCTCGGCGCATCCCCGTCAGTGCCTTCTGCTGGTCGGGAAAGTATATGAGACCGACGCGCGAGATCACGGCATCGAACGAATCTGCTTCCAGTTCGTCTAAGTTCTCCCCATCCATCACCCGCGTCTCGACGTTCGTCAGGCCAGCGGCGCGCGCTGCTGCCGCCGCAAACTCAAGGATGTTGGCTGATATGTCAGTCGCCAGCACGTAGCCGGACGGGCCGATCCGGTGTGCTGTGACCAGCGTTTGTTCACCAGCGCCCGCTGCCACGTCAAGGACGCGGCTACCGGAAACTATGCTGGACATGTCCAGCATAGTTTCCGTTGCCGGATCCAGCCATGTGGCGAGGGTCGGACTCCAACGGTGCCATGCTTCGGCAGCGGTTTGCCACTGCTGCTTGGTGGTTTCTTTATATTTGAACGGGTCGAATTTCGGTGTCTCTGTAGCCATGAGATTACCTCATACTAATGTGTCGGATTCCGAAGCGCGAGATGCCTAACTAATGAATGGTGCACTCTCCCATCTGTAAACAGATTTCACGACAAAAGTTCAAAAGTGTTAGTAATTAGCGATCGCGCCATGATTCAGGCTTACTCAATCATATACCAATCTTAAAATGCTACGATAGCCCTTTTTAAGCTAATTAATTGAGCATTTGCCAATATTATTTGCCGCCAAGCGCCAACAAAGCTAGGAAACTTCCACTATTCCATAGCCCATGTAAAAGCATTGGTGCTAGTAAATTACCCGATCGCATATATACAAATCCCAACACCATACCCAGTATCGTCAGCGGCAAAATATCGGACAGGTTGAGATGAGCCAGGGCAAACAAAAATCCACTAATTGCGATCGCAGGCCAAACTGATGTGAGCTTTGTGAGCGATGGCAGCAGAAACCCACGAAATAAGAGTTCCTCAAAAAACGGGGCTGCGATCGCTACCGTCACCCACAGAATAAATTTTGCCACACCATCCTGGCTTTCCACCAAAATTGGTAACAGCGCATTGCCGCCACCCTGACCTTGCAACAACTTCTGGCTGAGAAAGGAGATTATTGCTACTAAGGGTATAGCTAATACATAACCCAATATTCCCCATCTCATCCAACCTAAGGGGGAAATTTCGAATCGAAACCAGGGTTTTGCTAATGGGATAAACGGTTTGAGCGAAAAGCCGAGAATGGGCAGCATCGGTGCCATCGAGAGCAGGTAAGGGAGGAGTACAAGCATTGCCCGATCTCTATAGTTCCAATTGCTATTTGGCAAAAGACCTAGCTGCTGTAAAGCAATAGGGAGTATGACTTGCGAGATTACTATAAAGCTGCTAATCCACAGGATCATTACTTCCCAAGTTGTTTCACCAGTCCAGTTTACTGGCCATTTTCGCGGTGTAGATTTTGGGCTAAACGGAGATTTGTCAGGAAAGAAAATTCGCTGTACGCCCAGTAAGAACCAAGCTATGATGCCTAGCAATCCGCCAATAATTGAGACGGAGCTGGTGATCGCTAGCCGTATAAACCCAGACTCTGCCGCTACTTGAGTCTGATTTCGCAACTCAAGCAAGCTTTCATCCCTTTGTTGAGGTACAAACAGTTGCTTTAGGGCGCGATCTCGAAACCATCCGTCTAGTGCTTGGCGGATTTGCGTTTCCGCCTCGGGCAAAATAGCAACTGGCTGCGACCAAAGTCCTTGAAGGATTCGAGCAGTTATGCTCCAGCGAGTTGGGGTAGTCTCAATGCATATCGAGTCGAAGTTACCCTGACAGCTAGCCACCT
>JANMRU010000498.1:0-1170 GCA_031388585.1 Pseudanabaena sp. SOY_30_concoct_251 | reverse complement strand
ATACCAAATGGGTTCTATACCAATTCTATAGCAATCTAATTTGATTTGCAGTGTGGGGATCTTACCCAAAGGCTTGAAGCCCGCCCTACGTTTATGAATGATTTCGGATTGCTATAGATAATTTACAAAATTAACCACTTCAGTGTGGATCGCTCCCTAAACGATCGACAACTTTGTTGGGGTCAGACCTGCAATGTAGAGAAACTCCAGGAGATCGTCGAATATCTATTGTTTTATCAATCTTTAATTGATGGGTAAAGTCGATGGAGCTTAACCTGTGCATCTCCAGTTACGTTTTGTATCGTATTTAATTAGTTCATTCAGGTGCCTATTAAACTAAAAATGGAAGCGGATGCACCAATCTGTTGATGAAGTGATCGCAGTGTGTGGAGTCAAGCTGCACATCTTACCTCGTGGATTCCGCTTTAACTTGAAAACTCGCAAGCCAGTTTTCTCTCGATCGATGCAGAAAGTATAGCAATCCTGAATGATTCATGAAAATGTACCGTACATTGTAGAATAGATTTAGGAAGCAGAATGATTTATATTGCCAAGATATTGATTCTGAGGTCTAAGTATGAGTCACGATCGCAATGATGAAAACAATCTTGAGCGGCGACAAGACCTGCAGCATGATGAAGAGGCTTTCCGACTTCATCAAGAGGAGAGGCACCTACGATCTGCCAGACGGAATACTGCCTTGATTTGGATAATTAATAGCATTTTCTGGCTGGTAGGAATGCTGGAAATACTGCTTGTAATACGGTTCTTGCTGCGTTTGTTTGGTGCTAACCCCCAAAACGAATTTGCTCAGTTGATTAATAATCTATCTGCACCTTTTATTGCTCCATTTTCCACCTTATTCATTAGTCCTACTTCAGGTGCTGGGGCAAACATATTTGATGTCAATATTGTAATCGCGATTGTAGCCTATGGTCTCTTGAGCTATCTTCTTGTTTCGCTAATCAGAATAATCTTTTATCACGAATCGTAAATTTCTAGCGCAACTTTTGCGGGTATAACCATCTTTTCCTTTGACCAAATTTCATCACTTTTATCTGAATTAAGGAGGAATATATGTCTAATCTTATCTGGACTGTCGTTGGTGTACTTTTCATCCTCTGGTTGTTAGGATTCTCAATTAACGTTGGTGGCAGCTTGATCCACCTG
>JANMRU010000521.1:0-5777 GCA_031388585.1 Pseudanabaena sp. SOY_30_concoct_251 | reverse complement strand
ACCCGTTAAAATGCTTGCCAATAGCCTGAGACTATCTGGGCCATCATCGGCTATGAGAATATTTCCCTTGTGTGGCTGAGTTGGCGGGTTGTTCATGCTGTCACTTACTCACTCAGGTGCTCTTAAGGATGTCGAGCTATAGCCAACGCCTAGATCGTTATTGACAGATTTGAATTGCGGGTGTGGGGGCAATGCCCCCACGGAGGGGTAAAACCCCTCCACCCCATCCCAACCTAATTGGCGATATCTATAACTGTATTCCAGGCTATATTAATCTTTGGAAACGAACTAAAGCTAATGTTAAAGCAAAACCATCGAGCTTGGGTAGAGATCGATCTAGCTGCCATTAAACATAACGTGCAGCAGTTAAAGAGCTTGGTATTGCCAAGTACAGAACTAATGGCGATCGTCAAAGCCGATGCCTACGGTCATGGTGCTGTTGGGGTAAGCCAGACAGCACTGCAAGCAGGGGCAAGTTGGTTGGGAGTCGCCACAATTCCTGAAGGCATCCAACTGCGCAAAGCTGGAATCACGGCGCCGATCGCAATTTTAGGAGCGACAAATAGTGTTGATGAAATGAGAGCGATCGCCGAACACCGTCTCCAGGCAACCATTTGCACGCCCAAACAAGCCCTAGTATTTCACGAGGTACTACAAACCCTTGACGTTCAAGTATCGGTGCATCTCAAGATCGATACGGGGATGTCGCGCTTGGGTACGGACTGGAGATCGGCAACGGAGTTTGTGCAACTGGTATCTGGGTTGCCGCAACTAGAAATAGAAAGCGTTTATTCGCATCTGGCTACCGCTGATGAATTGGATTGCACGATTTTAAGAACGCAACAGCAGCGCTTTACTAAAGTAGTTGAGGCATTGCATGAAGCAGGCATTTATCCTCGCCGCTTGCACTTGTCTAATACAGCGGGAATGCTCGCCGATCGAAACCTGCACTTCGATATTGTCCGCCCAGGCTTGGGCATATATGGGCTATATCCTGCCCAGCATTTGAAGGATAAAATCGATCTGTGCCCAGCAATGCAGGTAAAAGCCAGGATTACCCAGATTAAAGAAGTTAGTGCTGGGAGTGGTATCAGCTATGGCTATTCGTTTATTGCCCCTACAAATATGAAAGTTGCTACCGTGGCGATCGGATATGCTGATGGTGTGCCGCGTGGGTTATCCAACCGTATTAATGTTGTGGTGCGCGATCGCGTCGTACAGCAGGTGGGTACAATTACGATGGATCAGTGCCTCATTGATGTCACCCAGGTGCCTGCCGCAGAGGTTGGCGATGCCGTCACAATTTTGGGTAAGGCAGAGCGTTCAACAGCCGATGACTGGGCAAATACGCTAGGCACAATCTCATGGGAAATCCTTTGCGGTTTCAAGCATCGCCTACCCAGGTTGTATGTGACGCAATCAGCCAATGCTGTTAGTTATATTGCCCAATCGCGGTAATTCTGCTTGATGGAATCCATGTCAGACTCGCATTCTCATTTACTTGCCGCGCTCAAACAGTACTTTGGTTACGACAGCTTCCGCCCAGGGCAGCAGGAGATTATCGCCGCAGTCCTATCGAAACGTGATGTGTTGGCGATCATGCCAACTGGCGGCGGCAAGTCGATGTGCTTCCAATTGCCCGCTGTAGTGCAGTCAGGAATTACGCTTGTGGTTTCCCCTCTAGTAGCTCTGATGCAAGATCAAGTCGCATCTTTGACCAACAATGGGATTCCTGCCACATTTCTCAATAGCACGCTAACAAGAGATGAAAAGTGGGAACGCACGCAGGCGATTCTGAATGGTGCGATGAGACTTGTTTATGCCGCGCCAGAAAGTCTTTTCACCGAAAAATTTCTAGCATTTCTCGATCGCGTCCAAGCCGAAGTCGGCATCACTGCCTTCGCGATTGATGAAGCGCATTGTGTCTCGGAATGGGGGCATGATTTTCGCCCAGAATATCGCCAGCTCAGTCAATTGCGTCAACGCTATCCCAATGTACCCGCGATCGCACTCACAGCTACAGCTACAGCCCGAGTACAGCAGGACATCACGACCCAATTACAGCTTCGCGAGCCCCTAATTAATATCTCCAGCTTCGATCGCCCCAATCTCTACTACGAGGTACTCAACAAAAAAGGCGATAAGCAAGCCTATGAAATGCTATTTAACAAGATTCGGCACACGACGGGTGCGGGTATTGTCTACTGCCTCAGCCGCAAACGAGTCGAAGAGATTGCCCAACGATTGCGCATGGATGGGATCGCCGCCGTACCTTATCATGCTGGCATGGAGAGCCGCGATCGCGCCGAAAATCAGACTCGCTGGATTCGAGATGATGTGCGGGTAATAGTTGCCACGATCGCCTTTGGCATGGGCATCAATAAACCCGATGTCCGGTTTGTGATTCACTACGACCTGTCCCGCAATATTGAAGGTTACTACCAGGAATCTGGCCGAGCTGGTAGAGATAGCGACCCTGCCACATGCACCCTATTTTTTGGCCTTCAGGATATTGAAATAATTAAGTTCATGATCGCCCAAAAAGTCGATCGCGAGACAGATCAACCGCTTGAGCAGGAACAACGCATTGCAACACAGCAACTCAACCAGGCGATCGACTACGCTGAGGGTACTGACTGTCGGCGGAGCATTTTGCTACGCTACTTTGGCGAACAGTTGCGAGGTAATTGCGGGCAATGTGATAATTGTCGATCGCCAAAACCAACCGAAGATTGGAGCGTGGAAGCCCAGAAATTCCTCTCTTGCGTGGCGCGGGTGAAGGAACGCTTTGGCATGGCGCACATAATTGATGTGCTGCGTGGTTCTCGCAAAGAGCGAATTTTGCAGTTTGGACACGACAAACTCTCTACCTATGGCATTGGCAAAGACCGCAGCCAAGATGAGTGGAGAAGTTTGGGGCGATCGCTATTACATCAGGGCTTACTAGGGCAAACGACCGATGGCTATCCTGTACTCAAGCTCAACGCTAAAAGTTGGGAAGTGATGCGCCAGCAGCATGTAGTCACGATCGCTGTATCAAAAGCACTAAAATCGAGTAGCGCAGGGTCAAAAGAGCTTGCCGATGATAACTCTGCCGATATCCCTATCGATACGATTCTGTATGAGAAGTTAAGGCAACAACGCAAGCAACTTGCCGAAGCCCAGTCTGTCCCACCCTACGTCATATTTCATGACGCTACACTCAGATTGATGTCACAGCAGCAGCCTACCAACTTGGTTGAGTTTGGCAAACTATCGGGGATCGGCGATCGCAAGCGATCGCAGTATGGCGAAATCTTTACCCAACTAATTCAAGCGCATCAACAAGACTATCCTGCACCACCAAAAACTCTGCCAGCACCACAATCATCTAGCTCAATATCAGGTACGGTGTTAGAGAGCTTTACCCTATTTCAGCAGGGTTTAGATATCGAGCAAATCGCGCTCCAACGCGGACTCAAAGCCCCGACGATCTGGACGCATTTAACCCAAGCAGTAGAATCAAAACAGCTCAGCGAGCGATCGGAGATCGCTAGGGTTATATCTCAAGCAGCTCAAACAGATATTCTGCAAGCGATCGAAATTGTTGGGACCGCAACGCTCAAAGATATATTTGACCATCTCCAGAGTAAATATACTTATGGCGAAATTCGATTTGTACTCACGCTTGCAAATTTAATCAGACCCCAATCTCCCTAGAGCCCGAATCTCCCTAGGGGTAGTGCATCGGTGCCTACCCAGACACATCGGCAACCTCGACTATTAAAAAAATTAGGATTAGGACTTCATGTTACGCAGATAAACCTGAAGCCCTCACCCTCGCCCTCTCCCAGAACGGGCGAGGGAACAAGAAAAAACTTGACTTACTCCCCTTCTCCCCACGTGGGAGAAGGGGTTGGGGGATGAGGGGGCAGTTAAAATTCTACGTAACATCAGTTAGGACTTACGCAGTCAAATCCAGGAAAAATGAATAGAAGGGAGTTTGAGGGCTATTGGCTACGCCAACGTCCCGTACGCGCCCTCAATTGGGGCGTTGCCCCAAACCCCTTAAAATTCGGGTTTTATCTTTCACGGTGCGTAAGTTTATAAGTATTACAAAGAAAATTTTTGACAAGATACTTTTGGGTACATTTTGGGAATATTAGTGTTAGGGTTATGAGTAATTATGTGTGACAGTCCCCACTTAATGCAGCCTTTTACTTAACCAGCGATCGCCTACCTATGAGTCAACCCCTAAAACTCAGGTAGGATATTGCTCATATTGTGCTAAGTAAGCAGCTTTGAGATCGGACATAGCAAAATAATACTTAACTCCCTTGGTTCTAGACTTAAATTCCCTTAGTTCTAGATTTTGAGATTTACTGATCGCATTAGTGGGTCATTTAAACTTTAGCTTAAGAGAGATTCGGGGTTAATGGAAGCGGAAATTTCAGCACTATCAGGTATTAGTAACGAGCTAAAGCTCTTACAGCACGAGCGGGCATCAGTCGATCTGATTGTGACCCCAGATAAAGATCCATCAACTTCCTGGCACTTTTACCTATATCTGGGTAGGATGATTTATGCCACAGGCGGTACTCATCGAGCCAGACGTTTATTTCGGGCGATCAAACAGCATTGTCCCGAGGCTATTACTGAAACCTGGTTGCGATCGCTCACAAATCTGCCAGAGCCGTGGGAGTTTTACTTAATAGATCAAGCCATCAAACAGTCAAAAATTGACTCAGAAAAGGCGAAATCGTTAGTTGTCTCCAGCGTACAGGAAGTTCTGTATACGCTAATCGATCGCGGATCGCTTGTGACTAGCCGCAGACCGGTTAAGCAGGGTCTGCAACCATTAGTTCTGTTGTCAGTAGATCAAGTAGTCCAGCACGCCTACGATGCTAAAACCAAATGGCAAATGGCTGGCCTCGGCCATATCCAGAATATGATGCCAGGTTTCTCATTTGATTTTGCGCCGTTCCTGGCTTTACCAGATCAGCTAAAACTGATGGTGGATGCTGGAGCAATTACCCCTCCAACTTATAAGGTTTTAGTTAGTCTGCTGAACGGTCAGAATACGCTCTGGGATCTGTCGTTTAAGATGCAGAGATCGATGATTGCCGTGATGCGATCGCTATTGCCCCTAATCATTGATGGCATCGTTGAGTTAAAAGAAATTCCCGACCTGGCTTATCCCCCAACTCAAAAAGGTACGGCGGAACCACCGCCAAGGCAAAACAGAGGTCTAATTGCCTGCATCGATGATAGCCCTATGATTGGCGAGGAAATGTCATATATTCTTACCAAGCTTGGGTATGAGGTGATCAACATTATCGATCCGTTACAAGGGGTAAGTTTACTGCTCAAGCGTAAGCCGGACTTGATTTTCCTGGATCTGGTGATGCCCAACACTAATGGTTATGAGTTGTGTACTTTTCTGCGCAAGACATCTACCTTCCAGGAAGTCCCAATCGTGATATTAACTGGACATGATGGCGTGATAGATCGGGTTAGAGCCAAGATGGTTGGAGCCACAGATTTTCTTGGCAAACCACCCGATGCAGACAAAGTTAAGCAAGTTCTAGGCAAATATCTGCGCAATCAAGTTACAGAAGATTAAAAGTTTAGCCCCAAAACTTTAATGTCCTAATGTTTCATGATTGAATTGCACGATGAGAGCCCGATTTAGGGAATGATATTTATGAAGACACAAGGGAGATACCTATGACGTCAGTTTTAATTGTCGAAGATACGCTTACAGAAGCAGAAATTATTACTGGTACTCTAAAAAAAGC
>JANMRU010000519.1:0-12489 GCA_031388585.1 Pseudanabaena sp. SOY_30_concoct_251 | reverse complement strand
ATTCGAAAAACAAGAAAAAATTCCTGAGGCGATCGCCGCATTTCAGCAAGTCCTCGTGCTCGATCCCAGCAATGCAGAGGCCAACTGCGCGATGGGTAGGTTGGCAATTAAACAAGAAAACATAGATGAGGCCATCGCATTTCTCGAACGCGCGCAGCGAGTCAATCCTAATTTAGCAGCGGTATACTACCACCTTGCCCATGCCTATCTAATTAAGCACGAGTCCCAAAAAGCACTGGAATATAGCCAAAAAGCGATCGCTCTAGCCCCCCAGTCTCCTGAGACGATCAATATGTACGGTAGTGTAATCCTGAATACTGGGAAAGTTGATGAGGCGATCGAGGCTTTTAGGGCATCTTTAAAGCTCGACCCCAATTTGTGTTGGACTCATTATTATTTGGGTAAAGCTTATCAAGTAGGCGGAAATTTTGCTGTAGCCAATGAATCCTACGATCAAGCTTTAGCAATTAACCCTGACTTTGTTGATGCAATCTTGGGTAAGGCGAGTATTTTAGAAAAGCGTCGGGAATTTCAGGCAGCTTACGATCTGCTGCGCCCGATTGTAGACTCATCGAAAGTCAATGAACAGGCGATAACTATATTTGCTGCAGTCAGCCGTCGTTTAGGAAGAAGACAAGAAGCGATCAATTTGCTCGAAAAACGTCTCCGTGAGGGCAATTTACGGGTAGATACACATAAAATGATGTTATTCTACCTGGGGCAAATTTATGATGATATGGATGCATTTGAAGATGCTTTTAGGTGTATACAACTTGGCAATTCACTCGAACCCCAAAATTTTGATCCTGAAACTAGTCAGCAAGATTTTAGTAACCTGATTACAGCATTTAGTCCAGAGAACCTATCCAGACTACCCCGTGCCGCCAACAATTCTGAATTACCAGTTTTTATTGTAGGTATGCCCCGCTCTGGGACGACTCTAGTAGAGCAAATCCTGGACAGCCATCCGTTAGTATTTGGGGCTGGCGAACTTTCTGACATCCATAGAATGGTACATAATTTATCCAGCAGATCGTGTACAGATACTCCATATCCTGAATGTGTGCAATTAGTGACACCCAATCTGCTTAGCACTTTAGCGGAAGAGCATCTCTACCGACTGCGGCAATTGTCAGATACCGCCACTAGAATCATCGACAAAATGCCCCATAACTTTCTGCATTTGGGATTGATTTCGCTATTGTTTCCCAAAGCGCGCATCATTCACTGTATGCGTCATCCACTTGATACTTGTCTATCTTGCTACTTCCAAGATTTTATGGGGTCGCATCCGTATAAATACGATTTAGCCAATTTGGGTTGGTATTACAGCCAATATGAGCGTTTAATGGAGCATTGGAAGAAGGTTTTAGATATCCCAATTCTGGACGTGCAGTATGAAGAAGTAGTAGCCGATCAAGAAACCATGAGTCGCAAGATCGTTGATTTCATGGGATTGGAATGGGATGAAGCTTGTTTGAATTTTTATAAATCTAATCGGTTTGCTAAAACTGCTAGTTACGATCAGGTGAGACAGCCTATCTATAACAAATCTGTAGCACGCTACAAGAATTATGAGAAACATTTAGACCCGCTAAAATTAGCACTGAGATTGGAATAGACCGCGATACAAATTAATGGAAGTTAAACCCAATAGGCTTATTCAGTAAGATGTTCAACGATGCTTAGTAGGGCTAACTAACTAAACGGTTGAGATAGCGTTCGATCAAAATTACCGCCACAATATCGTCAATTGGGCGACTGGGCGATCGCATACCCTTAGGCACTAATTGCATAATGCCCTTAGGTGGATAAATATCCCAGTATCGCTGCCGAGCTTCCTGGCTGCTATAGCGTTCGTTTACGGTAACTACTAGCAAATCAGGGAAATTTTCTTTGAGTTTTGCTTGCCATTGCTTAGATGTGGTCTGGTCGCCCATCACCAGCAAAGAAATGGGATGATTTTGTAAAATATCCTGGATTTGCGCGATCGCCCGATCGCTTAGCACTACGGATTGAAAATGTAGCTGGCGATCGAGTCCCATGACCGCCAAACCACACTTATCTTTTCCTGGATCGAATCCTAGCAGCACTATTGATTACCCTTTTTTATAAATATCCATACCACACTCTCGTGTACTAAGGTAGCAGAGAAATGCTGAAAACCTAAGTTTTAACTTTTGACTCTAGCCATTTGATGACTAGATCTCCTAAATTCACTCCATGCAGGCGATCGATCTCGCGAATACCAGTCGGACTCGTGACATTCACCTCAGTTAGATAGCCCCCGATTACATCAATCCCTACAAACATCAATCCATCGCGCTGTAATGTGGGTGCTAATTGGGAGCAAATTTCTAGCTCTCTCTGAGTGATTTCCGTCTCGGCGACGCTACCACCAGCCGCCATATTTCCACGAAACTCACCACTACTAGGAATACGATTGACTGCGCCAATTGGTTCGCCATCAAGCAGGATAATGCGTTTATCCCCTGCCTGTGCTTCAGGCAAATAGATTTGCACCATCACTGGAGTTTTGCCAAAATTAGTGCTGATTTCAATCATCGAATTAAGATTGCGATCGCCTGGTTCTAGAAAGAGAATGCCCTCTCCTCCTTTGCCACCAAGCGGCTTGAGCACAGCTTTACCCTTGTCGCTAACAAATCCGCGAATAATTGCCTTATCACCAGAGACAATTGTCTGTGGAATGGCATTGGTGAACTGTAAGGCATATATTTTCTCATTGGCATTGCGAATCCCAGTGGGAGAATTTACGACAAGCGTTAACTGCGGATCGACATAATCAAGGATATAGGTAGCGTAGAGATATTCCGTAGTTACAGGTGGATCGGGGCGCATCCACACTACCTGCATATTTTCTAATGGCTGCAACTCCCCAACTTGTGCTTCGTACCAGGGATTTAGTGCTTGCCATTTACTATCCACCAGCTTCACCGGATGTACTACAACTGGCTGCAAGAGCCCCCAAGCTTTACCGTTAATAATGCTCAATGACCGCATATCTGTAATCCAGACTTGATGGCCAAAACGACACGCAGCTTCCATCAGTGCCACGCTAGTATCATGGGTGGGGTCGAGAGTCGCGATCGAATCAATAATAAAAGCTAATTTCATGATCGTTTAAGCTAGTAACTGGTCTAATTTGCCCTTGGCATCAAGGTCGTGGAGGGAGTCACAGCCACCAACATGATTATCGTTGATGAAAATTTGCGGTACCGATCGCCTACCGTCAGCCCCTCTCTCTACCATCGCATCTCTAGCTGTCTCATCACCATCGATCGCATATTCAATGTATTCCACTCCTTTTTTGTCTAATAAATGCTTGGCTTGAATGCAAAAAGGACAGAAGCGCCAAGTGTAAATCTCAACTTTAGACATATGTTAGGAATCTATAAAAAAAGCAACTTTTCTTAATCGTAGCAAACGGAAATACCTGTTCGCCAATTATTTGGATTGCTATTGAACGGGGCGATCGGGCTCAGGTGAAGTTGGTGTTGCTTTAGGGGATGGAGTTGCAGGCGTCTCGATTGTCACGTTATCAGAAGCTATTTCCTGCGGATGACTAGGTAAAATCTTGTCTGCGACGATAATATCTTCAATTACGGCTTTAACGATGGGGGCAGCTACTGTCGAGCCAAAGGCATCGGCTCCGATCGGTTCGTCAATGACTGCTAAAACTACATATCGAGGTTCTAACGCCGGGAAAATACCGACAAAACTAGTAATTTTAGCCCGAGTGTAACCACCTCCATTGGGATCTGCTTTTTGAGCTGTACCAGTTTTCCCCCCTAAACGGTAGCCAGGAATCCGCGCGGGTTTACCCGTACCTTCTTCGACAACTGACATCATCATTTCCCGTACCTTCGCCGTGGTGGCGGGTGAGAATATTTGACGTGGCGGGTTTAACTTGGGTTGGGTTACTTCTTCCCCTTCTTCATTAATCACACCCTTCACAACATGAGGAGTTAAGAGTTTGCCCCCACTAGCTAAAATGCCGTGCATTTGTAATAGCTGAATAGGTGTAAGCGAAAAGCCTTGCCCAAATGCTGTAGTTGCGGGTTCGATTGTGTAGCTCATAAATTGTTCTTGGGGCTTTAGCGTGCTTGGGGTTTCAGCAGGTAAATCAATCCCAGCGATATCACCTAATCCAATGCGCTCTAGCCAACCATAGTAAGACGCAGGTTTCATTTGCTGAATGATATGCACCATCCCAACATTGCTAGAACGTTGCAGAATTTGGCTAATGCTTAATGGTCCTACCGCCCCCCTTGTTTCGTAATCAAAATTAGCGACAGGCCAGCCACCTACCGTTAGAGAGCCTTCGTCATTAAATACAGTGTCAGCTTGAATAGCCCCAGCTTCTAGGGCGATCGCCACATTTATTGGTTTAAAAGTCGAACCTGGTTCGTAAAGATCGGATACTGCCCAGTTTTTAAAAACTTCATACTTTTCCTTAGGAACTTTATCAAAACGGTTGGGGTCGTAGGTAGGCTCTGTGACTAAGGCTCTCATAGCGCCATCTTTCGCATCCATGATCAGTACACTCCCACGTTTAGCGCCAAACTGCTTCATTTGCGATCGCAGAGCCTGTCTGGCCACGCCCTGAGTACGGGCATCGATTGTCAGTTGCAGACGAGTACGATCGACACGCAATACACCTGCGGGTATGCTACTAGGAATCAGTTTGCCCCGGCCATCTTGGACAGCGTCAGAAGCTTGATCGGTGCGATCTAGAAGTTTTTCTTGGCTGAGTTCGACCCCTGCTTGTCCGCGATGGTCGATGTTGACATATCCCAACACCTCAGCAGCCAAATCTTTTTGGGGATAGAGACGCTGTCGTTGTGGCGCTAGATCGAGTCCATCAATCCTTAAGTTTATGATGCGATCGGCGACATCTTCGCTGAGCCAATTGTCTACCTTAATTGTATCGTCAGGCTTAGCTAGAATGCTCTGCAGGCTAGTAACAGGCTTATTTAAAATTGGTGCCAGTTTTATCGCAATTTCTTGGTACTTGATCTTATAAACGCGGGGATGGGCAAATAAAGTATAAGAGGGCTTATCTATTGCTAAGACTCGATCGCTGCGATCTGTAATCGTCCGTCTTGGAATAAATGGCCTGATTTGGAACATCTGCTGCCAACGCGCTTTTTCTAGCAGTTCTGATGATGTCCACACCTGGAGGTATACTAAGCGCACAATTAATCCGATCGCTGCTAGCAATAGGAATAATCCGACTAAGAGCGTCCTCTGCCTGAGATGGCGTTGCGATCGCGCCGATGTCTGTACTGCCATAAGTGCTATAACTACTACTTTCGAGATGGTCAGTTAGCAACGGCGCTATCATAGCATCACAAAGAACTCGATCGAACCTTACTATCGGCACTAGCCTCGCAAATTGCCAAACTCAGACTGCGAAAATGGTCGCCACGTTGCTCAAAATTAGCGTACTGATCGAAGCTGGCACAAGCAGGGGAAAGCAGAACCGTCGTAGCATTTAACTTTTGTGCTAACTCAATCGCTTTTGATACTGCCACATCTAGCGTTTGCACATCTTCATAGCTCGTATAACCAATGCTATCAAAAAGTTGCCCAAACTCAGTGGCAGCTTGCCCAATTAGAAGAGTATAGGCTGCCTTCTGCTGAATTACATCTAGCCAGGCTTGAGCGTTGCCTTGCTTGGGCTCCCCTCCCGCAATCAAGATCGCAGTTTTTTCTATCGACTTCAGACCAACTTCCGCCGCATCATAATTGGTGGCCTTACTATCGTTGATTAAGGAGATACCTTGATAATTGCAGACGTGCTCTAAACGGTGAGGTACGCCATTAAACTCAGATACAGAGCGCGCAATAGCTTCGGAATCAATCCCTGCGAGCTTACTTGCGGCCACTGCCATGAGCAAATTTTGCTTGTTATGCTCTCCTAGCAATTTAAACTTTGACAGCGGTAATACTGGTAAACCAGCAAAAATCACCCAGTTATCTTTAATGTAAGCACCACTTTCAATCGCTTCAGGAATGCTGCCTTTACAACTTGTCCAAATTGCGTTAGGAAATAGAGATCGACCAGTTTCAGCAATGTAAGGATCGTCACCATTCAGGACAATTTGCTGAGACTGTTTTAGAAGGGCTGTTTTTATAGCGCTATATGCTTCGATTGTGTAGTGACGATTAAGGTGATCTGGTGTAAATGTCGTCCAAACCCCAATGTTTGGCTGCACGCTAGGGGCTGATTCGATTTGATAACTACTCAACTCAGCAATAATCCAGTCAAAGGATGAACCAGGCTCAGAAACAAGTTCATCAGCAAGTTCGCAGATCGCCTTGCCAATATTACCGCAGGCAGGGGCGTTGAGACCTGTACCCTGAAAAATTGCCGCCGTTAGTGCCGTAGTTGTGGTTTTACCATTTGTCCCAGTAATCCCTACCCAAGGGAATTGGCGCAGGTAACGCCATGCCAATTCCACTTCACCGATTGTCTCAACTCCCTCCTCTCTAGCACGATTGAGGACGGGATGATCCCAAGGAATGCCTGGACTCACTACTAGCAGGTTTGTCCCTACTCCAATCTGGTCAAAACTGAAATTATTGCCCAGTTCGACTTTAATACCTTCGGCCCTAAGCTGTTCGCAACGCTTTGTCAGTTCAGGGCTAGAGCCGCGATCGCTAACTCTCACTTGCCATCCATTTGCTTTTAGTAAGCGAGCGGCATAAAACCCTGATTGTCCTAATCCCAAAACATACGCATCAGGCATGTTGTCTCAAGTTTGTCTTCTTAACTAAAAAACTGTGCTTGGTCAGAGTCGATCTTTAACTCAGAAGCACAAGCGGTGAATTTGAGGTAATTTTACCTTCTTTAAGCTTTTTTGCGATCGCATTTACAATTACTTACCGACGTTGCGCCAGTTTCTCATAGACTTCCGCCACACTTACCTTGTGGTAAGCCATAGCAACAAGCGTGTGATAGAGCAAATCTGCTACTTCCGAAGCAATCGCATCGGCATCGTCATCTTTACATGCCATCACAACTTCAACAGCTTCTTCACCTATTTTTTTTAAAATTCTGTTATCGCCGCCATCAAACAATCTACATGTATAGGAATCGGGTTTGGGGTTAATCCGACGATCCTCAATTGTGGCAAATAGTTCTGTGAGTGGGTCGTGCATGGCTTGGTTAAAGCTTAGGCTTTGCGAAAGGAGCTTTGCTAAGGGATTGGCAGCAGACTATTCTGGGGAGTAGCCTGGTTCTCTCCCAATCCCTAATTCCTCAGATCTACTTGACTGAGGCCTTACCACCAGCTTCTTCGACCTGCTTCTTAGCAGCTTCAGCATCAGCTTTGGGCATACTTTCTTTAATTGTCTTAGGCGCAGATTCAACTAGATCCTTGGCATCTTTTAGACCTAGGCCAGTAATCTCGCGGACAACCTTAAGAACAGCAATCTTCTTATCAGCAGGCACTTCATCTAGAACGAGGTCGAAGGCGGTCTTTTCTTCGACTTCTTCAGCGGCAGCACCACCACCACCAGCAGGAGCCATCATCATGCCACCCATAGGAGCAGCAGCAGAAACACCAAAGGTTTCCTCGATCGCTTTAACAAGCTCAGATGCTTCTAGCAAGGTCAAAGACTTCAATTGTTCGACGATTTGATCGGTTGTTGCAGACATAGTTTTACTTGTTGATTTATGATTTATGATTAACGCTCAGATAACTGAGTACAGACGTTCGCGCGGTCGCGCACTGCCAATTAAGCAGCTTCTTTCTCGTGAATGGCTTTGATTGCTCTGGCCATAGACTGCGGTACTTCTTTGATACCGATCGCGAGCTTGGCAGTCACGCCATTGATCGCACCTGCGATTTGTGCCATCAGTACTTCGCGAGATGGTAGATCGGCGATCGCTTTGAGATCGGCAGGAGTTAAAGCTTTACCGTCTAACGCACCGCCGCGTAGTTCTGATTTTTTAGTTTCCTTTAGGAAAACTTGATAAGCTTTGATTGCTCCTGCAATATCTTCTTTGACCAAGAGACATGCTGATGCTCCTTTCAGAAATGGTTCGATTGGTTGCCATTCAGTTTTGGCAGCGATCGCCTTTCTCATCAAGGTATTTTTTGCCACCTTGCACACTGTGCCGGATGGGCTGAGCAGACGGCGTAATTTGGTGATCTCCGCGACCGTTAGGTTGGTGTAATCTACCACCATCACCATCTGAGTGTCAGCAAGCTGCGCCTCTAGTTCTGCTAGAGTGGCTTTTTTGTCTGCTAGACTTCTTCCCATTTTGTCTCACCTCCTTATTTAGGGCTGTTGAATAATTTGCGGCAAAATAAAACCTCGACTTCTCTGCAAGACGAGGTTCTTTAGGGTTTAAGCTTTAGGGCTTCATTTTGAATACAGATTCAAAATTTACCGAACAAAACTTATAGCTTTAGAGCACCTCGGCAGGAAATTAAGTCCAACTTTGCAGTTAAGACACCTACTGTCTGCGGTTCTATTTAATTTTGGCGTAAGCACTATCAGGTAAAAATACAAGATTTTCAGCTCATAGCGCTGCTAGTTCACGCGTTTTCTCCAAGCTTCATATCGCGGAGGGCGTTAATGTCAATTTCGATCGATGGTCCCATTGTGGCTGAGACATACAGCGATCTCCAGTACTTGCCTTTAGCTCCAGAAGGACGATTGCGATCGATAGTCTCTTGCAATGCCTTAAGGTTGGTCAGTAAATCCTGGGAGTCAAAATTGGATTTGCCGAACAATACGTGCACGATACCAGTACGGTCGGCGCGGAATTCAATCTTACCACCTTTGAATTCAGCGATCGCAGTAGCTAAATCGAAAGTCACTGTACCACCTTTTGGTGATGGCATTAAACCTCTAGGGCCAAGCAATTTGCCCAACTTAGCTACTTGAGGCATCACGTCCGGAGTAGCGATCAACAGATCGAAGTCCATCATGCCCTTGCTAATTCGATCAATTAGCTCTTCTGAACCAGCCAGATCGGCACCCGCTGCAGTTGCTTCGGCGACTTTCTCCCCGCGAGCAATCACTGCCACCCGTACTGTCTGTCCAGTGCCCTTGGGCAAAGCTACAGTCGTACGCAACTGTTGATCGGCATACTTGGGATCGATACCCAGACGAACATGCGCTTCTGCGGATTCCAAAAACTTGGCTGTAGCAGTTCCCTTTAGTAGGTCTATGGCTTCCAAAGGCTGATATGCCCGAGTTTCCACCTTACTGAGCGCTTCTTTTAGACGCTTTGATACTTTCTTAGTCATTTATTTTTCCTCTGGGGTCATAGCGAAGCATTTAACCTCTCCCCCAATAATGTTAAATGTTAGTGTTTTATCAAGAATTTATTGATGGATCGAAAACCCTCAACAAATAATCTTCAAAAACATTTTCTATGCGCCAATTAAACATTGACAGACTGTGAGCATTGCGAACGACAGGCAACATAAGATCGGCAGATCTAGCCAGAAATCGTCACACCCATACTTTTAGCCGTACCCTCAATGATATTCATCGCGGCCTCAATATCGTTGGCATTGAGATCTGGCAGTTTAGTTTGGGCAATTTCGCGTAGCTGATTGCGGGTGATCGATCCCACTTTCTTGCGATTGGGTTCGCTAGAACCTCTCTCAATCCCAGCAGCTTTCTGAATCAATACAGAAGCAGGAGGCGTCTTTAAAATGAATGAGAAGCTGCGATCTTCAAATACCGATATTTCTACAGGGATAATTGTGCCAACCTGCTCGGCAGTGCGGGCATTATATTCCTTGCAAAACATCATGATGTTCACACCATGCTGACCAAGGGCAGGGCCAATTGGTGGAGCCGGAGTGGCTTTGCCAGCGTTAATCGCTAGCTTAATAATTCCTACTACCTTCTTTGCCATTATTTATCTAGATAAATTGATTCCGTTAACTCAGTTTTTCAATTTGATTGAATTCCAGCTCAACGGGCGTATCTCTACCAAAAATAGAGAGCAGAGCTTTGAGCTTACTACGTTCTGGGCTAACTTCGATAACCTCGCCTTCAAAGTCTTTGAATGGACCAGACAACACTTTGATTTTGTCGCCTGCTGCCATATCGACTTTGACCACTGCCTCTTGCTCTGCAGTAACGCGAAATATTCGCTCTGCTTCAGCATTGCCAATTGGACGGGGAGTAACGTGGCCGCGCCCACGTCCGTAATGGCGCTTTTGTTCGGTTCCCACAAAGTTAATGACATGGGGGGTGTTTTTTACCACCTGCCAAGCATCATCATTCATATACATACGTATCAGAACATACCCAGGGAAAACTTTTTCCTGAGCACTTTGGCGAGACCCATCTTTTTTTAACTTGATGGTAGGAGTTTGGGGTATCTCAATCTGGATAATCTTGTCTTGCACATCAAGCGTTTTGATGCGTTGCTCTAAGTTCGCCTTGACGCGCTTTTCGCAACCAGAGGCTACCTGCACAACATACCAGTGCGCTCCGGCTGTTTCTTCAGACAGATCGGAAATGTCTTCTAGAGCCTGCTCTTCTGCAAACATTATTGAAATACCTGTAAAGCAACCCAACCGAATAAACCATCGACCAAGGAGATCAATGTCGCCGCTGCAACAACCATAAGCAAAACCGCCACCGATTCGCTGATTAGTTGTTGACGTGAAGGCCAAACAACTTTGTCTAATTCAGCTTTGGTCTGCCTGAAAAAGTCAGTCAAGCTAGTTCTACTCTCAATTTCTGAGATATCTTTAGCCTTATCTTTTAAATCTTTGACTTCGTTTTTCGTCATGGTCGCTTTTCTCGCGCACTTAAAAATTAGGAGCGCGCCCTGGAGGACTTGAACCCCCGACATCAGGTTTTGGAGACCTGCGTTCTACCAACTGAACTAAGAGCGCACGTTTTTTGACTGAACTTGGCCAGTTTGGTGTGATAGTTCACACATTTAATGGCCAACCAGGCTATTATATCCTGATTTAGATATAGGTTGACTAAACGAGTGGACGGTCAAAACGCTGCTTAACGCGCGTTGCTTTACCGACGCGATCGCGCAGGTAATATAGCTTAGCACGGCGTACCCTACCACGTCGGATAATCTTGATGCTTTCAATTTTGGGAGAATGAACTAGGAAAACCCGTTCTACACCAACTCCTTGAAACACTTTACGCACAGTGATTGTGGCGCTGACACCGCCATTGCCTTTAGACATTGAAATCACTGTACCTTCATAGGGCTGGGTGCGCTCTTTGCCCCCTTCTTGAATTCTGACACCTATTTTGACAGTATCCCCAACATAAATCTGGGGTATGTCCGATTTGATGTATTTCGCTTCAACTGCACGAATAATTAGCTGGGCGCTCATGGAAGTTTTAAAATTTCACAGTCTCTAATTGTAGTACAGTTTAATAGTTAAGTCTACCTATTGCGTTCCTCTTTTTGAATTAAAGGCATGGTTGGCGATGAATTATGTCTATTTACATGGCTTTGCCTCTGGGCCAGGGTCTACTAAGGCACAATTTTTGCGATCGCGTTTTGCCGAGCACGGAATTACTTTGCATGTGCCAGATCTCAATCTTGGCGACTTTGCAACCGTGACGCTAACTAAGCAACTGCAATATTTGCATGATTGTTTTGCGGATACTCCTCTAGTTGTAATTGGCTCTAGTTTGGGTGGATTGCTAGCTAGTCTGATCGCCAGTACTAATACTAAAGTGGAGAAATTGGTGTTACTTGCGCCGGCGTTTGGTTTTAGCGATCGCCTAGTTACTAGATTAGGAGAAGCTGCGATCGCTCGCTGGCAAGAGACGGGCAGTTTAGATTACTATCACTACGGACTCAAACGGTTTGTGCCGCTAGGGTATGAATTTTTTGCTGATGCTCAAGCTCACACGGAAATGTCATTACAACGAGAATTGCCGATTTTGATTATGCACGGCCTCAGTGACGAGGTGGTGCCTGTGAGTGCCAGTCGAGATTTTGCAGCCTCCCGCCCTAATGTCATGCTCGAACTACTGCATGGCGATCATGGCTTGGGGGATGTCCTGGAAACAATTTGGCAAAAGTCCATGACATTTTTAAATTTGGGGTGTGGGGACGCCGCCCCCACGGAGGGACGGAGCCCCTCCGTCCCGTCCTAACCTAATTGGCGATCGCTATATGGGCGCTTCGACGATCTTGCCTGGGTTCGCACTAAACTAAATTGCGTGAAGTCTGAATTGCTCTAAAGAAATGGTGTTTAGCTCACAAGCGAAAGCCCCGCACTCCATCCGTTTACAAGGATGAGTGACGGGATGAAAGCGCGGCAATGAAGAGTCCATCCCCTCGGAACAAATTTGACCAACGCCCAAAACATGAAGAGGGGATGGCGATGAATTGCCAATAGTGAAATATTCTCGTAGAATTACAACAGATAAACAAATCCTTTCGAGGTTTCCCTGTTGTCTGCGGCGGGAGGGCATCCCGTGGTTAAAGCACAGCGAGTTTCC
>JANMRU010000472.1:0-4442 GCA_031388585.1 Pseudanabaena sp. SOY_30_concoct_251 | reverse complement strand
TGAGCAGTGAGATGATTTGCCATAGGTTGCAACAAAGCGCGGGCTTGGGCGCGATCGCCATAGACTTTTAGATGAGCCTGCACAAATGGCCCGATCAGCCAACCCCAGGTAGTGCCCTGGTGATAGGCTCCATCGCGCTCGTATTGTCCGCCACCGTAGTGCCCTTGATATTGGGGAGAATCTGGTGTGAGCGATCTCAATCCGTGAGATGTCAGTAATTTCCGCGCGCAGGCATCGACAACGCCACGCTGCTGTTCTGCAGTTAATAAGGCGGGCGTAGGTAGGGATACCGCAAAGATTTGATTCGGTCGCAGTGTGGGATCGTCTCCATTCGGACTATCTAGCACATCGTAGCAATAGCCATTAGCTTGGTTCCAGAAGCGTTGAAAGCCTGCGGCAGTTTGCTCTGCCATTTGCCGATATCGCCGATCGCTTTGCTCTAATCGTTTTGCGATCGCTGCCATTACAGTCAAAGCGTTGCACCAGAGCGCATTAATCTCTACTGGTTTGCCGATGCGGGGTGTCACGACCCAATCATCTACTTTGGCATCCATCCAGGTCAGTTGCGCTCCGATTTCCCCTGCATAGATTAAGCCATCATCGTCGAGATGGATGTTATACCGTGTACCGCGTTGGTGCCAGTCGATAATCTCAACTAAGGCGGGATAGAGTTCGCGTAGGAGTTCGTCGTCCTGGGTAGCAGCATCATAGGCGCGAATCGCTTCAAAGTACCAGAGCGTGGCATCAACGGTATTGTATTCAGGGGTTTCGCCAGCATCGGGGAAACGGTTGGGCAGCATACCGCGATCGAGATAGCGGGCAAATGTGAGCAGAATTGAGCGGGCAATCTCAGGGCGACCAGTGGAGAGCGTCAGCCCTGGTAGACTAATCATCGTGTCGCGCCCCCAATCGCTAAACCACGGATAACCCGCAATAATCGTTTTCCCATCGGGGCGATTCCCTTCTGGATGCTTACCGCCGCTGGATGGACGACTAACGATAAACTGGTCAGCGGCCAGTACTAATTGATTAATCCAGGGAGGCGTTGTTTTGGAGGCCAGCGTCAAATAGATGCCAGTTTGCCAGCGTTGTAGTAAAGTGCGTTCGTAGATTCGTCTTGCGTCGAAAACGGCTGGGATTTGTAGCGAAGGATTTGATTCTGTGCTGGCAACAATCGTAATCGATTCACCAGCTTCTATAGTTATCTCAAATGTGGCAGCATGTAGATGATCTTCGCGATCGCGCAGACCTCGATAGCGTTCCATTGCCAGGTCAAATCCCTTAATCCAAGTATGCGATAGCGAGAAATAACCTCGATCGCTTAATAGATAGAATGGCATAGCCTCAGGGTAAGCAGTCACGCAAACGCCGCGATCGACCTTACCTACTTGCATTTGCCAACTGCCTGCAAAGGTATCACTGTGATAATCTCGATAGTTAACCAGCGCTTCGATCGATATTGTTAAGGGGCGACTGGCACGTTGTAGGGAATAGCTGATATAGGTTGTATTTTTCCCCTGTTCCATCCATATTCGCTTTTCTAACAGGGCATCAGCACAGGCATATTTCCAAGTTGGGATTGTGCCATCTAGCGCAAAGTTTTCGATGTGAAAGTGGCCTTGCGGCTCGACTATTCCATTACTCCAACGATTTGAGTGGAGAGCATATTGATGGCGATCGTAGATCGCAGTTTCGTCGAGTTTCGCTAGTAGGAGCGTGCGCCCCAGAGGTGGTTGGAGGGCGGCGACGAGCAACCCATGATAGCGCCGTGTCAAAACTCCTGCTACCGTTCCTGATGCATAGCCGCCAATGCCATTCGTAACCAACCATTCTCGCTTTGAGGCGATATCTAGATCGCCACAAATCTCGCGCCCAAAGTTAATACTCATTATTTTGCCGCTGTTTTGCTTGACTTAGATTATGATGCCTTGGAACTGCGCATGGATGCCGAAACTCACAAATATTAGCGATCGCCCTAATTACCCTAATCGCTAGGAATATGTTCAACCGTGAAAGTAATTTCCTGCCCATAGGAGATTTCTAGGGTATGGCTGTCAGGATCGCTAAGCATGGCATAGTACCCAACCGTCCCGCCCTCATCCCGTGGCCCCTCCCCCAGTATGCCTTCGGCCTTTGCTAGTTCACAAAGGCGATCTACTTCCGCCCGCGTAGCACAGGCCACACCAAGATGTGCGATCGGCAAAAGTGGGTGCGTTACTTGGGGCACTTCAATTAGAACCACAACAAAAGGTCTCGTCAGATCGCAAAGCCACACTACATTTGATTTTGTCGATCGATCTATACGATGATGAACTACCTGCATATGCGCATATTTGGTATAAAAAGCAATGCTGGCATCGACATTACTTACAGGTAGTGCTACGTGTGTTAAACCAAGATCGGACATGGGTTTTCTCCATTGACTTGGGGTATTAAGATTCCAGGCTTCCCTGCTTTTTCACTATTTAAATCTAGACTATTACATCGTAGAGTTGGTCGTTAAGTAATTTCCCAAGTTGCTTAAATCTAGTTCCGATCGCACTCAACCCAATTTGAGTCAAGATTCCATGCAATACCTGGTAACAATCAACAAAGATCGAGTTCCTCCCGATGCCCAGATTTTTGTGGTAGGGAATCCGCCGTCTGGATGGTTGCCAAAGCCAGGTGATTTTCAATGGAACCGCGATCGCATTGGAATACCTAAATATTTGATTGATGAGATGCCTAGGATAGAACCTGGGAAGGAATCCATCAATTTGCTGCAATATTTAGAAAGAGAGCATTCTAAGCAGTGCATTGTCACTGCTCAAGTTAAGCTTGACACCTGCGTGGCTGTGGCGTGGCTGCAACTTACCAGGAAACAGCAACAAGCCAACCAAGAAATTCTCAGAGCTCTTTCTATGGAGTGCAACTACCTTGATGAATGCTCTAAACTTTCACCACTCAGCGATTTTACCGCAGGTGTAATAGTGGCCATGCAGCAAGAAGAATCAAAACTAGAAAGCCGAATAGGTGAGTTTTGGGCGGGAGCGGCATTTTGGCATGGTGGTTCAGTGTATCTCAAGAGAGAGGATATTGAAGGTATAATTACGCATATTCATGTCAACGATCGCTGCGTGGAAGTAGATTGCGGTTCTGAGGGGATCCATCGTTCTGAATACTGGAATACTACTTACCCTAAAGTGCGATCGCGTTGGTCGGAAGAGCAAAGAGAATCCTATGAATCACTCATGTTTCGGGTTCGCGTAGAGTGGCTGATTGCAGCTTGTCGGGGCGATCGCCAATGGTCTGGAGCGCAGCACTGGGAACAAATACATGCTGGTAAAGGCTGACACTAACTGATACAGTAAGTCGGGGGCAATCTCCCTACGCATCTGAGCGAGCATAGGGAGATTGCCCCTACAGGTATTTGCTTTCTTAGCTATGTCCTAAACCCAAAATGTACTGTAGGTAATTCATGTTGAGGATTTTGCTAATCTCAAATCTCTATCCACCTCAAGTTGTTGGAGGTTATGAGCGGGCAATGGCAGACTACGCAAGGCTATTATCTCTACGCGGTCATACCCTACTTGTGCTCACCGCCAATGTCGAAGGATTGCCAACAAGCTATGCTAATTCCGACAATCTAGAGACATTTGAGATTAAGCGTAGCCTCACTCTGCGTGGCACCTGGACTAGTTCTGGGATTCAAAGATTTTCTGCTCAAGCAATAGAAGCCAGTGTTCGCAAAAATCATCTTGTTACAGCCCAAGAGATCCAGTCTTTTCATCCTGATATCTGTCTGACAGGCAATATAGATTTGTTGGGCATAGAAATAATCTCCCAAATTTTAAGCGCCGAAATTCCAGTTGCGCATTACCTAATGAATAAGTTGCCAGGTTATCCCTTTCAGGATGCTCCAAAAACTCCGCTCTACCGCTGCATTACTGTAAGTGACTGGGTTCGTCGAAATCTATCTGAGTCAGGCTATCCAACTGGGAATTCTCAAACTATTTACCCTGGAGGAGATGCCAAGAAATTTTGTCAGTCGTCTCTACCACCTCGCGATCGCCTGCGGATTGTCTATGCCAGTTTAGTCATGCGCTATAAGGGCGCCGATCTGTTAATTTCAGCGCTCAGCTTTTTACAGGCGGCTGGAGTAGAATTCACAGCCACAATAGCAGGCGGATCGCTAGAAACATCATACGTTCAGTCCTTACAGGAAACCGTCAAGATCAATGGGTTAGATGCATATGTTCGATTTACTGGTCTTTTGGCACAGGCAGAACTTCAAGAGATTTACCGTACACATAACGTCTGGGTATTGCCTTCACGTTTCCAGGAAGTTACAACTCAGGTCAAAAAGAGCTAGACAAAAATAGGATTACCCAGAAAGATATTGGTAAGAGCCTCAAGAACATCAAGCCCCTGTTTTTTGAGAGTAGAGATGTAACCACGAATAC
>JANMRU010000429.1:0-5196 GCA_031388585.1 Pseudanabaena sp. SOY_30_concoct_251 | reverse complement strand
CAACCAGCATATGGCCTTTCATCAGGCCTAGCTTGAGCATGTAGTCAATGTCTTTAGCTTCACCTGTTAAAGCAATAGTTTCGATGCTAACCATGTCTTTAACTTGTTCAAACTGCTCTTGTGTCACTACTTTTTTGGTGACCAAATCCGCAATTTTGGCGTAGGGGCGACCTGCTTGAATTTGGTTTGACAGTCCGGCAATACCTAATTTGGCTTCGACTCGATCTAGCTCTGACAAAATAGCTTCATTAATGTTGATCTTAGGTTTGCCTGCGCTATGTGTTGCAGTTTCGGGGGCGGAACTGGTTACTGGGCTGGCAGGAGAATTTGTAGCTGTATTTGTAGCGGAAGGCTGGCCACAAGCTGTAGCAATCAATAGGCTTGCCATAAATAGCAGAGCTATTTTTGTCAGGGAGGATATAGACATAGAAGAGTATTTTAAGCGTTGTAATCGTGGTTAATGCTAAATAGTTGCAATTATACTTTTACTATATGTCAATTACTGGCATAAATACTAAAATTAATTCTTAATTAGCTTTTTGCAATTACGTTGAAAAAACCCATACAGCCTGCTTCAGCGATCGCATCTTGATGGGGATGAAACATATATTTGCCAGGGAAGCGGTAGCTAAGTTCCAGGATGTGCCGTTCAGCCGTCCCCATCGTAATTACGTCCACATCACCAGGAATTGGTTCCAGGGTGCGTCCTGTGGGGTAAACCTTAAACATGTTGGCGTGAATGTGAAATGTTGCCACAGGATCGTACTCAATCATATTCAATACATAGAGGCGTAGCAGTTGGTCTTGCTGCACCGGAATGGGATGATGCATGTAAAAGTGAGGCAAGCCATTAAAGGCATACAACTCGTTCTTGCCATCGTTATCAATGTCATAGCCGGCCATAATCAAGACAATTTCGTCAGCGGGTGGGCGACCGCCAGGCGGATCGATGATAAACATGCCATACAGCCCTTTACTAATGTGGCGAGTCACTGGTGCGACATGGCAGTGATAAAGGTGTACGCCATACGGCTCGGCATCAAACTCATAAATTGTGGCATTACCATTACGAATAGGCTTGATCCCGTCTACCTCAGCACGATGCTCGCCATGAAAATGCAAAGAATGGGAATGCCCTGCTTTGTTTAGGAAGGCTACGCGCACGCGATCGCCTTCATACGCTCTTAGAGTTGGCCCAGGTACCCTACCATTCACATTCCAGGTTACAAATGAAGTGGCAGCATTGAGCTGAACTGGCGTGGTACGCGCCGTGAGGTGAAATTCTCTGACGGTACGACCATTTTCTTGGGTGACTTTGCCATAGTCGAATTCCCGCACGACCAACTCAGGATCGAAACCTTTAACAGCTGTGGCAGAATGCTTGGCCATAGGTGGCTCAATTGGGTTTGTATCGAGCCTAGTTTGCTTTTGGTTAAGTTGAGCGATCGCCCATGCTCCCCCAGTCAGACCCGCGCCACCCAAAGCAAGTTTAAGCAATTTCCGACGATGCCAAAATGGCTTCTGGTTTGAATTACCAGACATACTTATTGAAATATATTTGCAAAATCATTCTATGGTGAGATTTTAGAAATTGCAAATTAGTATCAATATTAGTATCTACACATAAAAGTACCAAGCATCTTCATCATTAATTTTTTGCAACATTTCCATTACTATTTGGTGATTGTGAAACAATAGTGAAAATGAAATAATAATGAAAAGCACTTTAGAATGAGCCAACTACAAAGTTAGTTCAAGTGCAGCTATACGGCATAAATTCAAATGCAAATACAAAGCACAGGAGGTCAAAGCAATCGGCATAAACAACTGAGATATTGTTGGCGATCGGCAATTGGACTATTAATGGTTACGCTAGCCATTGGTGTTACTGCTTGTAACTTTCAGGGCGAAACAACTGGCGATCGCAATAGAAGTCCTAACAATCAAGCTTCTCAGTCAAAGCGCAAGAAGGTTGTTCTGACTACTTTTACAGTGATCGCAGACATTGCTCGCAATGTGGCAGGAGATGCGGCGGAGGTGCAGTCTCTCACAAAAATTGGTGCAGAGATTCACGGTTACGAACCAACTCCCAGCGATTTAGTGCGCGCTCAAACAGCCGATCTGATTCTGGATAATGGCATGGGGTTAGAACGATGGGCGCAAAGATTCTATGAAGGTCTGGGCGATATTCCCCATGTCACGGTTAGCGAAGGGATTACACCGATTGATATTACCGAAGATGCCTATGCTGGCAAACCTAATCCCCACGCTTGGATGTCGCCTAAGCTTGCCCTAGTTTATGTGGAGAATATTCGCAAAGCGCTCTCTAATTTAGATCCTGAAAATGCCACTACCTATAGTGCTAATGCCCAAAAATATAGCAAGGAGATTCAAGCTATTGACTTGCAACTTCGGGCAGAGATTGATAAGATTCCGCGCGATCGCCGCTTCATCGTCACCTGTGAAGGAGCTTTTTCCTACTTAGCCAAAGACTACGGTTTGAATGAGATTTATCTGTGGCCAGTTAACTCCGAACGCCAGGCAACACCAAGACAGGTGCAAAAGGTGATAGATGTGGTGCGCCAGTCCAAAATCCCTGTAGTGTTCTGCGAAAGTACGGTGAGTGCAGATATCCAAAAGCAGGTAGCAACGGAATCAGGAGCGAGATTTGGTGGCATATTTTATGTGGATTCTCTATCCCAACCAGGTGGAGATGTACCCACCTACCTAACCCTGATGAAATATAACGTTGATACACTCGCAAAAGGATTGCAAGGGAAGTTATGAATTTAACAGCGATCGCGGGTTCCCATATCAGGACATACAGGGCAGACCTATGTGTCTGCCCCTACGGTTTCTTCTTACTTCAGCATGTATTCAGAGGTTCCTATGCATATACCTAGTATCCAAGTAGAAAATGTCACTGTTACCTACAGCGGTAAGGTAGCTCTCCATGGCGCTAATCTTCAGTTGCAACCTGGCTCAATCTGCGGTTTGGTTGGCATGAATGGTAGCGGTAAATCGACGCTATTCAAGGCGATCATGGGCTTTGTTAAACCCCAGACTGGGCGCGTCTTGATTCATGGTCTGCCAACCAGTAAGGTGCAAAAGCAAAACCTGGTAGCCTATATACCCCAGTCAGAAGATGTAGATTGGAATTTCCCTGTCAATGTGGAAGACGTGGTGATGATGGGGCGCTATGGCTATATGAATATGCTGAGAATTCCTAGTCGTCGCGATCGCCTAATTGTGTTAGACAGTCTGGAGCGCACTCACATGACTGAGTTTAAGGATAGGCAGATTGGCGAACTGTCGGGCGGCCAAAAGAAACGCGCGTTTCTGGCTCGAGTGCTGGCGCAGCAAGGAGAGGTGATTTTATTAGATGAGCCTTTTGCAGGGGTTGATATCAAAACTGAAAAAGCGATCGTGCAGTTACTAGTAGAATTGCGCGATGCAGGTAAGACGATCTTAATTTCCACCCATGACCTCGCTTCGATTTCGACATTTTGCGATCAGGTGATACTGGTCAACCGCACGATCCTTGCCTACGGCCCCACATCAGAGGTATTTACATCTGAGAATCTGGCTCGCACGTTTGGCATCGCAGGAATTGGCAAGATTGAAGAATGAGGAGGGAAAATTCATACCCTATACCCTAACTGAAAAATGGATATTCACGCACTTTGGTTATGGCTTGTCACGCCGTTATACTCTGGTTTTATAGTGAGGGCGCTTTTGGTGAGCGCTTTGGTGGGAATGGTTTGTGCTGTTCTCTCTTGTTACATGACACTTAAGGGCTGGGCTTTAATGGGCGATGCGGTTTCTCATGCTGTACTGCCAGGAGTTGTGCTTGCTTACATCCTGAATATTCCCATTGCGATCGGAGCTTTTGTGTTTGGGCTGGGTGCAGCAATTTCGATTGGATTTATTAAGGAAAGAACTCGGATTAAGGAGGATACGGTAATTGGCCTCGTATTTACTGGCTTCTTCGCTTTTGGTCTGGTACTAATTTCCAAAACACCTGCCGCTGTCGATTTAACTCATATCCTATTCGGCAACGTGCTGGGTATCTCCAATGCCAGCATTCTCCAAACATCAATCATCAGCGCCATCACCATGACAGTGATGTTCGTTCTTCGCAAAGATTTACTGCTCTTTTGCTTCGATCCCACCCATGCTCGCTCCATTGGTTTGAATACCACAGCGCTCTATTACACGCTCTTATCTCTGTTAGCGCTCACAATTGTGGCGGCGCAACAAACAGTGGGAATTATCTTGGTGATCGCTATGCTGGTAACTCCTGGAGCAACGGGATATATGCTTAGCGATCGCTTCGATCGCATGACCTGGTTAGCAGTAGCTAGTGGTGTATTTTCCAGCGTCATGGGCACATATATCAGCTATTATCTTGATGCTTCAACGGGTGGGTGCATCGTTGTTTTGCAGACTTTGGTATTTGTCGTAGCGATGATCTTTGCGCCAAAACACGGTCTGATAGCCAAACTCAAACATTCTGAGGCATAGAGAATATGCCTTCTGTATCTATCCACCACTAACTGGTGGAATAAGCGCTACTTCATCACCGTCTTTTAAGAGCGTATCTGGTTCCACAAAATCTAAATTGACAGCATAGCGAGTGAGCGATCGCCATTTCTCGAGGACGGGATATTCGCTAGCAAGGCGATCGTAAACTTGCGTAACAGAGGTATTTAGAGGTATGGCTAACTGTATTTCATCGGTGGCGATCGCCTCTTGAAAAGCCGCAAATAGCTTAACTGTAACTGTGATGGTTTTAGACATTAGCGCCTAGTTATTTATGATGGGTCAACTTCAGTGATCGCAATTTCTTGGGGTTCCAAGTGCAAACTATCTAGCTCAGGCACATCCACGCTTACAAATGGTAACGAAGCACCAGATAGTCCCTTTTTGATGCGATCGGGAGTATAGCCCAGTGTCACAAATAATGGGTAGTGGAAATCTCCTTTATCACTCATAATTTGACGATATTTCCAAGGCAATAACCAAAAGTAATCTTCGCCCAACATTACTTCAACTTGCCGCCAGCGATTTAGCAGACCTGAAAAGTCTTCGCCAGGTCGATGAATAAATACAAAAACTTCACGACCAGTTTTGATCTTCCACTCGGGATCGCACATGATGATGCCTAAGTCGCACTGGATCTGCATGTGGCTATTG
>JANMRU010000409.1:0-5397 GCA_031388585.1 Pseudanabaena sp. SOY_30_concoct_251 | reverse complement strand
AGAGCGACGGTCTCATAATCCGTAGGTCCCGTGTTCAAATCACGGTGCTGCTATTAGGTTTCAGGGTTTTCGATCTAGGACGCATCCTAGTTTGCATCCTATTTTTCTTGGCTTGGACATTACCTTTTTTGAAGGTATCGCTTGTGTGCAGGGGTTGATAACCATTGCCTTAAGTCGTCTTCACTGAATAGGTATGTCCTTCCAGAGAAGGTGAAATGAATTGTTTCATGCAAAAGTCCCTGGTCTATGTATCGTTTAATTTGACGATATGACTTTTTTAGGATGCCTTGGGCATCTTGCATTGTTTTTTCAAATTTTCGGGTCATATTTTTCCTGTGACTCCAAGTAAAGGACTCTTTGAAGAGCTATGGCAGCTAAAGCAGGGATAACTGCATTGCCGATCGCTGCAAGTCTGTCCAGTCGATGGGGAAGCCCATGCGATATTCCCCACGCTGGGGGTTCAATACTTTGCCGTGCGACAGCAGACCTAGCTGCCTCAATCTGACATCCAATTTGGTCACGCCAGGGCGGTGCATCCCACCATATGCCATCTGCGTGGGCAACAACGAAGATGCGATGGCGCTTGTGGTCAAGCCCAATTTCCGCTGCTGATAAGATTTCTGCATCAACGTGATAGCCTGCTTCGCACAAACCAGACAAAACTGTGAGTAATGCTCCTGTTGATAGTGCTCCTTTGACGTTTTCCCAGACGATGAAATTGGGCTTTGCCTCCTCGATGACGCGGAGCATCTCGAACCAGAGTCCAGAGCGATCACCCGTAATTCCTGCCCGTTTGCCAGCGATGCTGAGGTCTTGGCAGGGAGATCCGCCAGTGATGAGGTCGAATTGGTTTGGCTTGGCACGGAAAGTCCTGATATCTCTGTGGATGGGGATATTGGGGAAGTTTTTTCGTACTGTGCTGCTTGAGTCTCCTGGCAAGGGATTCAGGTTTGAGCGAGAAGAGATAGACCTGGAAGATTGTGTCAAAATTCCCCTACGGCAGATGAAAAAGAGGTAGATTCTACAGATTCGATTACCGCTGTATTTGTGCCCTGTCTCGGCGGGTTCACCGTCGATCGCGGATGACTATGTTGAAAAATATATTAGTGTACCTCGCTGGTTTGTCGAGCATCCATCGAATACGTTTGCGTTAAAAGTGTTTGGGGATTCGATGATTGAGGCTGGTCTGTGGAATGGTGATATTGTGCTTGTGGATAGTGCAATTGAACCGACACATGGCAGGATTGTGGTGGCTCTGATTGAGGGTGAGGAGACAATCAAGCGTTTGGATATGCATGATGGGCAGGTAAAGCTAGTGCCAGAGAACCCGAATTACGCTACTATTTCGATTCATCCAGAAACTGACTGTACGATTCAGGGTGCGATCGTGGGGATGTTGCGGAGTTACGGGTGATTTTAATGGGCAATAGGGGACAACGATAGTTTGCCCGTTGCCTTACCAATTCCTGCGTAATCCTGGAAATGGTCGCGATTGCGAGGCAATAATGGCATTGATGTAGCTGACAATTGTATCTAGCTCGCCAATGGCATCCAGTTCTGCGGATTCCTCTAGCGTGAGCGTGTCGGCTTTTTTCTTGTCGAGTGGTTCAGTTAGGAGATCGCTGAGTTCTGGCGTAAATTTAAACAAGTTTAGGTTTGAGCAAGTAGTCTTTGAGCAAACTCTGTTTAATTGATCGCTATAAGTCTGGACTGTATCTTAGCTACAATTTACTGTACTGCTTCATGGAGATTGTAGGTTGTCCTCTCAAACACCCAAACAGTCATATCACAATTTGCCTCCACTTGAAAGCGGAGGCGAGATTAACCGTAATGGCATTCATTTCCAAGATCATGTGGCTGCTTCATATTGCATAGAAATGCTTAGGGATAATGATTTAGCTGAAGTTTGGTGTGAGAGCTTGGATGATGTGACACTTATATATAAACACGACACTCAAGAAGAATTTGTATTTGTTCAAGTAAAAAGTAATGAGCTTAAACATTTATGGTCTGTCGCTGAGCTTTGTAAGTGTGACGGGAAAGGTAAAGCTTCAATCCTTGAAAAGTCTTTAGCTTATGATAGAGGTTTGGAAAATTGTTCTTTCCGAATTGTGACTTCTCATCCAGTTAATGACGAGCTAAAAATTTTAACACTTCCATTTACATCGCCCGAACGAAATCATACGAGTTCTAAGTTAGACAATTTATGTAAGCTGATTGAAGGTAAGTTATTAGGCTGTAAATCTCCTAATGGGAATGGATCTAAATTCTGGCTTACACAAACAATCTGGGAAGTTCGACACTCAACCGAGGCAGTTCAAGATAAAAGCTTGCTGAATCTTAAATTTTTTGCTGAGAGCAATGGCGTATATTTAGTTACAGATCAACTAGAAGAGCTATACAGAAAAATCCTTCTTAAGGTAGAAGATACTGGGCGGGCAAAGTGGATATTGAACCCAGAGAACAAGAAAATCAAGAAAGAGGACTTTACTGATTGGATTATAAATTCAAGCAATAGCGCAAGTAATCCCTCCTCTAAAGGAATAGGTGAGCAACTAAAACAAAAGATGGGTGTTGCAGGAATTGCTGAAGATGTAATTGAAATAGCTAAAGAGCAAAGAAGAGCCTATAAAAAACAATTACTTAGTCCAGTTTATCTAGATTTATCTGAACGAGAAAAGTTGGAAATGGAGATTCAAGCCAATTTGAATCAATTGCTCTCCCAGCTTGATGCAGGACAGTTAGAAGACTCAGGAGTTGAATTTCACAGCCGTTGCCTAGAGACACTAAGTCGAGCTCATTTGGAATTTCAAGGTAAGCCTTCACTTTCCTTATTGCAAGGCTACATGTATAACCTTGCCGATCGTTGTGTTTATCGCTTTACGAGGGCAACATGATGAAGACTCTTCGTGAACTAGCTAAGCTACCAGTAGGTGCATCTCTACTTGCAGATGACATTACAGAATTTCACGCAGCAAGAATTATCTTACTAATCTCTCTTTGCGGGATAAAGAGTCGAATAGATGGATTAACAAAACTAGCCAAGCTCGATTTTTTTGTTAGATATCCCCATTTCTTTACAAAAGCCACAGCTATTTTAGGAGAACAAATGCAGTCAGTTATACATTCCACAGAATCTAGAATGGTAAGACATCACTATGGTCCTTGGGATCATCGATACTATGACGTATTAGCATACCTAAGAAGTAGAGGACTTATCGAGATTGTTCAAGAAGGCAATAGCTACAAATTCAACCTTACAGATCTTGGGAAAGAAACTGCTAATAAATTTAAAGCTATTCCAGAATATTCAAAACTTTGTGAACAAATGAGCCGAGTAAAAAAAGCTTTTGGGGCAAAGTCAGGATCGGCATTAAAAACCTTGATCTACAAAGTATTCGATCAAGAAATAGCTAAAAGATCGCTTGGAGAGGTTATTGAATAATGATTACTAAAACGTTGATAATTAAAAACTTGAGTCGTTTTCCTAAAACTGGCTCCTTTGACGAACTAACTTTCGAGCAAGGTGTCAATGTTTTAGTTGGCAATCACAATACGGGTAAAACACAATGGCTTCTGATGTTGAACTACCTAATGGGGGATAGTGATGGCAATCCAGCTAATGCCTTTCATAATGATCTTGTCCAAAAGTACGACTCGATAAGTGGAATTTTCTTAATTAATGGTGAAGAAATCAGTCTAGAGCGTCGATGGAAAGAACCTGGCATGAAAGGGAAAGTATTCATTAATGGAGAGCCTATTTCTGCTAAAGAATTCTCATCTCATTTGATGTCTAAATTAAATATCCCACTACTTCATTATCCTCAGGGCAATCCCTTGTCGCCACGAACATGGCCAGAGCTTAGCTGGCGAAGCCTATTGCGTCATATCTACCGTAACCAAAAATCTTGGAGCGAAATTATAAGTAAACAGCCTGAGATTGAACAACATGCTTGCTTGATGCTTTTTCTTGGAATTGCAGAATATCTCTTTTCAAATACCTATGAACAGCTTGTTAGTATGCAAAAAGAATTTTACAGGAAGCAGGTGGAAAAAGAACAGTTTATGAAGACTCTCAATCAAATTTCCAAAGAGATTATGAATGAGCAAGAGCTAGGGGTAGCATTAACTTCTGATTCTATAAATGCTGTCTTGAGACGAATTGATACTGAATCTGAAGAACTTGCTAATCAGCGTGAAGAACTATTAAATTCTTTGCGAGATGAAGTTATAGGTGAGTCTCAGATGGGTGGTAGAGAGTTCGAGCGACTTGCCAGAATAAGGTCAGAAATATTGGTTCGCGAAAATGAGGCTGCCGAAGAAATAAGGATGACACAAGCTCGGTTGAGAGAATTAAGGGAATACTTTTCTAAAATTGAGGATGAAGTTTCAAGAGTTGAGCGAGCGAAAATGGCTGGAGAGGTTTTTCGAGAACTTAGAGTGACTCATTGCCCAGTATGCGAAAAACCTGTTAAATCTGGTAATAGGTCTCAGGGTCATTGCTATTTATGTGGACAAACTAATGATACTTCCTCGCCTGACGTAATTACTAGCGAGCAAAGACTTGAATTTGAGATTAGACAACTTCGAGAGGAGAAAAAAGAAGCAGAGGAGTTGATTCATAATACCTCTAATTTTCTAGATGAAAAATTTCAAGAGCAGCGTTCTATCAGTGAAGAATTCCTACTGATTGAGAGCCAGATACGACCCATTCAGTCTATGGCTTCTGCAATCATGCCTCCAGAAATTTCTCTGATTGATATGGAATTAGGTGGTTTGCAAGAGCGGAAGAGACAACTTGAAAGAATAAAAGGTTTATTAGATTTGCAAGAGAATCTTTCTGAGCAAATCGACAGTCTGGAGCACGAACTCAATAGATTAGAAATTGAAGTAAAAGCATTAAGCAACAATATAAATTTTGAGCAGGTTGATGATGTAATGGCAGCTAATATAAACACATACCTTAATGCAATCCGTGCCAAGAATCCGAAATCTTGGACACATGGGCAAGTAGGACTCCGATTAAAGGAGCGTAGTTTTACATTCACTGTTGGTGAAAATAAACTGGCAAGTATTGGGGCGACATTAAGTTTATATTTTTATGTTGCATATAACTATGCCCTGCTTGCTCTCTCTAATAAAGAACAATTCCACTATCCAGGATTGACGATTTTGGAGTTTCCTCCAACCTTTGAAGACGGATCTTCTGTTGCTGATAAGGAGAATTTTATCATTGAGCCTTTTGTAGAACTATTAGGTCATCAGGGTATGGAAAACACCCAAGTTATTGCTGTTGGCAGTTCTTTTAAGGACTTACAAGGTGCTCATCGAGTTGAGCTAAGTCATATCTGGCAGTAGCCATATAGTTGATGCTCTCAAAATACTTCATATTTTTTC
>JANMRU010000405.1:0-9473 GCA_031388585.1 Pseudanabaena sp. SOY_30_concoct_251 | reverse complement strand
CTATTAATGCCGCTTGTATCCACAAGTGCCGCTTGCTCTAAGCGAATATTGCCAAAGTTGCCAATATTGTCGTAATTAAATATCCAGCCACCATTTGTTTCCGCGATCGCCACCACCCCATTACCCGTAACGCTGCCGAGTTCGATCCGTCCACTCTCCGCTGTTAAGTTTGCCCCTTGCAGCGTGACATCGCCACCGACCAGCGCCAAAGTGCGATCGCTTGGAACCTTTAAGCCAGATAGATTCTCAGGCCGCACGATCGCAAAAGTATCAGGGTCAAAGCTCAAACCATTGCCCCTGCCATTCCCTTGCACGGCGATCGCGCCGTTATTCGCCCCAAATTGCAGGCCAACTGGAGCGCTCATCAGTAATAGAGGCGAGGTACTTTGCGCGCTGGCATTGGTGGCACTAAATTCGCCTCCATCTAGAAACCGAACGCTATTCGCAGTCGTAGCCAAAAACGATCCGCCTATTTCTAATCTGGCATTTTGCCCAAAAATAATGCCATTTGGGTTGATTAGAAACAAGTTAGCGGAGCCATTAGATTTAATTAACCCGTCGATATTGGAGATAGAACTCCCCGTTACACGAGTTAAGATATTCAGGATCGAATTGGAATTGTTAAAAAACGCTTCACCATTGGTTGGTAAGGAGAACTCACGGAAGCTATGGAATAAGTTTGTGTTAGCTGTTGTCCCACCCGTAATTTCGAACGTATTACCGACTTTATTTACCAAAGAGGAATTTGGTAGTGTGGAGTCTGGTGTAATTTGAGCCAAGGCAAGCTTAGGAACAATAACTGGGCTAGCAAAACCTATTGCGGCGATCGCAATTCTCAGCCAATTCCACCGCAAATTTTTCATGTCATCCTCACTTGCTCACAAAGTCTAGATTAGACGTTCACCCCCAAATCATAAATTGGATTGCCACCGTTTGTCGAATTTTCTAACAAACTCAAATCATTGAGGCTGTTGAAGTTTTGTTGTAACCACGATGCGATCGCGCCTTTACCAAACATTGTCTGTGACATACCAGCAAAATCAAAGCTGCCAAGATCTAATTCTGAGGGCACTTGACCAAGTACAAGTTCGTCCAGTGAGTTACCGCCAAAGTCTTGAGCCAAGAAGCTATCAAGAGATTCTGCGTTCAAGATCTGCTCATTCCCTGAAAAGCCTGTCAGAAGGTCAACGATTTCCCCTGATAAACCATCATGCTCATGATCGTGTTCAAGGTGATCATTGCCTAGCGTCTCAAAAACTCCTTCTTCTAAGAAGGTTTGCTTGAAATCTTGCCACCATCTGCCACCGCGAGCGCCACTAGTCCAAAACGTCAAGTCCTTCTTCTTGTAAACGCTGCTATTATCGAGCATCGTATTCACGGCATCAGTGATATCCCCTGTCGGTTTAGTTGTGACTTGCTGTAGTAGCTGCGCATAATTAATAGGTGTGCTTGCACCTTGCGTTGCGAGATCGTAACCGATCGCGTCTAAGGCATTTAAATCAGCCGCTGAGATCGTAGGACGACTAGCCTGATTGATGACGGCATTCATAATCCCGCCTGACTTCCAGTGACTGGCTTGAAGACCGCTACCGCCCAAAGAGATATCCGATCCAGTGTCAAAATAAGCGATGGGGGAATCACCATTCTTAACTGAGAGATAGGGATTGCCACCAATAGCAAGATCTACGGGTTTAACACCTTTTTTGTCTGCATTAAGGATGCTTTTGTCGGAGTAGCGAAATAGATCGAGAGGGGTTGCGGCATTAGCGCGACCTTTGAGGCTCTTTGTGTATTCGTCCTCTGCCGACTTATTGCCTTTCGTTTTTGGGTCAAGCCAACCAGGGCGATCGACGCTGCTTTGAAAACCCAGAATGTGGCCGATTTCGTGGATCGCAACGCTCAAAAAGTCTAGCGTCCCGCTAGGTGCAGATCGGGTGCGAGCGAAATCATAGTTCCAACTGACGCCAACACCTGTCAGATCGCGCATGACGACATAGCCGTCGAGAATGTTAGAGTCACCAGGGAGGGCAAGTCCTATTGCTTTGGCATTGGCGCTGTTCACATTAAGCTGTGGAGAGGTTTGCGTAACACCTAGATTTTTCCCAGATGCATCATAAAGGTCAAACCTTCCTGAGAAGCTGCCACCGGTCATGATGTTATTTGACTTGGCAATTAACTGGTCATTTGCGGAAGTGGCATCTTCTTCTATACCATTTCGGAAAGGGCTAATTCCTTTGGTATTAAGACGTGGTGCTGAGCCAGCGATCGCATTACCAGGAAAATCTTTTTGTAGATCGACGGCTATGTTGAGCGTGACATTATCTTTCAAATAGGTAGACCAAATCTTGCCAGCTAACTCAAAGCCTTTAATTTGATCTAACGAAAGCCCAGGTGCATAACTAAAGTTAAATTGCATTGAAAATCCCCTTGAACCGTCCTTTCATCTTGTATCTAAAGTTAATTTACCCACAAAATCTTTTTTAGTTACAATCTTTACAGAAAATTCTGCGCTGGGTATGGTTTTGAAGCTAAATATTCTTTCTTTGGGTATGTTGGGGGAATGGCTTCCTACTTATGAGCGAGCAATTTAAAGGGTATATCTGGCTAACGTTTAGAGGGCAATATTAGGCGTAATTATTGCTGTAAGAGGATTTTAATCCTATATTTAGTAGGACTTATGTACCAATTTGCTAGGAAGTCCGATCTATCCAAGATTCCCTTTTGGAGGCCTACCTTCCTGTAAAGGTATCGGGGTTGCAGGATCGGTTATGTAAGTCATGTTTATGTAAATCAGCACTCCACTCGTGTGAGGAATGTATAAATGCGTTTGGCTTGGACACCTGTTTTTCTGTGTAGTGCGATCGCTTTAGGTTGTTGTTTCGACAATTACGTTTTGGCGCAATCGATTCGACCATCTGATGTTATTCCACCCACTAACGTCCCTAAACTTCCCGAAGTTCCCCCACAGGTGCTTCCACCAGCTGACGAACTATTAAAGCCAAGTAATCCCCAAATTACACCTGCTCCAGAAATACCCAATACCAACGACACTTTCGTCGTGCGAGAGTTTCAAATTGTGGGTAGCACGGTATTCTCACCTGAGGAACTTGCTGCCGCCGTTAAACCTTTTACCAATCGCCCACTTACCTTTGCCGAACTACTTCAAGCCAGGGCTGTGATCGCCGAACTATATACTCGCAATGGCTACATCACATCAGGTGCCTTTATCCCTCCACAGGAAACAAACACTGGCACAGTCACAATTCAAGTTGTTGAAGGCAAGCTCGAAGATATTCAGATTACAGGCACAAATCGTCTCGATCCTGGTTATATCCGCTCGCGGCTGGGAATTGCCACAGGCGCACCTTTAAACCGCGATCGCCTGATCGATGCTTTGCAATTACTACAACTCGATCCTCTATTCACTTCCGTTTCCGCTGAACTTAAGACTGGTACGCAACTGGGTACAAATGTGCTAGCCGTAAAGATTGTTGAAGCCAAGTCTTTTAACGTTCGCTTAAGCCTTGATAATTCCGCGCCTCCTAATGTCGGTCAGTTGCTGCGCCAAGTTGAGGCGAGCGATCGCAACCTCCTCGGCTTAGGAGATAGAATTTCTGCCACCTATGGTAATACAGATGGACGCAATCTCTACAATCTCAATTACACGCTCCCTGTTAATCCCTACAACGGTACTCTAAGTCTGGGTTTCTATAACACAAACAGCAATATTATCGATCCAGAATTCAAGAGTCTTGATATCTACTCCAATTCGACCATTTACGATCTGACTTTCCGTCAACCTCTCATCCAAACTCCCGCACAAGAATTCGCGCTTGGTGTGACCGCTTCCCACAGCGAGAGTTTCACAACCCTGCTCAAGTTGCCAATCCCACTCTCAGCAGGAGCAGATGATACGGGTAGAACCAAAATCTCAGCATTACGCTTTTTTCAGGACTATACCCAGCGCAGTAGCCAGGATGTATTTGCATTGCGATCGCAGCTTAGCCTTGGCTTAGGAGGCGTGCTAGATTCTACCGTTAATGCCAACTCGCCTGACAGTCGTTTTGTCGCCTGGCGCGGACAACTTCAATACGTGCGATCGCTAGCAGAAGACACTTTGCTGCTTTTAAGTAGCAGTTTGCAGTTTGCAGATCGACCTTTGCCAGCTGCTGAGCAGTTTGGCTTAGGAGGGTATCTGAATGGCCGTGGCTATAGGCAGGACGCTTTGGTTGGTGATAACGGGCTGAGTGCCTCGGTGGAGGCTAGGTTTCCTGTTTTGCGGGTTCCAGAAATTCAAGGCTTATTGCAGATCGCACCGTTCCTTGATGTTGGAACAGTTTGGAACCAAGGTAACTCCCCTAACCCTATTAATAATTGGATCGTAGGCACAGGATTGGGCTTGCGTTGGCAGATGGGCGATCGCATGACAGCACGATTAGATTACGGCATCCCTCTAGTGCCTGTGAGAGGAAATCGTAACTCATGGCAAGAGAATGGTATCTATTTCTCTCTCTCATATAGCCTATTTTGATCCTAAAGTTAATTATTTCAAAGGATGATGCTCAGCCAGAATCTTTTCAACTCTTGCTTCATCAATTCTAGAGGTGATCTTGACAGCCTCATGGTTATCTCTTATGGTCTTTGCCAGTGTAAAAGTAGAGCCGACAGTGAATGAAAAACTCATACTCATATAACCCTTAACCCAGGCATCTACGGGCAAATAGTAAATCCCAGTTCCTGTCGCGGCGATCGCGATAATGAAAGATAACCAGGTTTGAGCAATCCAGGCGGAAGTATCTTTTTTGAAATCTAGTTGGTTCATATATTTGCTCCAATTACCTACTTAAGATTTGCCATTCAATCATATTTAATTATCAACTAGAGGATTAACACGGGTGTGACAGTTGTTGAATTGGTATACTTCTAACGGCAGTTTATATTTAGGGTTCGCTCGGAAGTTTTGACTGATTGGGGTAATATATAGCTTAGAATCCTAACGTCCGTCAAAAGAAACTTCTCAGCTAGACATGTAAACGTTCGCCTCTTGCAGATTAGTTACGTACAGAGTATTTGATGTTCTACCGCTGAGCTACCCGCCACAATATTCGACGTAATACGCACACTACAAAAATGCTACACATCGTCAAGATATTTTTCTTAACGATCGCTATTTGTTTACTTCGGCCAAAATACTGGATACATCCCTTCAATAAATGGGTATTGTTCGATCTAGGGAAACAGATGACCCGTGACCTCTTCGCTCTCATAATTTTTACTCCTACTTTTTGGCAAAAGCTGTGACTACTACTCCCCCCGACAAGATAATTAGCCTGAGAAATATTCTAGAAGACCTGGTCGTAGAAGAAGCTAGAACTCAGATCCAGCGTCTTGGGAGTAAAGTGCGATCGCAATTTGTTCAGGATGAAGTAGCTGCTTACGCACTCAATCGTCTGCCGCCCCTCTATGCCAGTACCGATCGCGGCTGGCTACAGCAACGTAAACGGGCAAATACCGATCTCAGGCCGCAAATTGTCAATGCGGTGCAACAGGGGATGATTGCTGCTAGAAAAGATCCCTTAAGGAAGCCTAAGCCTATGCCGCAGATTGAGTTGGAAAGCACAGCTCTTTCTCTTAGCAAGCTAAGCAAGCTTTTAAACAAACCAGAGCTAACGTGGAAAGAAGTACCTGCTGCTCTGGAACATTCTTTAGCAAATGGCATTCAAGGAATCGCGCCACTGAGTAATTCGGTCGATCCAAATCAGCGTCGGGTCACCGAAATCATGAGCTATTTGAAAAGATCTAAAATTCAAAATCATCAAGTAGGCGATCGCGACCTTGGTAGCCCAAAATATGACCTCAAGCGAGCAAGCGGATCGGGCAAACCCGACAATAAGTTTTCCAATCATTACATGGAGGCAAAAACCCTTCCAGATAAAGAGTTTGAGTCCTACATGCTGGCTGCGTCATGCTTCTTTGTGAATGCTCTGGAAAAGGTGATCGTACCAATTGCGCGGACACAGATGGAACGGTTGGCATCGGTTTTAGCAAAGAAAGAGCGGCTAGAAAATGTCGTGGCCTATGCGCTTAATCGCTTGCCGCCTCTATATGCTACCTCCGAGCAAGGGCTGATCCAACAGCGCCAGAGGGCGCAGGAGGAGCTTGCGAATGAAGTAGAATCTGTTGTTGTACAGGCAATCCTAACCTTAAGTAAAGCTCCTAAGCGACTGGTAGGACCTCTACCACTTACTAAGTTTGCTTTAGAGCACGAACAGGCACTGATAGAACTCAGACGGATTTTGAAGAGAGATGACATTACCTGGCGCAATGTATATTTGATTGTGGGGAAAGCTCTGGAGTACGCAAGTCGTAACCGAGCTGAATGGATGAAACAGTGGGAAACTCTCGGACAAATCTATAAAGACTTAAGCTTGGAGCCAGGAGATGCCGATTTATCTCTAATCGATGGCTATCAAGGCGATGTATTAGTAATCAGAGCTAATTCAAGAAAGGTATTTGGCTCTTTGGTTGATAATCCTCGAACCCTAGCCGCTAATACGTTGGTATCTCTGCCCGAAGTTGCTTATATTGAGCTGCGATCGCCACTATTTGATTTCCCGCTCACCTATACAAGAAGCGAAATGGTTGATGATGGCGTTCTGCCAGAGTAACGAAGGAGTTGAGTTGCGCAAACTTTAAGCTAAGCTTGGATCTGTAAGCCTTTAGAAAACAGATGAAGCAGATAGATAGTTGGAAATCGTACGCTTGTCGTTATATTGCGCGGTTAGGATCGATCTTAGCTACATCTCTGTTGACTTTATTGACTTTTTTGAATTCAGCTTATCCATGCCAGGCTGCAGCCTCAGAACGCGGCTTTCTGAGGCTAGAGTTGGAATTTTTGCATGAATATCAACTACCCAAACAGGAATTTGCGAATACACCTGTAGGAGGTCTATCCGCGATCGCCTATGACCGCGATCGAGATCGCTTTTATGTGCTTTCAGACGATCGCAGCGACAAAGCACCTGCAAGATTTTACACGCTCAAACTCGATATCAATAAGGGTAAATCTGACAAACCAAAGCTCGATCGCGTAGAGGTTGAGAGCGTCACTTTCTTGAGAAATCCTCAGGGTGAGTTTTATCCAAAAGGGGAGATCGATCCAGAGGGGATGGCGATCGCCTCTGGATCGACTTATATTTCTAGTGAAGGGGTTACTAGTTCTGGGATTCCCGCATTTATTAACGAGTTCGATCTGGGAACGGGCAAGTGGCGGCAAAGCCTCCCCATCCCAACGCGCTACTTACTTGCGGCTAAGGGGGAGACTCCCAAAGGGATCGAAGATAACCTGGGATTTGAGGCTCTCACCTTAGTCAAAGATATTCCAGGCGATCCGTTTCGCGTCTTTGCCGCAACTGAGTCAGCCTTGGCACAGGATAAGGATATTGATGCTACAAAGGCGCAAAGTAGCGGCGCGAAAGTTCGAATGTTGCATTATCTAGTTGATGCCGGTCCTACGCAGGTAGTGTCTGAGTACCTCTATCCGCTCGAACCAAATCCAACTAATGGCATTAATGGCCTCACCGAACTTTTAGCGATCGATCGCGGTGGGCATTTCCTCAGCTTAGAGCGCTCTTTTAGCAACCTCAAATTTGGAGTGAAGATATTTCAAATTGCTACAGGTAGCGCAAACGATGTTTCAGGCACGCTAAGCCTCAAAGGTAATCTTGAGAATATACGACCCATTCGCAAACAGCTTTTGCTCGATCTAGATGCACTGGGCATACGATTGGATAATCTCGAAGGCATGACACTTGGTCCAGTGCTGGCCGACGGCAGCCAGAGCCTAATTTTGGTTAGCGATGACAATTTTCAACAGATGCAAATTAATCAGTTTTTGCTATTTCGCCTCAAGCAGAAACGCTAGAGGTGGCAATCTGCTGTAAATATTGCTCGCCCCATGCGTGCATAGAATCCAGGATTGGTTTTAAGGTTTGCCCCAAAGGTGTGAGTGAGTATTCCACCTTTGGAGGAACCTGGGAGTACACATAGCGATTAATGATGCCATCGTGTTCCAGTTCGCGCAGTTGTTGCGTCAGCATTTTTTGCGTAATGCCATGCAGAGCGCGGTGCAATTCACCAAATCGTCGGGTGTCACGAAAAAGTTCTCGCAAAATTAATACTTTCCAGCGTCCTCCAATCGCTTTGAGCGCATACTCAACTGGGCAGGTACTGCGCCCTATACTTTCGCGACCAATCTGACTGGTGTGATCGCTCGTCTTGTCTTCAATGCCTAATTCCATAGTATCTTTTTGGGTAGTATCTTACTAAAAAGTGCTTACTTTACATTAGTATCGTATATCTATTAAAGTTTATACAGTGAAATTACAGAAGTTTTTGATCGAGCCCACCACAAAAAAGCTGGTCGCAGGGGCGCAGCCCCCGCATGAGTTTTAATGATTTATCTGTGGTGGGTTTGGTTTCAATTTGCTGTAGTTCACCCTGAAAGCGATCGCAAGAGTGAAAAGTAACAAAACTTGGACTAAGCATTCTATCCAAGCAACGAGCTGAAAACTAAAAGGAGCCCAAAATGCTGACATTACGCAAAGCTGAAGAAAGAGGACACGCTAATCACGGTTGGTTAGATAGCTACCATACTTTTTCCTTTGCCAGTTATTACGACCCCGCCCACATGGGATTTCGGAGCTTGAGAGTAATCAATCAGGATCGCGTTCAAGGTGGGATGGGATTTGGCACGCACCCTCACAAAGATATGGAAATAATTTCCTACGTATTAGAGGGGGCGCTAGAGCACAAAGATAGTATGGGCAATGGTTCAGTGATTCAGTCAGGTGAAGTACAACGGCTCACCGCAGGTACAGGTATCACCCATAGTGAATTTAATCATTCCAAAACAGAGCGCGCCCACTTTCTACAAATCTGGCTCTTGCCCAGTCAGGAAAATCTAAAACCTGGCTACGAACAAAAGCACTATTCTCCAGAGGACAAGCGCGATCGCTTACTTCTAGTTGCGTCATCCGATGGTCGTGATGGCTCGGTCACCGTCAATCAGGATATTAGCCTCTATGCCACAGTTTTGAGTAATGGCGCTCAGGTTAATCATGCAGTTGAGCCAGGTCGTCATGCCTGGATACAGGTAGCGCGAGGTGAAGCACTGTTAAACGGACAGACTATTAAAGAAGGAGATGGTGCAGCAATAAGTCAAGCAGGCGAATTGACCCTGGCAGGTGTAGATCGCGCCGAAGTTCTTGTTTTCGACTTGGCATAGTTTCCGATCCATGCCCAATTTCTAAACGCCAGGGAGGACTCACCGGTCTTCCCTGGTTGATTCAATCTCACAGAGGTATAGCCAACACCTAGATCCTTCCCGTTCTAACCTACAGCAGTTTTCGATCGAGTCCACCACAAAAAGCTGGTCGCAGGGGTGCAGCCCCCGCATGGGTTTTAACGATCTA
>JANMRU010000397.1:0-1357 GCA_031388585.1 Pseudanabaena sp. SOY_30_concoct_251 | reverse complement strand
TAATATTTGTTAAGTCGCTGTTCGATCGACATTCTTCTTCATACCTCTCAGTCAATGACTCTGAATATGGCATAGAGTCAATGATGAGGAGTCTACAAGAATCATCTGGAAGATCTATTCCATCGTAGCGATTGACAACCACTAATGTATTACTATATTCGCCTGCCTTAAGCTTGCTAACTTCTTCAAAGATATTTTCACTTTTAGCAACTACAGAACCTTGATTCTGATATACCTTTGCTTTATTGAAGCTAGAGGTAATTGCTACTAAACCTGCTTTTCGGCTGGAGTTTGGCTTGGAAAATCTGACAATAATGGAATCTCTATTTAACTCCTCATGGATGAGTGAAGGAATCAAGATCATTTTTTCACCCGACCACTTTTCTTGCTCTGGAGTAAGCGGATTAGTTATAGATTGAATATTTAATCCAAGACCCTTTAGAAAGAAAGAATCATTTTGTGTAGTTGCTGACATTAAAATCCTATGTTCAGCCTTGCTAAAAGTAGCAAACTGATTCACTGGGCTAAAATACGTTGAGATTTCTAATTCTTTTCCACTAAAGAAGCATTGGCAATTATCGATGCTGTCTTTGATTAAATCCCAAGTGAACATCACTTTTGTATCATCTGCATGTTCAAGAAGAATTTGTACAACTTCCGACTTTTTATCTTGCCAATTCCAGTAGGGCACTGGTAGGAAAGTTGTGTTTTCGCCACTTTTTATCTCAAAAAAGCTACCTTCGCCTTGCTCTCTTAGATCATCTTCAAACAATTGGAGCAACCGTTGGTAGAGAATATGAGAATTACCAACCCTTATTTTGAAAGATTCATTTATGAAATCTATACAAGCGTGTGAATCGTCCAAAATAATTGTGTTTACTTTCGTAAATTTTCCGCCGATCCCAAAAACTGATTTTCCATTAAAAACTTTCTGAACGTGAGTGATTAATATTTTCTCTGAGTTTAGAAATTGATCGGGTAGAGAATTGCTGCCATCAAAAGTTACATATCCAATGCCAAATTTTTCTGCTTCTTGGCAAGTTTGTTTCACCAAGTATATGTTAGGGCATACGTATAAGCAGGGACCCTTCTTCTGATTCAGTTTGGATTGAAGGATCAGTAACCCGATCAAGGTTTTACCTTGCCCAGTATGCAACTTTAAGACTAAATCCTTACCATCCTTACGATGTAACCACCAGTTTGTTAGCACTTCTCTTTGTACTGGACGCAGAGGACCCGTCTCACTTCTTCTATCTAGCTCATCGTAAATTTCAACTGGATTTATCTTTTTCTCGATTGATTTCAAACCCAGCTTCTTCTTAAAATCAACCATTTTTACTACTCTACGAAATCATAA
>JANMRU010000363.1:0-1716 GCA_031388585.1 Pseudanabaena sp. SOY_30_concoct_251 | reverse complement strand
AGCCGGAAATCCCTATATCCAAGATCGAGTGGATATCATCATTGGTCCTGGCACAGAAGTAATTGCAGGAGAAGGCAAAATTCTTACCGCAGGCGGTATTGACAGCCACATTCACTTTATCTGTCCGCAGCAAATAGAGGTGGCGATCGCTTCTGGCATAACCACAATGATTGGTGGCGGTACGGGGCCAGCAACGGGTACTAATGCCACGACCTGCACGCCCGGCCCTTGGAATCTCTATCGCATGTTGCAAGCCGCTGATGCCTTCCCCATGAATTTGGGATTCTTGGGGAAAGGTAATAGCAGCAAACCAGAAGGTTTGATCGAGCAAGTGGAAGCAGGTGCAATGGGGCTGAAACTCCACGAAGATTGGGGTACGACACCCGCCGCCATTGACACTTGTCTAAGCGTTGCAGATGAGTACGATGTTCAGGTCGCTATCCATACAGATACGCTGAATGAAGCAGGATTTGTGGAGACGACGATCGCAGCATTCAAGGGAAGGACTATCCACACCTACCATACTGAAGGCGCTGGCGGCGGTCACGCTCCTGATATTATCAAACTGTGTGGCGAGGCCAACGTACTACCATCTTCCACTAATCCCACTCGTCCCTATACGCTAAACACTTTGGATGAGCATCTCGATATGCTGATGGTTTGTCATCACCTCGATCCAGCGATCGCCGAAGATGTTGCCTTTGCCGAATCGCGTATCCGTCGCGAAACGATCGCGGCAGAAGATATCCTGCACGATTTCGGTGCATTCAGTATGATTTCTTCTGATTCGCAGGCGATGGGACGGGTAGGTGAGGTGATTATTCGCACCTGGCAGACTGCGCACAAGATGAAGGTACAGCGCGGATTTCTGGCATCTGGTGCGACGGGAACAGTAGAAGCATCATCACAAAACGATAACTTTAGAGCTAAACGCTACATTGCCAAATACACGATTAACCCCGCGATCGCGCATGGGATTTCCCAACATGTTGGTTCGATTGAAGCTGGCAAACTGGCAGATTTATGTCTGTGGCGACCTGCTTTCTTTGGTGTAAAGCCAGAAATGATAATTAAGGGAGGTGCGATCGCCTGGGCGCAGATGGGCGATGCCAATGCTAGCATTCCCACACCACAACCTGTACATATGCGTCCGATGTTCGGCAGTTTTGGGGGAGCGCGTACCGCCACCTCTCTCACATTTGTCTCACAAGCCTCCTTAGAGAAGGATATGCTGAGCCATCTAAAGTTAGCTAAGTCTACTGTGGCAGTGACAGGGACGAGAAAACTAAGCAAGTTAGATATGAAATTAAATACAGCGCTCCCGCAAATGGAAGTCGATCCTGAAACCTATGAGGTGCGAGCCGATGGAGAACTATTAATCTGTGAACCTGCCACGGTTCTGCCAATGGCGCAACGCTACTTTTTGTTTTAGCAGAGGAAACTTTTGGTAAGAGTTCAGGGGGGATTTAGCAGATGAGAGAAGGCGGAGTTCAACCAGAACTCTTGCCAATAATGCGTAGTTATACCAGCGTTATCATCTCTTCTACAATCGTGACAATAACAAATTATGTTTAGTTTCTCTATTTATCCCATAATTAGCACTGTTGGTTCGCCCATCAACTATTCAAGCATGGATGAAATAAAATTTGCTTGGTATGCCATAGCGGGCTTTCTTCTTGTCCGACTTATTCTTGCTCAGGTGCTTAAATCTTCAGG
>JANMRU010000361.1:0-2587 GCA_031388585.1 Pseudanabaena sp. SOY_30_concoct_251 | reverse complement strand
TAAGTTGGGTGCAAGACCTGGAGCCAAATCTCAAGCTTTATACTGCCCTGGTTTGGCATGTGTCGCTCAAACGACAGGTTCGCATGGCATATTTATCGGATACGCATAAACCAGATCAAGTTAGGCATGTCGTCCTCTTTTCCACTGACCTCGACCTCTGCGCCTTCGACATCTTCTACTTCTATAAGGCTAGATTTCAAATCGAGTTTATTTTCAGAGATGCTAAACAGTTCACTGGTCTCACCGATTGTCAGGCTCGGAGCGAGTCCAAGGTAGACTTTCATTTTAATGCTAGTCTCACCGCTCTCAATCTTGCTAAGTTCGAGGCTCAACAGCACCATCTAGGCGAGCAACCTTTTGTTTTCTCTATGGCTAGCTATAAACGCCTTGCTCTCAATCACCATCTCCTAGATCTATTTATTTCCAACTTAGACTTGAATCCTACTTTGATTAAAAATCATCCTAACTACCAAAAACTCTGTTCCTATGGCTCTTTAATTCCTTAATTTTGTCCGAAGTATCGATTACGTATAACAACGTATTATACGGAAATGAACTCATGAAAAAATAACTTGAACCTTGAACGTGTTCTTCTCCTCTTCGCTTGTCTGAGACAACTTCAGTCGCAGCATATTAAACAGAGAAACCCGATCCTGTTCAGATAGATCGTCAAGAGATTTGATTATTTCCTGTAAAGTCATCGTAAAACATCCTTGCTCAACTCAAATTCAACCTTCTCTAACTCTACCTTAATCTCCGCATCGAAAGCTGCCGTCAACACCCTGTAGTTTTCTCAATCTTGCGATCGCCTACTCACTTTTATCCTGCCAAGCTTGGGGTTGTTGGAAAGTATAGATATCTGCAATTAACTGCGCCCATCCATCTGCCAAGGATTCTAGGATGAGTTCCCCTTTCTCTTTTGTGGCTGTAGTTGGATCGCCCAACACCCCACTGCGAGTTAAATCCCTCGTTACCCAAGCAAAGGGATTAGCTCCTTCCATACTCAGTAAACTGTTTGCTGGCAAGCCTTGTGGATATTCGGTGATCGCCTTATCCATCCGCACACGATCGCCCAAGAGTGCCAGCATTAAGCTAGTCTCAGCATCACCAGCATGGATACCAAATTCCCATTCTTTGGCGGTCACTAGATTCTTGGTGATATGAGGCACGCGCCACGTAAATAATGGGAAAATCATAAAGTCTGGATACTTTTGGTGAATGTCCCTGGCCACAATTTCCAGTACCTGAGGCTGTCCACCATGAGAATTCATCAATGCTAATTTGCGAAACCCTGATCTATATAAACTTTCTGCTAGATCCTCTAGAATTGCGATTAAGGTTTGGGCGCTGAGGGCGATCGTGCCTGGGAAAGAGTAGTGTTCGTTCGATTTGCCATAGTACAGCAAAGGCAAACTATAGGCAGGTATACTACGATCGAGTCTCTGCAAAGCCTTACCTAAAACTCCTTCACTGATAGCTGCATCAACCACTAAGGGTAAATGTGCGCCATGCTGCTCGATCGCCCCCAACGGCTGAATCAAAACTACATTCGCCTTATCGGGCATATCAGCAACATCATTCCAGGTCAAATAGGGGAAGAAGCGTTCTGGTGGAATAAAGTTATTTGTCATAACGGATTTTGTTTGAGGCGGTAACCTAAACCATAGACTGTCTCGATTAAGTCCTCGGGAGCCCCCGCCAGTCTGAGCTTATGTCGTAGGCTCTTAATATGCATTTTTACCGTTTCCTCCCGTGGCGGCTCCTCAAAAGACCATAACTGTTCGATAATTGCACTGCGGCTGAACATGCGGTTGCTGTTGCGGAGAAATAGCGCTAGTAAGCTGTATTCTTTGGGTGTGAGGTTAATTGGCTTATTGTCATAGATTACTTCACAGGTATTGGGGTTCAGTTGCAAATTACCCCATTTTAATATGGGCGGCAAAGTGGCACTACTCCGCCGCATTAAAGCTCTGATGCGGGCTTCTAATTCTTTTAATTTAAATGGTTTAACCAGATAATCATCCGCCCCAGCATCCAGACCTAGGATTTTGTCATCTAAGGTTCCTTTAGCAGTAAGCATGAGTATCGGCATATGATAGCCATGGGCGCGAATTTTCTGGCAAAAGCCTATGCCATCAAGCTTTGGCAGCATCACATCTAGCAAAATCAGATCGTAGGTAAATGCTTCAACAAATTCCCATGCCAACTGTCCATCGCTGGCGATGTCTACTACATATTTTTGGTGACAAAGAGCCTCCTTTAAGGACTCGGAAATATGTTCGTCATCCTCAGCAATTAGAATCCTCATAATGGTTTAGGAGAGGGACATTTGCACTTCATGGAATTGTTTGTTGCCCAACTAAAACTAGATTTTGCTGTTTTTAGTCAAATTTTAATGTTGCTTGTTACCCACCCACAAGTCTTGATATTCTTAAAAATACAAGAATTTCTAATCTGTAGAGATCCAGTCATACATTATACGCATAGTGGCATACCCATATCATTGTAGGTATTCGCATTCCTTTACAATTTGCAACGCTTGCAACCTTAACCCATTTGGGTATCTTATTCAAATTGATCTTCTTGG
>JANMRU010000328.1:0-3622 GCA_031388585.1 Pseudanabaena sp. SOY_30_concoct_251 | reverse complement strand
ATTCGATCTATTTATCTCAGGGCAAGTTTATTTGCGTTACGCAGAGGAGTATCTAGATGCCGAACAAATCGATGAGATTGATATCACTAAGATCCCTGGCTATACACCCATAGCCAACTGAACTTTACGACACAATTAGTCTGGAAACAGGCATTTGGGGGCTATTTCCCTGTATCCTTAGCTATTGTCGTGCCAATTTAAAATGATTCAGATGGGTGGGCGCATATCCCCATCAGTAAGATCTACTATTTAAATTGGTGTCAGATCCAAATATTGACCTGTTTGCGTGAATTTTATGAAAAGAATTTTTAAGCATCTGCTTACAGTTTTGATGACTTGCATACTGGTTGTAGCCTGCAACCAGACAAATACGCCCAACCCGGTTACTACAGCCCCGATCGCCACATCAGGAAATACACCTATACCCATCGGCATCGGTGTTGCCCAAACCAGTAATGTCGCTCTTCTTGGTCAAGAGCAAGTAATTGGAGCCAAAATTGCCGAGCAGTTTTTCAATGAAAAAGGCGGAGTTAACGGCACGCCGATTAAATTAATTTTCCAGGATACTTCCGGCGACGAGCAAGGGGCAATCAATGCCTTTAATACGCTGATCAATCAAGATAAAGTGGTTGGAATTGTTGGCCCCACCCTATCACAACATGCCTTTAGTGCCGATCCAATTGCCGATCGCGCTAAGGTGCCCGTACTCGGCCCCTCGAATACAGCCAAAGGTATTCCCCAAATCGGCGACTATATCGCTCGGGTATCCGCACCGGTTGCGGTAGTTGCACCAAATGCGGTCAAAGCTGCAATCAAGATTAATCCCAATATCAAAAAAGTGGCAGTGTTTTATGCCCAGAATGATGCTTTTAGTAAGTCTGAAACTGGAACATTCCAGGAAACAGTCAAGGATCAAGGGCTCGATCTTGTCACAGTCCAAAAGTTTCAAACTACCGATACTGATTTTCAAAGTCAGGCAACCAATGCTATTAACCTGAAGCCAGATTTGATTATTATCTCTGGTCTAGCCGCAGATGGAGGCAACCTGGTGAAGCAATTGCGGGAATTAGGCTATAAAGGTTTAATGATTGGTGGAAATGGTCTAAATACATCGAATTTGCTGCCAGTATGTAAAGCTTTGTGTGATGGCATCTTAATTGCTCAAGCCTATAGTCCCGAACAGCCTAGCGAAATCAACAAGGCTTTTCGCAGTGTCTACACAGCACAGAACAAAAAGGAACCGCCCCAATTTAGCGCCCAGGCATTTACTGGCGTTCAGGTTTTCGTTGACGCGCTTAAAGCGGTAGATCTTAAAACTAAAGTTAGTACGTTACCCTTAGGCGAACTACGCACCGAGTTGAATAAGGCAATACTAGCTGGCAAGTATGACACTCCGCTTGGTGAAATCTCCTTTACCCCCGAGGGCGAGATTATCCAGAAAGAGTTTTATGTGGCGCAGATCGTTATGGAGCAAGGCGGTAGCAACGGTAAGTTCAAATTTTTAAAGTAAAAGACAACCGCAGGGGCAATCCTCCCATGGTTGCCCCACATATCGGCATATGTTTTTGTTGATTAGGACTTACGCACCGTGGAAGATAAAACCCGAATTTTAAGGGGTTTGGGGCGTTGCCTCTCCACCCCGTCAACCACCTAATTGGCGATCGCTATATTAACTAAAGAGATGTTTTGAGGAACACCCGAATGCCTAATCTGCCAGATATAGATGCACTATCCCTGCAAGAGCAAGTCGCTCAAATGATTGTGGTAAGGGCATCAGGATATTTGTACGACCACCAAATTCAATATCCAATCTGGGAACCTCCCAACCAAACTTTACAAACCTGGATTAGCGAGTATGGCGTTGGTGGTGCGATCTTGCTGGGCGGCAGCGCACCAGAAATCTACTTGCGATCGCGACAACTCCAGTCGTGGGCACATATTCCATTGCTTATCGGTGCCGATGTCGAAGAGGGCGTAGGACAAAGATTTTCAGGTGCCACTTGCTTCCCCCCACCAATGGCGCTCTCTCAAATGAACCCATTCCATGTGGCCGTTGAGATGGCCGAAAAGATGGGTGATGTAACGGCAAAGGAGGCACAGGCGATCGGTCTTAACTGGCTATTTGCCCCCGTGGTGGATGTGAATAACAACCCCGCTAATCCCGTAATCAATGTGCGATCGTTTGCTGAGACGAGTGCGGAGGTGTCAAACCTTGCCTCTGCATTTATTCGGGGTGCTCAAGCTTATCCCGTGCTTACCACAGCCAAACACTTCCCTGGCCATGGCGATACGGCTGTTGACTCCCACCTGCAAACACCAATTATTGATTGCGATCGCGACCGATTTGCCAGTGTTGAATTCCCGCCCTTTGCTGCTGCGATCGCCTCTGGTGTGGATGCGATCATGACAGCTCACGTCTATGCGCCAGTTTTGGATGCACAGTATATTGCCACCCTGTCGCCAAAAATCATTTCGGATATACTCCGAAATGAGATGGGGTTTGGTGGTCTGATCGTGACTGATGCCCTTGTAATGGCGGGAATTGCCGATCGCTACACAGTGGCACAGGTATCAGTTCAGGCCGTAGTTGCGGGAGTAGATATATTGCTGATGCCCGTCGATCCTGTGGCGACAATTACTGCAATCTGTGAGGCAGTTGAGTCAGGGCGGATCGGTCGCAAACGCATTAGAGCATCTGTGGAGAGAATTTGGCAGGCAAAAATGCGCGCCTGCGCTTCTGATAAATCTAGTACTACCACTGAGGCTTCAGCCTTAGATCGCCTCTACTCTAGTTTAGGTAATGCGGCCAGTCTAGAGGTTGAGCGTGAAATCACGATTAATTCCCTGCGCGTTCATCAACCATCACCCCTAGTGATTGATAGCGATCGCGAATGCATCAATCTTTTAATTGTTGACGACCAGTTGACTTGCGGAGAAATTTTGTCGCCTCGGTCTGCCGCAGTTGCCATCCCCACCAAACTAGGCTACCCCTGTTTAATTGTGGATCGAAATTCCATGCCCCATATGCAGTTAGATTGCCTGGGGCACAAATCTCTTGTGATTTTACAAATATTCAGTCGCGGTAATCCTTTCCGTGGCAGTGCTGCGATGCATGAGCAGATTGGTAAGGCGATCGCCAAACTAATCGAGCAGGATATGTTAGCCGCGATCGCCGTCTATGGCAGTCCCTATAATCTTGAAGGCATCATTCCCCTCCTGCCTCCCAATATCCCCTGGGTATTTTCCTATAGCCAACTTCCTGCGGCGCAACTGGCAGTAATGCAGTCTTTAGGGTTGTCTTCAACTACTAATTAACTTACCTTATATAGAACTAAAAGAAGAACTATATTTAAAGGGGTTTGGGGCAACGCCCCCGTACGGAACTTTGCGTAGCAATATTCAGGGCAACGCCCTCAAACACCCTCCTGTTGGTTTTGTAGATTTGACTGCGTAAGTCCTAATTAACTGAAATTCTTCTAGCTTGCCAAGGGTAACTAATAGGCAGAGAATGGATGAGGAGGAAGCAAGACAAGGCAATCGGAAGCTAAAAATACCTATGAAAGACGTACTGTCGATAATCCTAGGAGGCGGTCAAGGATCGCGCCTATATCCGCTCACGAAG
>JANMRU010000314.1:0-3538 GCA_031388585.1 Pseudanabaena sp. SOY_30_concoct_251 | reverse complement strand
CGTGGGCGATCGCCTCCTCGGTGCTCATACCTTGATCGATGTCGAGGGCTAACACTTGAGCAAAGTTGCAATGCTCTTTTTTGCGATCGCAATGGGCATCAATTACCCCTGGCATGAAAGGATGCCCCGCGCCTATATGGCTGCATAGCTCTCCTAGAGTGACTTCTGTGGTTCTCCAGTACTTTGCTTTTGTCAGCAGCGCATAGTTTTTGTTGGGAACATCTTTGTTTACCGCCTCGAAATTCAGCGAAAGTCTGACTGTTTGGTTGCTCATGCCGCACCTCCCACGGGGCGATCGCATCTACAACACAGCAACTTACCTCGGTGCAAATACCCGCGCTGGCAACCACAATGGCGGCACGGTGGAAAAATGCCGACGCTGCGAATGTTTTGGGGCTTCTCCGACGGGCGTAAGTTTTGTTGCTCGTGGGCAGCTAAGGCGCGATCGACCGCTCGACTAGACCACTTGCACCAGGGTAAATAGGTCAAAAGCTCGACGTGGAGAGGGATTGAGGCTTTGCGATGATTGCCTGATGCTTGAAACTGAGGGCGATTTGATGGTAAATTGTTATTCATGACGTATAGGGTCAACTCTATAGATTTTTAATTTTTCATAGATTACTGAAGCGATCGCATCCAGGACGGGGCGATCGCTTTTTGCTATTTACGTGTTTTTTGGTTACTCGCCAATGATGCCAGGAACCGCTCGCAGGCGATCCGATGCTCACGCGAGTCAAACCCAAATAAGAGGCCGTCTTTGATCAGTGGCAAGTTGTAGAGAATTTTCGTTGCGGAAAACCTCACCCAGTGCAGGCGTTCCTTAAGCTCCCCACGTAGCCTTTTGTCGCGCCAAGTCCATCGGGAGATGCCTGTCTCTGGCTCTAAATCCTTTGGCGATACCCAAAATTGCATAAAAAACTCCCTTCCGCTTGTATGCGCGGGTTTTCTAATAGTGGATTGAGCTAGCTTGATTGCTTTGTTTGCGCCTCAACGGCACTGAAGATACAATGGCAAATTTCAGAGACGGGCGCTATAACCCTCCAGTGCAAAGAAATGTTAAGTTCGCCATAGATCGCTGTGACGACTTCTCAGATACCTTTTGCCGTCTTTCCAAGTTTCTGGTGGACTGTATTTTGATTTTAGTTCTGGCTTGCAAGATGCGTCCTGTTGGCTTTTGCAGATACCATCTAGGTAAGCGTCGTGCGCTGCCAACATGGTGTACGTAAGAACGTCACTCTTAGCGATATCTCGCGATACTTCTATAAGCCTCTCAAGCCAAGGATTAGGAGTTGCGTACTTTCCTACCAATTTCTTGAACTGTTTTTGTCGATCTGGGGGTAGGTCAGTCGTCAAGTTGCTTCGGCTAAAAGTGAAAAGTTTACTAATTTCATGTGGTTTGTCTTCAAAAAAGCTTTTCAAGCAAACAGAAAACTCACTATCAACTTCCGTTTTGATAATTTCTTCCATAAGTTCGCGGCCTGTAGTAAATGGGCATCCCCACTTACTACGCTTAAGCCTTGCTTTGATTTGTTTCCATTTGAGGTTAACTACGCTCCATAAGTTTTCATACATGCGGGTACTAAGCCAGATTTTGCCGTGATGAAAGGGTTCTATTTTCCCTTCCTCTAAATCCCTCAAAAGTGGATTGTCGGGTTGTTCATCGCTGCCAGCTAATAAGCATTTGCCAACATAAAGGGTGTAGTCTTTTACCTGGAGCCATCGTTCTAGCTGATCAAAGTGGCTAATTTGATTTAGAAAATCTGCATCCGGCAGTTCAGAGATAAACCTTGCCAGTCGCAATTTATCGCTTGCTTTGGGTGAACTGCTCCCAACAGGTTTCCATGAGACAATCGCACTGTACTTGCATTTACCATTGAGTATCTTTTGTTCGAGAAACAATACAGCTCGGCAATTCAAGTATTGATAGGTGTGATGCACAGGAATGTCTACATAGCCTTGATTTTCATGACCGAGCATTTCAGTACTCCAAAAATGAATTTCTAGCATGTAGTCTTCCGAGCCTGCTACCTCAACAAGATTGTCTTGGTCAATGAATCTAACTTGTTTGTCAGTCAACCCAACACCTCCGGTAACTTAGCTCGCGATCGCACATTTCCAGCATAATTCTCATACAACGTTCGGACAGTGTGCCCCGTCAAGCTTGCCACCGTCGCAGGACTCATGCCCAGATCGAGCGCGTGGCTAACAAGTGTATGACGGGTGTTATACGGCTTGCGATAGTCAATCTCTAGCCTGGTTAAGACTTTCACCCAAGCGCGATTACGGAAATTATGATCGTCGATCGCCTTGTTAGTAGGACTGGAGAACACCAGCGCATCGGGATTGAAATTATCCTGCCTGCGAGCTAATAACATCTTTTGCAGGTTAGGGGTTAAATCGACTGAGCGGTTTTTATTTGTCTTGGTTCCCTTGCGGATACCTCGACTCAGACTCTCGCAGAAAAGTACCTGGGAACAGTCCTCATTTACGTGCTTCCAACGTAGCCCAATCGCCTCTCCCGTCCGGCATCCAGTTGCAAACAGGAACTCAACGTAATCTGCATAGTGGGAATAATATTTATCCGTCCTGAATCCCAAAATAATCGCGCCAATCTCCTCACGGGTAAATGGTTTGGGCATCGCCTTGGCAGGAACTTTTAGTGATCGTACATCTTTCCACGGATTACCCTCCAAAATTTGTTCCGCGATTGCCCATTGCCAACAGGCATAAAGCAATCCCAGTGACTCTTTTCCAGTTTTAGGAGTACGCGATTGCAGAGGAAATCAGCGAAATCCTGTGCAGCTTCAACGCTTAAAGTCGTAGCAAAAGTGCTACCTAATTTGAATGCGTCCATGTGAGCGCAAACCGATTTGTATTTTTCTAAAGTCCGAGCCATCACAGATCGCCGCTTGTAATTCATGAAGCGATCGAACAATTCCCGCACCGTAATGCAGAGGGTATTAGCATTGCGGTATCGTTTCAACGTCGGGTCGTAATTACCCAACGCGATTTCCAACTCAATCTGTCTTGCCTTACCCATCGCTACTACTCGGTTAGCAGAGTTATCCGGCAACCCTACCGCCACACTGCAACGCTTGCCTTTATGCCTCCAGCGCAGTCGCAACCAGCCGCGATCGCTCGCCACTACTACGCTATTCTTCAATGATTTCTGACCCATTTTCGACCCAAACCTACTATTTAAAACTACAAATAACTACAGTAGTAGCGTCGTTATTGAGAACGACGGGGGGTGAAGTAGGTAGGATTTGGAGGCTATACGCCTCACTGCGTATGGGCTTCGATGGGATGGACACAACTGGACTCGAACCAGTGACCCCCACGATGTCAACGTGGTGCTCTAACCAACTGAGCTATGCGTCCTGACGGTTATCTATTATAGCACAAATAAAAACTAGTTCCCCGATAATCGCATAGAATTGCAGGGCAACCGCATAAAAAATGTTGCCCAGAGAGGTAGATTAGTGTCAAAGGAGATCTGCGATGAGTCAGGCGATAGATGCAAGTATACTGACACACT
>JANMRU010000259.1:0-2608 GCA_031388585.1 Pseudanabaena sp. SOY_30_concoct_251 | reverse complement strand
ACCTCTCGAAGCTCACACCGCTCTTCTTCTGTCAATCGGACAATATATCTTTTCTGCATAAAGCACCTCCTAACTTTATACACCTTCGCCGATTTGGACAAACTTGCCAACCCTAACTTTTAGATGTGACTCTGCACTAGGTTCTAATACACGCTTCTTCTACTTGTACGCGCCTAATATATGTTTCCCAGTCAAAGGCACTTGCCAAAAGTAGCCCACTGATTTCCTAGCTTTTGCCTCAGCAAAGCGAATGCCGTCAATGTTAGCGCGGAGTTCTAAGCTGATTCGTTGCTGATACCACTTGTCTTTATCACTGTTGGGCTTTGGTGGTAAGGTTGCCTGCAATGACAGGCGATCGCCGCGTTGCACAATAGTAATTTTGAGGGATTTCAGTCGAGCGTTTGCTTCAGCGATCATCTTACTTATCCGCTCCTGATGCTTGGTCAATGTATCCGACATTTAAGCGTAAGCCTCAATTTTTGGCTTAACTACTGGCTTAATTTTACGACTAATTTAGGCTAATTGCGTTTAGTTATGTGCAATTCAGGTCGATTGCTTTAGGGTACTAAAAAGCCTCAAGACTTTGACTGGGTAAGAGCTTGAGGTCAAAATCACTATCCAATGCGGAACGGGGGACTTGAACCCCCAAGTCTTTCAACACATGAACCTGAATCATGCGCGTCTACCAATTCCGCCAGTTCCGCGTATTTGATTCACAGCTTTAGCTGCGATCTAACATTTTTCTCTATACGGGCGAATCTGTCAATCATTAATATTAACTAAATTATTTGTACACCTACCCACAAATAATAATAGGATCTCCAGTATCACCATAGGAATTTCGATCTATGACACTTCGTTTAGGCGACACAGTACCAAATTTCACCCAAGAGTCAACCCACGGAACGATCGACTTCCATGAATGGATCGGCGACTCATGGGCAATCTTGTTCTCTCATCCCAAAGATTTCACCCCAGTCTGTACTACAGAACTAGGGGAAGTAGCAAGACTAAAGCCTGAATTTGACAAGCGCAATGTTAAACCGATTGCGCTCAGCGTTGATGATGTCGAATCGCATAAGGGCTGGACAGGCGATATTGAGGAAACTCAAAATGTTACGCTCAACTACCCTATTCTGGCCGATCCAGATCGTAAAGTCTCTGATCTCTACGATATGATCCATCCCAATTCCTTACAGACACTGACTGTGCGTTCTGTTTTCATCATCGACCCTAACAAAAAACTGCGCTTAACACTTACCTATCCAGCCAGCACAGGACGTAATTTTGACGAACTGCTGCGGGTAATTGATTCATTACAGCTCACTGATAACTACAGTGTTGCTACACCTGCCAACTGGAAAGATGGTGGAGACTGCGTGATCGTACCTTCTATCACCGATCCTGAGGAACTAAAGCAAAAGTTCCCCAAAGGGTTTAATGCGGTTAAACCATATCTGCGCATGACACCTCAGCCCAACAAGTAATTGTGTTTTGGCTGGTTTCTAAATGTAGCCAATGCCTAGATCGTATTGACAGATTTTAATTGGGGGTGTGAGGGTTCTACCCTTCCACCCCGTCCTAACCTAATTAGCGATCGCTATAAATAGAAAAAGGGGTAGAGAGCGCTCTCTACCCCTTTTAATTTTTCGACCCTCAAATTTTCAATCTAAACCTACCAACTTGCCTCTGTTTGATTTTGCTTTTCCCAAAATTCCAGATCTAGCTCCTCCAGATAAACCAGAGCACTTTGAATCTGTTTGTCAGCACCAACTAGTTCTAGATTAAACCAACCATCCTGTTTGGCATTTTCACCCATCAAGGCAGCCGTAATATTAACTGTTAAGCCATGATCTGATACTAGATTTGAAACTATAGGTTCTTGGTGGTAGCTGTGCGGAACGCGAAGCGTAATGTGATGTTTAGCTGGCTTCGCGATCGCCTTGTTTCGATTATTAACTTGAGGGTTGTGTGTGTGAGCGAACATGTTCATATTTCATTCTCCTAGACGTTGCTTTCTTTGTAGCGACTCCTACCCAAGACGAGTCAAATAGGCGTCACAAATTAGGTGTGCTCTCTAGAACCTCTACCAGAGTAACCAATGAAAGTTAAAAGTGCAGCGATCTTAGTCACAGGAATTTAGCTCTAGTTGGAGGAGGAGTAAAGTCTAAGCCGCTTATCATCGGCATTGAGCGCAAAATTGGGTACTCAAAAAAGTTTTGATGCCAAAAATAAATGTCAACTTACAATCGTATCTTTGATGTGGTGAGCCAGATCCCTAAAGGGCAAGTAGCCACCTACGGTCAGATCGCTGATTTAGCTAACCTAGCTGGTAAAGCAAGACTGGTAGGGTATGCTCTTTACCAGATAGATGTCGCGACATCAGATGTTCCTTGGCATCGCGTTATTAACGCTAAGGGGCAAATATCGTATTCTCCCTTGCGGCGTGGAGCTGATTACTTACAGCGATCGCTTTTAGAACAAGAAGGCATTAAGTTTAACCCCGAGGGCAAGATCGATCTACGGCAGTATTTGTGGAAACCCAATAATTAGTTTTTTAGGACTTATATTGCCAGCACCTAGATCGTATTGACAGATTTTAATTGGG